>NZ_JBSXNU010000020.1:0-60149 GCF_056857815.1 Qipengyuania sp. B-5 | reverse complement strand
TTCGGCAACAACGGCTCGATCACCAGCCACTCATCATCGGTCAGTTCAAATCTACGACGCGTCATCCAAAGCTCCTTCCCGAAGCCTTGAATCAACCGCGCCCGCGCCGCGCAAGTCAGTTTATGAGTTTACGGCCTAGCTCTTAGCCAGTCGGCGGCTCGTCCTTGAGCACTTCATCCGTATCTTCCAGTGACAGTCCGTGTTTCAGCAGCATGGGTATTTGCGTGAAGGTGAAGAGGAAAGTCAGTGGCAGGAAGACCCACAGCTTGGCCCAGAGCCAGCTTTCGAAGCTCATAGTGCGCACCAGCACTTCATTGAGCGCGGCGAGCGCGAAGAAGAAAAAACCCCAGTTGCGCGAAAGCTTGAGCCAGCCCTGGTGCGTCACGCCCTCGAAGGCGGCTTCCAACAGAACTTGCAACCATGCGCGATTGCGCAACCACCCGACGATCAGGACTGCTCCGAACAGCAGGTAGATCGCGGTCGGCTTGAACTGGATGAAGCGCTCGTCCCGCAGCCATATCGTCAGCGCGCCGAAACCGACGATCAGCGTGGTCGAAAGGATCAGCATCGGGCTCACCTTGCCGAATTTCCACTTGCTGAATACCAGCGCCACCATCGCAGCGACCATGAAGGCTATCGTGCCGTAGATTACTGCGGCGATTTCGCCGAAAGTCGATGTCTCGGGCGGCTGGTAGAGCTTGTAGACGCCGAGAAAGACCAGCAGCGGGCCATAGTCGACCAGCGTGTGCAGCCAGCCGGTGGGTTTCTTGGGAGTTGTCTCGCTCATTTCGCCACCCCTGCAATCACGCGCGCCACCAGATCCGGATCGAATGGCCGCAAATCGTCGATCTTTTCGCCCACACCGATGGCGTGGATCGGCAGGCCGTATTGTTCGGCTGCCTGCACAAGCACGCCGCCGCGGGCGGTGCCGTCGAGCTTGGTCATGACCAGGCCCGTCACGCCTGCCACCTCCTTGAATACGTCGATCTGTGACAGCGCGTTCTGGCCGTTCGTCGCATCGAGTACGAGCACCACGTCGTGCGGCGCTTCGGGATTGAGCCGGCCGAGGACCTTTCGGATCTTGGCCAGCTCGTCCATCAACTCGCGTTTGTTCTGCAGGCGACCGGCCGTGTCGACGATCAGCACGTCGGTGCCTTCCGCCGTTCCTTTCTTGACCGCATCGAAGACGATGCTGGCCGGATCACCACCCTCTGCCCCGCGAACGAGCGGCACGCCCACGCGGTCCGCCCAGGTCTGAAGCTGGCCAATGGCGGCGGCGCGGAAGGTGTCGCCGGCCGCCAGCATTACGTTGTAATCGTCCTCGACGAAGAGATGCGCCAGCTTGGCGATGGTAGTGGTCTTGCCGCTGCCATTAACGCCGATCACCAATAGCACTTGTGGACGCGGGAATGCGGTAATCTCCAGCGGTTTCGCCACGGGTCGCAGGATGGCGGCGATTTCCTCTGCCACCGCTTCCTTCAATTCCTGCGCGCTGATTTCGAGACCGAAACGTTTTTCCTTCAGCCGGGCGCGGATACGCGATGCGGCGCTGGGACCGAGGTCGGACATGATCAGCGCATCCTCGACATCATCGAGCGTCGCATCGTCCAGCTTGGCCTTGCTGACCGCCTCGGTGAGGTTTTCGGTCAGCCGCTCGCTAGTCTTCTTGAAGCCGCCGAACAGGCGTTCGGTCCAGCTGGGTTTGCTCATGACAGGAGTGCGTCCTCGAGTGTCTTCGGCGTAACGGTTACGATGGTGCCGCGGGCGATGCCTTCGGGCAGTCTCACGCGGGCGAATTCTGGCGAATAGCCGGTTCCGTCGCTTTCGGCGAGGACTGACAGGGGCTTATCGACGAGCGTCGCCAGCCAGTGGCCGCGCACCGTTGCGACCTCTGCCCGCAACTCGGCGGCGCGCCGCTTGATCTCGGAGCGTTCGACTTGCGGCATGCGTGCAGCCGGGGTTTCCGGTCGCGGTGAATAGGGAAAGATATGGCCGTGGACTATGTCGAGTTCACGGACGATCGAGAGATTTGCTTCGTGATGAAGCTCGGTTTCGGTCGGGAAACCGGCGATCAGGTCGGCTCCCACCGCAATTTCGGGCCGCCGGTCCTTGAGCCGGGTCACGAGATTCACCGCATTGGATCGCAAATGACGGCGCTTCATCCTCTTGAGGATCAGGTCATGTCCGTGCTGGAGCGAAAGGTGGATATGCGGCATGACGCGGGGTTCTGCGGCGAACAGTTCGAACAATTGCTCATCCACCTCGATCCCATCGATCGACGACATGCGGATGCGGGTAAGGGCGGGAAAGGCATCCAGCACCGCCTGCACCAGCGATCCCAGTCCGGGCTGTCCCGGCAAATCCTGGCCCCATGAGGTTACATCGACGCCGGTCAGAACCACCTCGGCGGCACCGGCATCGAGATGTGTTTCGACCTCGCGCAAGACTTGGGCGACCGACAAGGAACGGCTGGCCCCGCGGCCCTGGGGAATGACACAGAAAGTACAGGCGTGGTCGCAGCCGTTCTGGACGGCGACGAAGGCGCGGGTGTGCAGGGCGGGGACGGGCGGGGCGCTCGACGCTACGTTCCAGCTGCGTGGATCGAGCTTGGTTTCGTTGCCGATAAGTCCGTCGACTTCGGGCATGGCCGATAGCTGATCGCGCTCGATCTCGGCGGCGCAGCCGGTCACCAGCAGGCGAGCGTCGGGGTTGGCCTTGCGCGCCTTGCGGATCGCCTGCCGCGTCTGGCGCACCGCTTCGCTGGTGACCGCGCAGCTGTTGATTACGACGAGATTGTCCTCGCCCGCCAGCATCGCGCGAATTCTTTCGCTTTCCGAGAGGTTGAGCCGGCAACCCAATGAGACGACTTGGGGCGCGTTCACGCGTAATCATCCCACTCGAAGCTTCCGCGAAAGCTTTCGGCGGCAGGGCCGGTCATCAGGATCGGACCGCCTTCCTGCCACTCAATCACCAGTTCACCGCCGGGCAGGGCGACCGTCACCGGGCTGTCGACCAGCTTGCGCCGCATGGCGTGGACCGCCGTGGCACAGGCGCCCGTGCCGCAGGCGCGGGTCAGCCCCGCGCCGCGTTCCCACACACGCAACCGGATACGCCTGCGACTTTCCACCGTGGCGACATTCACGTTTACGCGCTCCGGGAAAAGCGGATCGTTTTCGATCTCCGAACCCAAACGGTCGAGAGGTATGGCGTCGGTATCCTCGACGAAGAAGATGACATGCGGATTGCCGACATTCACGGCGCCGGGGTTATCGAGCATTTCCCACCCGACCGGCATGGAGAGGGTGTCCATCGCATAGCCAAGCGGGATCGCGTCCCATTCGAAGTGCGGTGTTCCCATATCGACGCTTGCGCCGCCGCTCGCCGGCGAGGCGATGAGCATTCCGCCGGATGTTTCGATCCGCGCCTCTTTTCCATGAAGCAAGGCAACTGCGCGCGTGGCATTGCCGCAGGCACCCACTTCACCGCCGTCGGCATTGAATATACGCATCCGGAAATCGGCGGTTTCGCTCTGTTCCAACAGGATAAGCTGGTCGCAGCCGATCCCGGTATACCGGTCTGCGATTGCGAAAACGCGCTGCCTTTCGAGCGCTGGCAGGGCGTTTTCACGCGCATCCAGCACGACGAAGTCGTTTCCAAGTCCGTGCATCTTGATAAAAGGAACGCGCATCAGGACCGCGCATCTAGGGTCTGCGGGGCATAGCGTCCAGTGTCGTATCAGACGGCGCGCTGGCCGCCGTCGGCTGTCTTGTCCAGGTCAGCCTTCGGAGTTGCCTTGGTAATGTCCAGTACTCTTGCATCGGGATCTTGTCCCAATCTCCCGCACGCTGCCAGACGGTCGAGGACCTTTTCGGCGGGTTCGGGGCGTCCATAGTGATAGCCCTGACCCTTCATCTGACCCCAGCGCCTTAGCGCATTGACTACGTTCTCGTTCTCGATCCCCTCTGCCGTGATCGGCAACTTGAGACCATCGCTCATCGAAACGATCGCATCGACCAGCTTGGCGCTCTGGTCGCCATTCTTCAATTCGCTGATGAAACTGCGATCGATCTTCAATTGATCGAACGGAAGGCTGCGTAGCTGGGAGAGGCTCGAATACCCTGTTCCAAAGTCATCCAGGCTAACCCGGACGCCCTGATTGCGCAGCGAGGTAATCATCGATCGGACCATGCCGATATTCTCGTGCAGACAGGTTTCGGTGATCTCGATGTCCAGTCGGTGGGCCGGGAACCTGTGTTCGACCAGCATCTTGAGTATTTTCTGGGCGAACCAGGGGTCGCGCATCTGGACCGGCGAGATGTTGACCGAGAGCGTGATCCGCGGATCCCAGCGAAGCGCATCGGTAAATGCGCGAGCAATCAGTTTTTCCGAAAGCTCCGCGATTACACCGATTTCCTCGGCGATGGGGATGAAGATCTCGGGGCCGATGAGGCCCATTACCGGGGACTCCCATCGAGCCAGCATTTCAAAGCCGACCAGTTCGCCGCTGTCGAGATCGACCTGTTGCTCGTAATAGGGTACGAATTCCCCGTTTTCGATGCCCCGGCGAATTCCGGCCTCCAGCTCGCTGCGGAAGCGCAGTTCGTTTTCCATCGGCGGTTCGAACCAGTAGAAGCAGTTCTTACCCTGCTTCTTGGCATGATACATGGCTATATCCGCCTTGTGCATCAGACCTTGTGCAGGTGTTTCCCGACCATCGCTGGAAAGATGGGCGGAGCTGGCGAGACCGATGGAAATGGTGACATCGATCGAGATGCCATCATGGATGACGGGTTTCGAAACTTGCTCGATCATCCGCGCTGCCAGCCATTCGATCCGCTCTGGAGAGCGAAGGCTATAAGGAACGGCACAAACGAATTCGTCGCCGCCGAGGCGAGCCAGCGTTGCATCTTCGGGCAGCACCTGGCGTATCCGGTCGCATGCGGTGCGCAGAACCAGGTCACCTGCCGCGTGCCCGTTCAGGTCGTTCACCTGTTTGAAATTGTCCAGATCGATCGCGATTGCGGCAAGCGCATCGTCCCGCTTGCCACTGTCGTTTCTGAGAATTCCTTCAAGCCGTGCTGCGAAGCTGCGCCGATTGAGGCAGCCGGTGAGATCGTCGAAATCTGCAAGCCGACGCGCTTCAGCTTCCGATCTGCGATGTGTCTCCAGCTTGCTGGTCAGCGCTTTGTAGCGGTTCCATCCCAGGAGGATGAGCGCAATGTTCAGCAACAAGGCATTCGTGAGGAGAACGTCCGGAGCAACTGCGTCTCCCTGCACGGAACCTATTGCCGTGGGCACTACCGAGCCGGCCACTATTACGAAAAGCACGATGGCGGCAAAAGCGATACCGAGCGTAACCAGATCGTGACGCATTCCCGATGAGTCGCCGCCTGCGACCGGCGAAACCGGGGATTCATCAAGCTCTGGCATTCGAGACAAAGGAACCCCCGAATTTGTTCGTCCGGGCATGCGTATCCTCGCGAAGCTAAAAAGCGGTTAACTGCTTGTGCCGCGAATGACCGTCCTCTGGTCAGCGCGCCTCATGCTCGCTACGCGGATCACAAATTACCGAGACCGACAGGAGTACCGAGAAGATGGCCCGTTACTGGCTGCTGAAATCCGAACCCTTCAAATATAGCTGGGACGATCTCGTCGCGGAAAAGGAAGGTACTTGGGACGGTGTGCGCAATCACCGCGCGAAGAACAACCTCGCCGCGATGGAAGTAGGCGATCAGGCATTCTTCTACCACTCGCGCGAAGGACTGGAAATCGTCGGTATTTGCGAGGTCAGTGTGGCGGGGATTACCGATCCCACCGATCCGGAAGGAAAATGGGCGGCGGTCAAGGTTATACCAAAGACGAAACTCCCGCATCCTGTCACGCTCAAGCAGATCAAGGCGGAACCGAAGCTGGCCGAGTGCGAACTGGTCAAGCTGTCGCGCCTTTCGGTGGCGGAAATCCAACCCGAAGAGTGGTCGATAATCTGCGGGATGGCCGGTATCTGACGCTCATAGCGAAGAAGGGCCGTCTCCTTTTCAGAGGGCCGGCTCTTGGGCTTTTCTAGCGGCTGCGCAACCCGCTTACGGTGGCACCGCTGGCGGCGAGTTGTTCGATCTCTATCTTGCAATGGATCAGGCGCAGACCCGTTCGCCCCTTTGCAGCCCCCAGTGCCTCCTTGAATTCCTGGGTGGTCGCAGCTGTCGCCGACCATCCGCCATAGGCCGAAGCGAGGGCAGCGAAGTCCGGATTCGCCAGCCTCGTTCCGCTGATGCGATCTTCGCCCGGGAATTCACGTTCCTGATGCATGCGGATCGTGCCGTAGGCGGAATTGTCGACAACGATGACGATGAGGTTCGCGTCATGCTGTACGGCGGTGGCGAGTTCCTGACCGTTCATGAGGAAGTCGCCATCGCCCGCAACTGTAACTACCGTCCGTTGCGGATAACGCAGGGCTGCAGCAACTGCGGCAGGTACACCATAACCCATGGCCCCGCAGGTTGGTGCAAGCTGGGATGGAAAGCCTTCGTAGCGCCAATACCGATGCCACCACCCAGCGAAATTTCCCGCGCCGTTGCAGATGATCGTATCGGTGGGCAGGGTATCCCGCATGAATTGCACGCACTGGCCCATGTCCAGTAAGTAGTCGGTCGGCTGGGCCGTGGCCCAGGCGTTCCACTCTGCGTGTGCATCGGCGCCAGCGTCGAAGTCGATGGCATCGCCGTCGTCCCACAACGCGGCGCTTTCCGCGAATTCGTCCATCTCGGCACAGATTGCGAGATCGGCCGGATAGACGCTGTTGAGTTCGTTCGGATCGGGGTGGACGTGGATCAGCTTGCGATCCTCGGCGACCAGTGGGGGAACCGTATAGCCATCGGTAGTCGCCTCGCCGAGCCGCGCTCCGACGGCGAGGACAAGATCGGCGCCTTTTACGCGATCGACGAGCTTGGGATTGGGGCCATAGCCCAGGTTACCCGCATAGATGCTGCTCGAAGGAGAAATCGCGTCTTGCCTGCGGAATGCAGTTGCCACCGGAATTCCGAGCCGTTCGGCGAAAAGCTGGAAGTATTCCCGCGCCTTGGCGTTCCAGCCTGCGCCGCCGACAATAGCGATCGGGGAGGCAGCATCGGCGATCAGCGCCATCACCGCCTGCATGGCATCGGGGCAGGGCGCCTGAGCCGGACGTTCGACCCGCGGGCGCGGGGTCGCCGAGGTCTCGCGGCTCAGCATGTCTTCAGGCAAGGCCAGCACCACGGGACCCGGACGCCCGGAAATGGCGGTAGCGTAAGCGCGAGCGACATATTCCGGTATGCGATCCGCCGAATCGATTCGGGCCGCCCATTTGGCTATGGGGCCGAAGAAGGCGGCGAAATCGACTTCCTGGAAGCCTTCGCGGTCACGCATCTCGCTGTCGACGTCACCGACGAAGAGGATCATCGGCTGCGAATCCTGCATGGCGACGTGAACGCCGATACTGGCGTTGGTCGCACCCGGGCCGCGAGTGACGAAAGCCACCCCAGGTCGCTGTGTCATCGCTCCGTCGGCGCAGGCCATCATGGCGACTCCGCCTTCCTGACGGCAGGTAACCAGATCGATGGTGTCCTGCTGGCCTAGCGCATCGAGCACCTGGAGAAAGCTTTCTCCGGGGACGGTGAAAATCCGTTCACAACCCTGTTCGATCAGGCAATCGACGAGGAGCTTGGCGGCAGCGGGTGTCGGGCGAGTGGTCATGGACAAGCCGGTTAGCGACGCTCGCTGTCTCGTGCAATCTCCGTGGAACAGCTTGGTGACCGTCTCGCAGCAGCCCCAACCGTCCCGAAATGGAACGGCGTGATTTTTACGGGAAACCTAAGGTTAAAAATTCGTTAACCCGCTATCATGAGACGCGCACTTGTCCTGTCGAACGAAGCGGCCCGCCATTGGATGCGGGCCAGCATTCCCCACCGTCGCCGCCACTATGCGGACATGCCGGACGGACAGACCGTAGATTGGAAGCTGACGGCGCAAGACGTTCGTGGCGTGGCGACCACCTATTTCGCGACGGTAGCCGCAGTACTCGCTTTCATCGTCTAGATTTGCTCGGCTGTCGCCGCAGCGCGCTCTGCCTCGAGCAAGCGGCGACCTAGCCAGGCTGAAACCAGACACATACCGGCGCTGATCAGAATCTGTTCGACGATCGGGACGCCTGCTGCGCTCATGCCCATGGCGAGCAGGGAACCGCCGACCATTGCCCCTGAATTGACGATATTGTTCGCGGCGATCGTTCGTGACGCCTTATCGGGCGCTACCCGCGTGGTCAGGAAGGCGTAGAGCGGGACCACGAACATTCCGCCTGCGATGGCGATGCCAAGCAGACAAAGCAGGATGATGCTTGCCATGGGCCACCCGAGGAAACCCGCTACATTCAGCAATTGGGAAGGCTTGTCCGCCTCCCAGATCTTGCACACGACATAGAAGGCGACGACGAACATCCCCATCGCGATTACCGATTGGGGAGCATAGCGTGCCGAAACCTTGCCTTTCAGAAGCGCGCCGACTGCGACAGAACCGATGGCGACCCCGATCGAGAAAATCACGAGAAAGATGCTCGCCACTTCCTTGCTGGCCATGATCACGTTTTTGGCAAGCGGGGGAAACTGGATGAACAGTACTGCACCGATGGTCCAGAAGAAGCTGATGGCTAGAATGGCGTAGAAGACTTCGCGATTGTGCATCGTGTCCCGCACCAGGCGAATGGAGGCGCGGATAATGTGCCAGTCGAGTTTTTCGATTACGCCTTGCGGTGGTGCGGGCGGAACCTGACGGCTGACCAGATAGCCGGCAACCGATGTGACGATGATGCCAATGGCTGCGACTTCGACAGGGATCCAGCCCGCGAGGATAGTCCCTGCAAGAATGGCGAGATAGGTTCCGGCCTCGACCAGCCCGGTGCCCGCCAGGATCTCTTCCTTGCGGAGATGCTGCGGGAGGATCGCGTATTTGATCGGCCCCAGAAAGGTCGATTGAATGCCCGTCATGAAGAGGGCGAGGAGCATGAGAATGATCGGAAAGGTGGTCTCGAGTGTCGTAAAGTACAGCGGGATCGACACCGGCATCTCGTAGCCTCGCCACGCCAGGTAAAGGCCCCCCGCACCGATCAACATCAGCACGATCTCGAAAGCCTTTACCTTTCGTATTATCGCCGCCTTGTCGCGCATATCCGCCAGTTGTCCGGCAAGCGCCGAAAGCACGAAGAATGGCAGGATGAACAGGCCCGAGGCGACAGCGGAAAACATCCCCTCCGCCTCTTCAGATTCATAGATCTGGTAGACGACGAACAGGACCATGGCGGTCTTGTACAGATTGTCATTGAAGGCATTGAAGAGCTGCGTCACGAACAGCGGCAAAAACCGCCTGGTGCGCAGCAAATGCGGACTTGTGAACATGGACCCCCGGCGGAAAACTTCCGTAAGGAAACACTTGGTAGCTACAATGTGGCGGCGGACAACCCTGCTTGACGTCTTTTGCGGCAGGGCGAAAGCCGTTAGGGGAACAAGCGTAGATGCTGACATTGCCAAACATCCTCACCCTTTCGCGTATCGTCGCGATCCCCCTGCTGGCCTTTCTGCTTTGGTGGCCCGGTTGGGAAGCGGGCTATTTGATGGCCTTTGGCCTCTACTGCCTGATGGGCATTACCGATTATTTCGATGGTTATCTTGCTCGGACCAGCGGTACAGTTTCGAAGCTTGGCATCTTTCTCGATCCCATCGCGGACAAGATCATGGTCGCGGCGGTTATCCTCGTACTGGCTGCACAGGGTGTCCTACGTGGGCCCTATGTGGGCGATGCTCACGTCATTGCGGGATTGATCATTCTGGTACGCGAGATCGCGGTATCGGGATTGCGAGAGTTTCTCGGAGGCTTGCAAGTATCCGTGCCCGTCAGCCGGCTTGCCAAGTGGAAAACCACATTCCAGCTTCTGGCGCTAGGCTCGCTGATCCTGGGGCAGGGCTTGCCACAATGGAATGTGATGATCGGGACGATCGAAGCGAACGTGCCGCATACGGTCGGTCTGGTCACACTGTGGGCTGCTGCCGTGATGACCGCGATTACCGGCTGGGACTACCTGCGTGTCGGCCTCAAGCATATGGATTAAGGCGCGCAGCCTCATTTTATCGGTGAACCGATACAACACGCAGATGCAACGCGGTTGCATCCGTGAACCTTTTCTCAACCAAATGCGTTCATGTTACCAGACATGACTGCTTCACTTCATATGCTTCTAGCTGCGCTGCTGAAGGTCGGCGCCGTCGCAATGATCTTCAACGAGGTTCGTGGTCTGGTGCTCGCGGCGCCTGTACTTTACGGCATGTGGGCCTCGGGAGGGACCGCCATGGCGATCTGGCTCGGTATTTGCGCGCTGGGGGGTATAGCGCTGAGCGTTATCGTGCCGCTTTTCGCTTACAGGAAGCTTGATAACTTTGTGAAATCACGGGCCGAACCCGAACCGGCCTAACCGGCGCGAAGCTCTTCCGCCAGTAATTCGAAATCGCCTCGCCGCGGAGAATTCTTGCGCCATATGAGCGCAATCTCGCGGCTCGCCTGTTTCGATTTGAGCGGGCGTGCGACAACCTGCGTCCCGTTCAAAATTCCAGCTTCCACAGCCATCTCGGGCAGCATGGTCAGACCCAACCCATTATCCACCATCTGTACAAGGGTGTGCAGGCTGGTGCCGATCATAGTGGTCGAACCGCGCAATTCCGGTCTGTTGCAGGCGGCGAGCGCGTGGTCCTTGAGGCAATGCCCGTCTTCCAGCAGTAGCAGCCGACCGTCATCGATCATGTCCGCCGTGACCATTGCAGGAGGGTCGCGCGGATCGTCCTTGGGGAAAGCGACATAGATCGGATCGTCGGCGATATGTGCCTTGTCAACTTCGCCCGTAGGGAAGGGCAGGGCGAGCAGAACGCAATCGACCCGCCCGTGTTGCAGCGATTCGACCGCATCGTGGCTGGTTTCTTCGCGCAGAAACAGCTCAAGATCGGGCCGTTCGCGGCGCAGACGCGGCAGAAACCGCGGCAGCATGAAGGGGGCGATGGTCGGGATTACGCTCATCCGGAGCTGTCCCGCGAGCGGCTTACCGGCCGCCTGCACGAGATCGGCAAGTTCTTCGGTTTCGCGCAATACGCGGTGCGCCTTTTCTACCACCTGGTTACCCAGTGCAGTGAACCGCACGACGCGGCGGCTGCGCTCGACCAGAGTCACGCCAAGCAGCGATTCCAGTTCGCGAATGCCGGCGGAAAGCGTGGATTGCGACACAAAGCTCGCATCGGCTGCGCGGCCGAAATGGCCATGCTCGTGTAGCGCGACGAGATACTGCAGCTGCTTGAGGGTCGGAAGGTAGGTGCTCACCCGGCTTCCGCCGCTGCTTCGGTGATCACTTCGTCCTGCGCCGTTTCCATCATTCCCGCGTGGACATCGTCGACATGGGTCATCAGCAGTTTTCCGTCCTTTACAGCGAACGCCAGACGTCCCTCGACCAGCTCAAGCGCATCTTTGCCGAACACTTCGTAGCGCCAGCCCTGGAGGATCGGCAGCTTGCGCACCCCTGCGGCCAGCGCTTCCATCTCATCCGAGCGTGTGAGGAGGCGGGACGCGACATCGATTTCGCGGGCGCGAATCTTGAGCAGCAGTTTGAGCAGATCCGCCACCAGGGCACCTTCCTTGCCAAGCGGTGCCCCTCGTTTCGGTTTGTCGGGCATTTCTTCCTTTGGCAGAGGTTCGGCCTTGTCGATGACTTTCATCAGACGTTTGCCGATATCGTTGTCCTTCCACGCATTCGACAGCCCGCGCACCTTGATGAGATCGCTTTGTTTTTTGGGCGGATGGCTGGCGATATCGGCCAGGGTCTCATCGCGCATGATACGGCCACGCGGGATGTTCTTGTGCTGCGCCTCCCCTTCGCGCCAGGCGGCCAGAGCCTTCAATCGGCCCAGCACCGTGGGATTGCGCCCTGGCGAACGGATGCGCTTCCAGGCCTGGTCGGCATCGTTGGCGTAGTTTGCCGGATCGGCGAGCTTCTCCATCTCGGCATCGAGCCAGCCGCCGCGTCCGGTTTTGATCAGCTTTTTCAGTATCTTCGGAAAAATGCTCGAAAGGTGGGTAACATCGCCGATGGCATATTCGATCTGTCTTTCGGTCAGCGGGCGGCGGCTCCAGTCGGTAAACCGCGCACCCTTATCGACCGTGATGCCGAGCCAGCTTTCGACGAGGTTGGCATAGCCGATCTGCTCGTTCTGGCTGATCGCCATCATCGCGATCTGAGTATCGAAGATTGGATGCGGGGTCTTGCCGGTGAAATTGTAGACGATCTCGACATCCTGCCCGCCGGCGTGGAAGACCTTCAGGACTTCCTCGTTTTCGCAAAGCAGGTCCCACAGGGGCTTTAAGTCAATGCCATCCGCCAGCGGATCGATCGCCGCCGCTTCTTCTTCATTCGCGATCTGTACCAGGCACAGTTCGGGCCAATAGGTGTTCTCGCGCATGAATTCGGTATCGACGGTGACGAAATCGCTTTTCGCCAGACGCTCGCAAAGGGCAGCCAGCGTATCGGTGTCGGTAATCAGATCGTGTATTTTCATCGTTTCGTTTCTTGTCTTGAGCGGAGTACCGCTCCCGCACCTTTCACGAGCCTTGACAAAAACCCGCTGGTGCCCTGTTAGCGCGCGCGATTCCTGCTAAGGAGCGCGGCGCCTGCGCCCTAGCGGCATAACTCCGAAAATGGAAAGATTTTAGATGCACGCCTATCGTACCCACAACTGCGCACAGCTGACGAAGGAAAACGTTGGCGACACAGTCCGCCTTTCCGGCTGGGTGCACAATAAGCGCGACCATGGCGGCGTGCTCTTTGTCGACCTGCGCGACCATTACGGGATAACGCAGATCGTGGCGGACAGCGACAGTGCGGCGCTTCCCGTGCTCGAAAAGCTGAAACTGGAATCGGTGGTGACCATCGATGGTACGGTGAAGGCGCGAGACGAAGTGGCCGTCAACAAGAACCTGCCCACCGGCGAAATCGAAGTCTTCGCCCGCGAAGTCGAAATCCAGAGCCGCGCCGAAGACCTGCCGCTTATCGTTAACCAGGCCGAAGACTATCCGGAAGAAACGCGCCTCAAATATCGCTTCGTCGACCTGCGCCGCGAGCGGGTTCACGCCAATATCATGTTGCGCAACCGGGTTATTACCAGTCTGCGCCAGCGCATGATCGCGCAGGGGTTCAGCGAGTTCCAGACGCCTATCCTCGGCGCATCCAGCCCCGAGGGCGCGCGCGACTATCTCGTGCCCAGCCGTCTACATCCGGGCCGCTTCTATGCGCTTCCACAGGCGCCGCAGATGTTCAAGCAGCTGTTGATGGTCGCCGGATTCGACCGTTATTTCCAGATCGCGCCCTGCTTCCGCGACGAAGACCTGCGCGCCGATCGCAGCCCGGAATTCTACCAGCTCGACTTCGAGATGAGCTTCGTGACGCAGGAAGACGTGTTCAACACCATCGAGCCCGTCCTGGCCGGTGTGTTCGAAGAGTTCTCCGGCGGCAAGACAGTGACGCCCGCCGGTGAATTCCCGCGCATTCCCTATGCCGAGGCGCTCCTCAAGTACGGCACCGACAAGCCCGACCTGCGCAATCCGCTAATCATCAGCGACGTCACCTCGCATTTCGAGAAATCGGGTTTCGGCCTGTTCGAAAAGATCGTCGGCGGCGGTGGCCGCGTTCGGGTCATCCCGGCTCCGAACACACACGAGAAGAGCCGCAAGTTCTTCGACGAGATGAACGACTGGGCGCGCCGCGAAGGCTTTGCTGGCCTCGGTTACGTTACGCGAAAGGGCGGCGAATTCGGCGGTCCGATCGCCAAGAACCACGGCACCGAGGGCATGGAAGCACTCTATGCCGAGTTGGGCCTGGGTGAAAACGATGGCCTGTTTTTTGCTGCGGGCAAGGAAAAGGACGCCGCCAAGCTGGCTGGTGCCGCTCGTACCCGCGTGGCCGAGGAGCTTGGCCTGATCGAGGAGGGCTGCTTCAAGTTCTGCTGGATCGTCGACTTCCCGATGTTCGAATACGATGAAGACCTCAAGCGGATCGACTTCAGCCACAATCCCTTCTCGATGCCACAGGGCGAGATGGAAGCGCTGAAAACCAGGGACCCGCTAGATATCCTCGCCTGGCAGTACGACATCGTTTGCAACGGCTATGAACTTAGCTCCGGTGCGATCCGGAACCATCGCCCCGACATCATGTACAAGGCCTTTGAGATCGCCGGCTATTCCAAGGAAGATGTCGACGCAAACTTCTCGGGTATGATCGAAGCGTTCAAGCTGGGCGCGCCGCCGCACGGCGGTTCGGCTCCGGGCATCGACCGGATCGTCATGCTGCTGGCCGACGAGCCGAATATCCGTGAAGTCATCGCCTTCCCGATGAACCAGCGCGCGCAGGATCTGATGATGGGCGCGCCCTCGATCGTCAGCCCGAAGCAGTTGCGTGAGCTGAACATCCAGCTTTCGCCTGCGGCACGTGAAGCAGTCGAAACTGCACAGAAGGGAAAAGGCGAGCCGGCCGACCTGAATGAGGCCGTCATCGATCGAGACGGACAGACTCAAAGCTGATCGAAGCCTGAAACCAAAAAAGGGCGCGGAGCATATCCGCGCCCTTCATGTGACTGTCCGTTAAATCAGTCGTATTGCTTCGAGATCAAGTCGCCGAAGCGCTCATCTTCGCATATCTCATTGTAAGCCTGCTCAACCACTGCCCGCTCCTGAGCTTCGAGCTGGTTGCTTTCGAGGGCTTCCTGAAATTTTCCCTTGATGTAATCCTCGCCTTCCTCGACGCGTTTGGAAGCAGCTTCATCGCCGTTTTCGAATGCAGACGTGATGCTTTGCCACATCTGGTGCGCTTCGCCGGCCATCGTGCCCTTGGTCACCAGATCGTCACCCTGGCGCTCAAGCTCGGCATTCATCTGCCGCAAAGTGTTTTCCCTCTGGCTGCAGCGCTGATGCAACGCCTGCTTGAGTTGTGGATTATCCGCCTTCTCGCCTGCCTGGCGATAGCCCTGGACTGAATCGAAGGTCGTGTCGGTAAGGCTTTTGAATACTGTAGTAGCCATGATTTCGCTTTCCTTTTCAAAGTGGTAACATTGAGTAGAACGGGCAAATGCGTTCATGGGTTCGGGGAAGAGGACGAGTTGCCCTTGCGCTGCGCCGCGCCGTTGATTAGGGCGAACGCCAATATGAAACCCCCAAGATGAGAGGGAATAGAATGAGCGATACTGCCGACCGCGTGCAGAAGATTGTCGTCGAGCATCTCGGCGTCGAAGCCGACAAGGTCACCCAGGAAGCCAGCTTTATCGACGATCTGGGCGCGGACAGCCTCGACATCGTTGAACTGGTAATGGCCTTCGAGGAAGAATTCGGCGTGGAAATCCCCGACGATGCAGCCGAGAAGATTACGACCGTCGGCGATGCAACCAAGTATATCGAAGAGCACAAAGGCTAAGCACCACGGCTTTTCATTGCCCGTGCGACAGGTACGGGATCGGACAGGCCCGACCCTGATGATGGGCCGGGCCTGTTGTCTTTTGAATGGAGAAATTCATGCGTCGTGTGGTTGTTACCGGACTTGGCCTCGTCACCCCCTTGGGAGGCGATGTCGAAACCACGTGGTCGAACCTCATTGCGGGCAAGAGCGGGGCGGGCAGGATCACCCGTTTCGATACCGAGGGCCAGAAGTGCCTTATCGCTTGCGAGGTGAAGCCAAAGGACCATGAATTCGGTTTCGATCCGGACAAGCGGGTGGACCATAAGGTCCAGCGTCAGGTCGATCCTTTCATTATCTACGGTATCGACGCCGCAGGGCAGGCCCTCGAAGATGCGGGCCTAACGGAAATGGATGACGCGACGAAAGAGCGTACAGGCGTTTCGATCGGATCGGGCATTGGTGGCCTTCCGGGTATCGAAAGTGAGTCGATCGTCCTGAAGGAACGTGGGCCTGGCCGGGTCAGCCCGCATTTCGTTCACGGACGTCTTATCAACCTGATCAGCGGTCAGGTTTCGATTAAATATGGCCTGATGGGTCCGAACCATGCGGTCGTCACAGCCTGTTCCACCGGCGCGCACTCGATCGGGGACGCCGCCCGTATGATCGCACTCGACGATGCCGACATCATGCTGGCAGGCGGCGCCGAAGGTACCATCAATCCGCTGGGCGTGGCGGGCTTCGCGCAAGCGCGCGCTCTCAACATGAGCATGAACGATGCGCCCGAAAAGGCGAGCCGCCCTTATGACAAGAACCGCGACGGTTTCGTCATGGGGGAAGGTGCAGGCGTTGTAGTGCTTGAGGAATACGAACACGCCAAGGCTCGCGGTGCCAAGATCTATGCCGAAGTCGTCGGGTACGGCCTGTCGGGTGACGCCTACCACGTCACCGCGCCGCATCCTGAGGGCAAGGGTGCGGAATTGGCGATGAAAATGGCCATAAGGAAGTCGGGCCTCGAGACGAGCGACATCGATTACGTCAATGCCCACGGTACCTCGACCATGGCCGACACGATCGAACTCGCCGCGGTCAAGCGCGTGCTGGGCGACGATCTGGGCGGCGCCTCGATGAGCAGTACGAAATCGGCCATCGGCCACCTGCTGGGCGGTGCAGGCGCAGTGGAAGCGATCTTCTGCATCCTGGCCATTCGCGACCAAATTGTACCGCCGACGCTCAATCTCGACGATCCTGACGAGGGTACCGAAGGCGTCGACCTCGTCCCGCACACGGCAAAGAAGCGGGAAGTCAAAGCCGCACTCAACAACAGCTTCGGTTTCGGCGGGACCAACGCCTCGCTGATCGTCAAAAAGGTCGACTGAGGTGAAGAAACTCGGCCTCGCGCTGGGGGCCGTGGTCCTTTTGGGGTTGGTCGGCCTCATCTGGTTTGCCAGCGGCTGGTACGGATCGGCCGACGTCGAGGAAGACACAAACTTCATCGTGCCTTCGGGCTCGACTTTGACGGCCGTGGCCCGCCAGCTCGACGACGAAGGCCTGATCGAATCCTCGGATTCCTTCCTGCTGCGCGCCAGGATCCTCGGCTCGGGCGATCCCATCCAGGCTGGCGAGTTCCTCATTCCGGCGGGCGCAAGCCCTTCGCAAATTCTCGATACCTTCCAGCATGGGCAGGTCATCCGTCGTTTCGTAACCGTTCCTGAAGGCCTGCCGTCGATTCTCGTGTGGGAACGGCTTATGGCGGAAGATCTTCTGACCGGAAAAGTGGAGGTGCCCGAGGAAGGTTCGGTCCTGCCGGACACCTACGACTTCGAGCGGGGCGAGAGTCGTGCCGAGGTGCTCGCCCGTATGCAGGCGGCGATGGACAGCTACCTCGCGGAAGCGTGGGAGAAGCGCACCAACAAGGCCGTGGTGAAAACACCCGAAGAAGCGATCATCCTCGCCTCGATCGTGGAGAAGGAAACCGCCGTTCCCGAAGAGCGCAGGATGGTTGCGGGTGCACTGTCCAACCGCGTGCGCATAGGCATGATGCTCGGGGCCGATGCGACCACGATCTACCCGATCACCAAGGGCAAGCCCCTGGGGCGCCGTATCCGCGTGTCCGAACTTCGCGACAAGAACCCCTATAACACCCGCGCCATTGCGGGCCTGCCGGTAGGTCCGATCACCAATCCGGGACGCGAAAGTATCGCCGCAGTGCTCGATCCGGCCGAAACCAAGGCGCTGTACTATGTTGCCGATGGCAGCGGCGGACATGTCTTTGCCGAGACTCTGGAAGAGCACAACCGCAACGCTGCCGCCTGGCGCAAGCTGCGCCGCGAGCGCGGGGAAATGTGACCGCAGGCGATGCGCCCCTGATATTGACGGCGGAACTGCCGTCCGATCTCCATCGCCGCTACACCGACCTGCGCACCCGGTATTTCCCGCCCGAGCGCAACTACCTGGAGGCGCATGTCACGCTGTTCCACGCGATTCCTGCGCAGTGCGAGGAGGAATTGCGGCGCTATCTTGCTCGCCTGGCGGGAGAAGTTCCGCCGCTGCGAGGGCGGGTCGAAGGATTGATGTCGCTTGGTGGCGGTACGGCGATCAAGCTTTCCAGCCCGGACCTCCTCGAATTGCGTGACGAAATTGCCGAGCACTTTCGCGGTATGCTCACCCAGCAGGACCAACACCGACCGAGGCTCCATGTCACTATCCAGAACAAGGTCACATCGAAGGAAGCCAAGGCGGTACAGGCGCAGCTTTCGGGGCTTTTCGAGCCTAGGGAATTCGTCTTTCCCGGCCTGGCTCTGCATGTATATCGCGGTGGTCCGTGGGAATTCCTGCGCCGCTTCGCATTTCGCGGGAAATGATTGTTGACCATGGGGCACTCCCGCCCTAAATGCGCCGCCTGCCGAGCGGGCCAAGCCGCCTGCCGACACGGCCTTTCGGGGCGGAGTAGCTCAGGTGGTTAGAGCAGCGGAATCATAATCCGCGTGTCGGGGGTTCAAGTCCCTCCTCCGCTACCAATCTCGAATCCGCATGGGTTCGCTTGCTTCCGCATGCATCCGTAAAACTCAATAAAAACAGAATGATGTGAGTGATTCGCGTCCGCTTGCGTGCGCATGCATTCGCTTGAAGCCGGATTTGGTGTGGGGGTATTTTGGGGGTATTTTCCGGGGGTAGCGAAAAGGAGCGATACCCCCAATGGCCTTGAGTGAGATTCAGATCAAAAAAGCGAAGGCGGCTGAGCGTCCATACAAGCTTGCGGATGGGGAGGGATTATTCCTCCTGGTGCAAAAGAACGGCTCGAAGCTCTGGCGGCTGAAATACCGGTACCACGGGAAAGAGAAGCTGCTTTCTTTCGGTGCCTACCCCGAAGTCGGAATAGCGGCCGCAAGAGAACTCAAGAGAGCTGCCAAGGGTGTGCTGGCCGAAGGCAGGGACCCGATGGTTCACAAACCGGGTCGGGACTTCGAAGAGGCTAAGACCTTCAGGGCGATTGCCACCATGTGGCATGAGAACAGAGCAACTAGTCTCAATCCCGCCCATGCGAAGCGTGTGTGGTCGCGGATGGAGCAGGACGTGCTTCCTGTCTTGGGCGAGCTCATGATGCATGAGATAACTCCACCAGAAGTCCTGAAGGTCATTCGGAAGATAGAGGAGCGCGGCGCGCTCGACATCAGTCGACGGGCCAAGCAATGTATTGGTCAGGTATTCCAGTTCGCGATTGCCAGCGGACTTTGCGATTCCGATCCAACCGCGCATCTTCGGGGGGCTTTGAAGCCACGTCCTCGGGTCAAGCATATGGCGAAGCTGCCTCTGGCACAGCTACCCGAACTCATCATCAAGATGGAGCGGTACCAGGAAGAGGGTGAGAGACGATCCGAAATTACGCGGGCGGCATTGACCTTTGCTCTTCTTACATGGGTCCGGACAAAGGAACTCCGGTTTGCCAAGAAGCACGAGTTTGAAGATCTAGCTGGAGACTCACCAGTTTGGCGCATTGGCGCTGATCGGATGAAAATGGGCCGCGAGCATATCGTACCATTGTCGCGACAGGCCGCTTCTCTTGCTCAAGATATGATCAGCAAGTCCGAAGGCGAATATGTCTTTCGAGGCCAGAAGCCCAAGATGCCGCTCTCCGAGAATACGATGATCTATGGCCTTTATCGGCTCGGTTACCACGGGCGCCAAACTGTTCACGGCTTCAGGGGGCTGGCGAGCACCTGGGCGAATGAACAGCTGGTCGAGGTCGGCGATCCACCGATGTGGATCCGCCGATATCATGAAGACTGGGTCGAACTGCAATTGGCACACAGCGAAGAGAACGAGGTTCGCGGGGCATACAATGCTGCCGAATATCTCGCTCCCCGTCGTGCAATGCTGCAGGATTGGGCAGACTACCTCGATTCCATCGGCGGCAAAGCGCAAAACATAGCTGTTTTGAGAGCCGCTTGACCTGCTCCTAGGCGGGCACCTGCCCAAGCCATTCGACGCGAAGGCGGTCGAACCCGACAACGATACCCTCTGCGGTAACCTCAAATCCAAAGTCGTCGTTTGAGGGTTCGTAGTCTTCGAGAACCCAGTGATCTCCGGCATCGGTTACAATTACAGCTCCCCGAGGAAGGTGCTCAAGCCGTCCGCTGATCCTTTTCCGATTCGTAGTCATATCGAGCTGTATGCCATCCATCGGTCGATAACGCTCTTCACATATCCAGGTGTCTCCCGATTTTTCGGTATCCCGCCGGCTCGCGACACCGCACCGGGTCCAGCGTTGTAGGCAGCTAGCGCGAGATGGATCGCACCGAAGCGCTCTAGCATCTGCTTTAGATACCGCGCGCCGCCATCGATGTTCTGAGACGGATCGTGGCGATTGCTGACACCAAGATCTCTTGCCGTTCCCGGCATAAGTTGAGCGAGCCCAGCGGCGCCAGCCGGACTGATCGCCATCGGGTTGAACCGCGATTCCTGCCAAATCAGGGCCTGAAGCAGTCGAGGTGGCAATTGGTATCGCGCTTCAGCTTGCCGGATGAGTGGCTCATACAAGGCTTCCTTGAAGCTTCTATCGATATAAACCGTGCCGCCGTCTGGCTTGCCAAAGTAGATTGCAGTCGGGTTGAAAGCGCGCCCTTTGTCGGTTGTAACCTCAACTGTGCCGAGGTCATGGTCGAAGACCTGGAATTCCTGCGCGCGCGCGGATCCCGAAATCGCAATCGCGAGCGCACCGCAACCGCAAGCCACCAGAGACATTCGCATTAAATTACCTTTCACCTTGCCTCGATCCGCAAGAGAACATAAAAAGAACGAGCGGGTGTAGGAAAACGTTTTTTTGCAAGTTTATCCGAGAGGAGAGGGGTTGGTTTGGAGGGGGCAATTGTGAGGCGATGGAGCCGGTATGCCCGTTTCGAATTCAACCCTGACACGTACCTCGCTCGAGGACACCGCCCGCAAGATCTGCGAATCGCGAGGGGGCAAATGGTCCGGCACAAAGGGCATGGCCTGTTGCCCTGCGCATGATGACCGCACGCCGTCACTCGGTGTGTCGCTCGGCCGACAGGCCATCCTCTTCCACTGTTTCGCGGGATGCGACCGGCAGAGCGTGCTGGCTGCATTGGCGCGTGAAGGTTTCGAGTCACCTGCGCTCTTTTCAAGTTCTGCGACCACCGGAGGTCCCGAGCCGACCAGAACGCGCAAACCCTCGGCGGCAGCGTTGAGGATCTGGCGCGATGCACAGCCACTGCGTGCCAGTCCGGCGAAAGCATATCTTGAAAGCCGCGGCATTCTCGCCGCATCTCCTGCGCTCCGGTTCCATCCACGAACCCCGCTTGGTCCGAAGGGTCGCACCCGCTTTTTGCCGGCCATGATTGCGGCAGTCAGCCTCGACGAGGGGCCGATCGCCGTCCATCGCACGTTCCTTTCGGGCAATGCTAAGGCAGACTTCGGCAAACCGAAGCGCGCGCTCGGCGCGCTCGGTGAAGCTGCTGTCCGCCTCTTCGCTCCGGCCTCCAGCAAGCTCGGCCTCGCCGAGGGCATCGAGAGCGCGATGTCGGCCTATGCTCTGACCGGCATTCCCGTCTGGGCGACCCTGGGCAATGAGCGCTTCGGTCTCGCCAGCGTGCCTGAGAGCGTGACCGAACTCCATCTCTTCGTCGATCATGATGCTGGCGGCGAGCTGGCCGGTTCGCGTGGCCTGGCCGCCTATTCCCGCGATGGACGGACGATCCACGTTCGCAAACCATCCTCACGCGACACCGACTGGAACGATGAACTGACAGCATGGCTGCGCCGCAAAGCGGCGAGGTAGAGGAGAGGGGGCTTCTCGATTTCCTGATCCGGCAGAGGGCGTGACCCGATGCCTTCATCAGGAGGACGAATTGCCATGTTTCAATCAGACCTGTTTCCCGCCGGCGAGCAGTTGCCGTCCATGCCCTTGGCCTATGCCATTGGCACCCGAGTTGCCGCGCTTCTTGCTTCGGGACGTCATCTTACCCGTACCGACATTTCCGGGCTGTTCGCCGAAGAGACCGGTGTTCTGGACTGGGGAAGCGCCTGGAGCATCGACAACTACAACAACGCGGTCGAGATCGGCGCACTGCTCTGGCTTCGAGAGTCCTCACGGATCGATCTGGCGACGAACGTACACGAAGCCGAAGCGCGGTTCGACTGGCTCGAAGCTGCATTGCCGCCCCGGCACGTTCGCAGCGAAGCACAGGTCGAGCTCCAGCAGTTCTCGACCCCGCCAATGCTGGCCTGGCTGATGGCGAAGGCCGCAGCTGTCTGCACGCAAGACACGCTCCTCGAACCGTCCGCAGGCAATGGTGCCCTTGCGCTCTGGGGCAGCGTTCAGAACGCCTCGTTGGTCCTCAACGAGATCGATCCGGCGAGACGAGACGGCCTAGGCCACATCTTCCATTCGGCCGCGATTACCGCGCATGACGGGGAACTGATCGCCGACCTGGTTCGCGCCCCTGTTCCGTCGGTCGTGCTGATGAACCCGCCGTTCGCCCGCAGTCAGGAACGCGGCAAGGACGGTGCGGCGGCGCAGCGCCACCTGCGCAGCGCGATCCGCGCCACTGCCAGTGGGGCGAGGATCGTCGCGATCATGCCCGACGGCTTTGATGCTTCCACCTTCGCCAAGGAACAGGACGAAGCATCGCTGCTCCTCGATGTTCGGCTGCAGCAGATGTTTCGCCGGACAGGGACGGGGATCGCCGTTCGTCTGGTTGTGTTCGACAAAACGCCGACTGCGTCCTCGCCTGCGATCACCGAAGATACTGCCGACCTCATCTCGCTCCACGAGCTTATCACTGCGCTTCCGCCACGCGTACAGACCTCCGCCAACATCCATCGCCTGCCGCTCGGCAAGCCAGTACGCCTCGTTTGCAAGACTTCGACCCAAAGCGCGCTGGTTCGGCCGGTGGCACCGTTCGCCGCGACACCAGCAGCCACGGCGAATGCGATCGACCTTGCCTATTCGGTCCTCGCCGACACCGCGCCTGTGCCCGAACAGGCAGGCATCTACCTGCCTTACCGGCCCAGCCGCATCGCGTTCGAGGATGCGCCGGTCCATCCCACCCCGCTCGTGGAATCGGTCGCCATGGGTTCGGTCGCGGCTCCGCAGCCGGAAGTGCGGCCTCGTCTTCCCACCAACTGGCAGGCCGATGGCCTTCTGTCCGAAGCGCAATGCGAGACACTGGTCTACGCTGCGCAGGCATTCGCGCGCAACCTGCCGGGCCAGTTCAAAGTCAGTCAGGAAGGCACCGCGCTGGAACTATCCGAAGATGGTCACGAATACCGCCAAGGCTTCTTCCTTGGCGACGGGACCGGAGCGGGCAAGGGACGGCAGATCGCCGCGGTCATCATGGACCGCTGGCTCGCAGGCGAACGCCGCCATGTCTGGATCACCAAGAACGAGGCGCTGCTCGAAGATGCGCGCCGCGACTGGGAAGCGCTTGGCGGGCTACCGCTCGATCTCCAGCCGCTCTCGCGCTGGAAACTCGGCCAGCCCGTAACGATGTCCGAAGGCATTCTCTTCGTCACCTATCCGACGCTGCGCTCGGGCCGCGCCGAGGATACGCGGCTCGACCAGATCCATGCCTGGGCGGGCGAGGATTTCGACGGCGTGATCGCTTTCGACGAAGCCCATGCCATGGCCAATGCCCTCGGGGGCTCTTCAACCCGCGGCAAGGTCAAGGGCTCCGAACAGGGTATGGCGGGCCTCCGGCTACAGAACTGTCTCCCGCGCGCCCGCGTACTCTATGCGTCTGCCACCGGCGCCTCGGACATTGCCAACCTCGGTTACACCGCCCGGCTGGGCCTGTGGGGACCCGAGACCGCATTCCCGACCCACGAGGCGTTCATGACCGACATCCGCGGTGGCGGTGTGGCGGCGATGGAACTCGTCGCTCGCGACCTCAAGGCCCAGGGACTCTACCTTGCCCGCGCGCTGTCCTTCGCAGGAGTCGAGTACGAGATCCTCGAACACAAGCTGACCGAAGCGCAGGTCAATATCTATGACGCCTACGCCGAGGCCTGGGCGATCATTCACCGCAACCTCGAAGCGGCGCTCGAAGCAACCCGCGTGGTCGACGAGGACAGCGGCGAGACGCTCAACCGCAACGCCAAGGCTGCGGCGCTGTCGATCTTCGAAGGCACCAAGCAGCGCTTCTTTGCCCAGCTCCTGCTCTCGATGAAGCTGCCGAGCCTGATCCCCGCGATGGACGCGGCGCTTGGCGAAGACCATTCGGTTGTCGTGCAGCTTGTCTCGACCGCCGAGGCCATGCTCGACCGGCGCCTTGCCGACCTGTCCGACGAGGAGCGCGAAGCGCTCGACATCGATCTGTCCCCGCGAGAATATGTCATCGACTATCTTGCGAAGAGCTTCCCTGTGCGCCTGATGCAGGTCTTCGCCGACGACGACGGCAATCTTCGCTCCGAGGCGATGAGCGACGGAGAGGGCAATCCCGTTTTCTGCCCGCGCGCAATTGCTGCGCGCGATGCGCTGATCGAACAGCTTTGCGCACTGCCGCCCATCGCCACTGCGCTCGATGCGATTATCGAACATTTCGGAACCGACGCCGTGGCCGAAGTCACGGGCCGGACCCGCAGGCTTGTCCTGGGCCGCGATGGTGAGCAGCGCCTCGAACGGCGTAGCCCCAGCGCCAATGTCGCCGAAGCCCAAAGCTTCATGGAAGGGACCAAGCGCATCCTGGTCTTCTCGGATGCGGGCGGTACGGGGCGTTCCTACCATGCCGACCTCGGCTGCCGGAACCAGCAACGCCGGGTCCATTTCCTGCTCGAGCCGGGCTGGCGCGCCGACAACGCTATCCAGGGTCTCGGTCGTACCAACCGCACCAACCAGGCCTCGGCTCCGCTGTTCCGGCCGGTAACCACCGACGTGAAGGGCGAGCGCCGGTTCATATCGACCATTGCGCGAAGGCTCGACGCATTAGGCGCGCTGACGCGCGGCCAGCGCCAGACCGGCGGACAAAACCTGTTCGACCCGGCAGACAATCTCGAAAGCGACTATGCGCGCGACGCGCTCACCCGATGGTTCCAGCTGCTTTATGACGGCAGGCTCGAAGCCACCACATTCGGCAACTTCGTCGAGCGAACGGGCCTCCGGCTCGAAAGTCCAGATGGTGGACTGACCGACAATCTCCCCACGATCCAACGCTGGCTCAACCGCATTCTTGCGCTGCCGATCGCGCTCCAGAACGCGATCTTCGAGGAGTATCTCGGACTTGTCGAAGCGCGGATCGAAGCTGCGCGCGAGGCCGGAACGCTCGACCAGGGACTGGAAACCGTGAGGGTCGATCATTTTACGGTCCTGGCAGATGAACTCCTGCGCACCGATCCCGTGACCCGAGCCGAGACCCGCCTCGTCTCGCTCGAAGTGACGAGGCACCTTCGGCCTCTGCAATTGCAGCGCCTGGTGCGGATGCACGAGATCGGCAGCCGGCACGCGATCCCGATGCGCAATATGCGGTCAGGCAAGGTCGCGCTGTCGGTTCCAGCCCGTCGCCTCATCGCCGACGACGGGGCCGTGATTGAACGCAGGCGCCTGCTGCGCCCGCTCAAGTCCGCGAACTGGACCCTTGAGGCACTCGCTGAGAGCCACTGGGAGGAAATTGGCGTCTCTGCGTTCACCAGCGCCTGGCGGGCCGAGGAAGAAGAGGCGGCCAAATCACCGGTCACTGAGCGAGTCCATTTCGCTACCGGACTTCTGCTTCCGGTCTGGAAGCGCCTCCCAGGCGATCATGTTCGGGTCACCCGGCTCGTTGCCGAAGATGGTCAGTCGATCATCGGTCGCGAAGTGCTCGATATCGATCTCGCTGCGATCGCCGATACCTTTGGTCTATCCGGGGTTACCGGACCATCGGCAGAACAGATCGGCGCGCTTGTGATTGCCAGCGGCAAACCGCTGGGCCTTGCTAGCCATGATCCACTCACCGTGAAACGCTCGCTGGTCGGCGGCGAACAGCGCCTTGAACTGATCGGCTTCTCCCCCGATCGGCTCGACTGGTACAAGAACAAGGGCTGCTTCACCGAGATCATCCGCTACCGCACGCGGCTGTTCGTCCCGGTGTCGAGAGCCTCGTCGGTCCTCCCCGCGCTTGCCGCCTGATCCTTAGGGCAGACCCCAATCTCAGAATGAGAGTGGAGGGAGCCCTTTGGGCTTGTGGGCCTCGTGATCCTCACCTGCGCCTTCATTCCATCAGGAGAACACCCATGATCCATTCGATTCCCTTGAAGAAGCTCGTCCCGAGCCCGCGCAACGTTCGCAAGTCGAGCGACGTGCTGGCCGACCTCCAGCTGCGGGCAGACATTGCTGCGCGCGGCCTGCTGCAGAACCTCGTCGTGCGCAAAGGAAAGCGCGGCAAATTCGAAGTCGAGGCCGGCGGTCGCCGTCTCGCCGCACTGCAGGCGCTGGCCGAAGAGGGCACCTTGCCTGACACGCACGAAGTCACCTGCCTCGTGATCGAAGGCGAGGAAAGCGAAGTGCGCGAAGCCAGCCTCGCCGAGAACTTCCAGCGACTCGCGATGAACCCGGCCGACGAGGCGCAGGCCTTCACCTCCATCATCGAAGCAGGAGCTACGACGGAAGACGTAGCGCGACGCTTCGGCCTCACCGTCCGGTTCGTCGAAGGGCGCCTGCGTTTGGCAAGTCTGGCACCCTGCGTCTTCGAAGCGCTCGCCGAAGGCACGATCACGCTCGACATGGCCAAGGCCTACGGCGCGATCTCCGACGTCGAGCGCCAGGCGCATGTCTATGCCGAGCTGCAGGATGCCTGGTACCAGATCACGCCTGACACGATCCGCCGCATGGTGCTTGATGCCACGGTGCGTGGTTCCGATCCGCGGGCCGTGCTTGTCGGACGCGATGCCTATCTCGCCGCAGGCGGCCGGATTGAGCGCGAACTGTTCGACGATGACGCCAGCGAGAGCTGGATCGATGTCGCGCTGCTCGAAGACCTCGCGCACAAGGCCATGGACGAAGCCGCAGAAAAGACCGCGCTCGAATTTGGCCTTGCCTGGGTCCGGCCGACGCTTGGCAACTACGTCAGCCACGACCTTGTTGAAGGTCTCGGTCGCTTGCCCTGCGAGCCTGCGCCAATGACCGAGCAGGAAGCGCAGGAGCTCGGTGAGCTCGAGGCCGACTACGACCGCGTCGCCGCCGTGCTCGAAGACGAAGACAGCGACGAGGACGAGGTCGCCAAGGCCGAACAGGAACTCGTCGTCATCGACCGCGCCATGCGCGCGCTCAATGACCGGCCGCCGGTCCTCGCTGACGAACTGAAATCCGAGGCTGGTGCCTTCCTAGTCCTCTCGCGCAATGGCGAGCCGACCTTGGTCCCGCAGTTCTACACCGAGACCGAAGTCATCGCTGACGAAGGCGTGATCGAGGCCATTGAAGAGAGCGGTGCGGCGAAGCCCAAGGGCAGCTCGCTGTCCCAGCGCCTGCTCGACGAACTGGCCATGCAGCGCCGCGACATCCTTGCGATCCATCTCGCCAACGATCCGGCACTGGCGCTCGACTTCATGGTCTTCACGCTTGCCGATGTCGATGGACATGACTGGCGCGCCAAGAAAGCGTCGACGCTGGTCGGCTCTGTCGCTTCCGGCCCGGTCACCGGGTTTGAGGCCAAGGATGCGCCGGCGAGCGCTGCCCTGGCCGAGTTTGCCGGGTCGCTCGATGAAAGCTGGCGTGCTGGTGAATGCGACGTGAAGCGGTTTGCGAGGTTCCGGGCGCTTTCCGATGAGGCGCGTTCGGCCTGGCTCGGCCATGTCGTCTCGCGCACTCTAGTTGCAAGCCTTGCGTGCGAAGGCGAACGTTCGGTGCCGCTGCACGAGGCGCTTGGCTCGTTACTTGAAATCGAGACCGCGCATTGGTGGCGTCCCACGGCGGCCAACTACTTCGACCGCGTGGCCAAGGCTCGCACGCTCGAAGCGCTCGATGGCGCCGGCGGTCCCGAACTCGTCAGTCGCTATGCCGCATCGAAGAAGGCCGAACTGGCGAGCGCTGCCGAGCGCATCTTCTCCGGCAACTTCATTGGCGAGCCCGAGGTCAAGGAACGGGCGCAGGCCTGGGTTCCACCTATAATGCGTTTCGCCGGTTCTGAAGAAGCCGAACTGGCGGACCACGGAGGCGACGAGGCGGCCAACGTGGAAGCAACTGACGAAATTGCCGAGCAGGCTGCCTGACCCCTCCTGACAGGTCCAGGTCACTCGGCGGGCGGTCCGTCCCAATCGGGACGGGCCGCCTTTTCCATGTCAAATTTTGGGCCGTTTGCGGTCAGTCTGCTTTTAAGCGAGAACTGCATCAATGCGGACATTGGTCCGGTGGGTCGAAGCATATCTGACCGCTGGCTCGACCCTTTGAAAGCGGTAGCCTTGAGACTGCTGCTAAATGTCCGGCAAATTCTGTACCGCGAACCCCCATCCAGCGAGCGATTTTGATGCACTGCGGCCAATCAGTTTGTTGGCATCAGCTATGCCGAAAGGCTTGGCATTCTCCATCGCTTTTAGCTCGTTCCAGGTGGTCGGTACGGCGACCGGTGCTCCGCTACGCGCCCGTGCCGAATATGGAACGACGGCGGTACTACCACGCTGGTTGCGCAGCCAGTCGATGAAGATCCTGCCCTTGCGCTTGGCCTTGCTCATCGTTGCTGTGAAGCGTTCCGGCTCGGCCAGTGCAAGCGCTTCGGCAAAGCGGTGGGCAAAGTCCTTGTGCGCATTCCATGTGTGACCCGGCGTCAGCGGCACGATCACGTGTACACCCTTGCCTCCGGAGAGCATGGCGAAACTTGTCAGTCCAAGGTCCGCCAACCGATCGCGGATATCGCGCGCTGCTTGTTTCACATCCTCGAAGTCCAACCCCTCGTCCGGGTCGAGGTCGAATATCATTCGGTCTGGCTTCTCGACCGCATCGCTGCTGGAGGCCCAAGCGTGGAACTCGATCGTGCCCATCTGGACGCATTGCATTATTCCGCGTGCGTCCGCGACATAAAGGTAATCCTCGGTCCCGCCATCTTTCTCGCGGATAGGAACGTTATGCACGGCCTCGCCGAACGCGCCACTGTCATGCTTCTGAAAAAAGCATTTACGGGCTCGGCCTTGGGGACACCGCACGAGGCTGACCGGGCGGTGTCCAGCGAATGGCAGCATGATATCTGCAACCGCTGCATAATAATCGGCAAGATCGCCCTTGGTCTGGCCGCTGTCGGGAAATACCACCCGATCCCGGCTGGAGATTTCCACTCCCTTCTCAGGTTCAGGTGCGCGGGTGGCTTTCTCCGGCTTAACCGCCTTGGCAGCCTTGTCACGACGCAGGCCGAGATAGCTACCGTGCCTAATATTGCCGTCGGCGGTGAGTTCCGCAAATGCGACTTCGGCGATCAGTTTCGGCGTGACCCAGGTAACACCGCGTGCGCTGGATTTGTCGACCTCCACAGAAGGGGTTTTTCGCTCAAGTCGGTCGAGCTTCGGCCCGAGCTCGTCGAAGTCGTCACCGGCAAATCCAGTGCCGACATTGCCCTTGTAGACCAATTCTCCGCCTTCGTGCTGGGCCATCAGAAGCGAGGCGAAGGGACGTCCCTTGGCCGATGACTTTTTCCAGCCGACGATCACGAATTCCTGCCGCAGCGTGCACTTGACCTTCACCCACGCCTTGCTGCGGGCATGGCGATATGGGGCATCCATCTTCTTCGAGACGATCCCTTCCTGCCTCGCAGCGCACATGGTTTCGAACAGCTTCTCGCCCGCGCCTATGACGTGATCAGCAAGGAAAATCGGCGGTTCTGCGGTCGACAGCATGGCTTCGAGCCGTTCCTTACGCTCGATGTTTGGCAGCGCTTTGAGATCTTCGCCCGCCAACTCGATGAGATCGAAGGCATGGAGTTGCAGCGCATCGTCCTTACCCTCCGCGCCATGACCGCGCTTCAGCACGCCCTGCAGGGTAGAGAAGTCCGGATTGCCTTCCGCATCTGTAGCTACGATCTCACCGTCGATCAGGCATGCGGGCAAGTTGAGCGCGGCGATCGCCTCGACGAGCGGTCCGAATTTTTCAGTCCAATCTTTCCCGTTGCGGGTATAGATCCGCACCATATTGCCTTTCGCGGCAATCATCGCGCGATAGCCATCAAACTTTATCTCGTGCATCCACCCGTTACCGGCCGGAACATCGTCAACCAGCGTGGCAAGCTGTGGCTTACGGAACTTCGGCAGTGGCGCGGCGCTTCGCTTCTGCGGCTTCGCTTTCTTCGCATTGCGCGAGGACGCCTTCTCCATCTGCGCGAAAAAGGCATCATCCTTCTTGCCGGCGAGGGAGTACTCGCCGGCCTTGTCTGCAGCGATCTCGGCCATCGAGCGCCCAGTGAGCACGCTGGTTAATGCACGTTCGACTAAAGGATCGCCTTTTTCGGTGTGCTTATCCTGCAGCTTGCGAAGGAGCCAATTTTCCCGCTTCTCTCCCGGCTTCTGCTTAAGCTTGATGAGGAGCCATTCACCCTTCATGCGCTCGCCTTCGAGCGTGAAGTGCAAATGCCCCTTCTCGAGATCCTTGACCGACTTGCCCTCGATCGGCGACCAGGTGCCGCGGTCCCACAGCATGACTGTACCGCCCCCATATTCGCCTCGGGGTATGGTTCCTTCGAATTCGGCGTAGGACATAGGATGATCCTCGGTCCGAACAGCCAGCCGTTTTATTTCGGGGTCTGGTGAAGGCCCCTTGGTCACTGCCCAGCTCTTGAGCACGCCGTCGAGTTCGAGCCGCAGGTCCCAGTGAAGCCGGGTTGCATCGTGCTTTTGGACGATGAAGAGGTTGCCGGATGCGCTACTCTGCGTCTTGCCGGAAGGTTCGGGCGTCTTCGCGAAATCGCGCTTCGCGTTGTATTCGGACAGGGGGTTTGAGCGTTTGCTCACCTATCCTCCTTTTCGTCGCCCGATTCATCGTCCAGTCGGCGGTCGCGATCCTTGGGTTCGATCAGCCGCAGAAGTGTGAGCATGACAAGACTTATGGCTGCCGCAATGGCGACAAGTGGCCATTGAGCTGCACCGCATGCGATCCCAACCACTGCTGCGAGCCAAAGGTGTGCGGCAGTCGTGAGGTTGTGTACCTGCCCTCTGCTAAAGACTATCAACCCGGCACCAATGATGCCTATGAAAGCGCCTGCTGCCTCATAGACACGCAACGGGTCCATGCGCTCTCCGCCGAGATCGGTGTAAAGCGCAAGGATCGAAACGGTCATCGCAGCTGCGGAGAAACAGATCAGCCCGTGGGTTCGCATACCAGCGGCGTGTCCTCGCAATTCACGGTCCAGGCCGAGAAGAAGGCCGAGAACGGCCGCGATTCCGAGCCGCGAGAGAAGGTCCCAATCGAGCCAATGGACGAGGACGGGATCGTTGAGCTCCATGAGTTCAAGCGCTCTTCTTGCGCTTGGAGGCCGATTTCGGGGGAGCCTTCTTCTCACCGACCGATTTCGGGGGAGCCTTCTTCTCACCGACCGATTTCTTCAGCGCCGCCATAAGGTCGATAACGTTGGAGCCGCTTGCATTTCCCGGCTCGTCAACGTCCTCCAGGATGGCCTTCTTGCTTTTCGATTTGGCCTTTTTGTCGATCAGCTTACGTAACGCCTCGACGTAGCGGTCCTCGAACTCGCTCGCGTCGAATGGCGCGCTCTTTTGATTGATCAGCGTGGTCGCAAGGTCGAGCAGCTCCTTTTTGGGCTTGGTATCCTCGATTTCGGAGAAGAACGATTGGCCCTTTCGCACCTCGTCGGCATAGCGCAGCGTTTCCAGAAGCAACCCCTTGCCACAAGGCTTGATCGCAACCAGCTTTTCGCTGCCGCGCATCGACAGCTGACCGAGCGCGACCTTCTTTGCTTTGCGCAGCGCCTCGCGCAACACGATGAATGCCTCTTCGGCCAATTCGTCCTGTGGTGCGACGTAATAAGGCTTGTCATAATACAACGGGTCGATTTCACAGGTGTCGACGAACTGGACGAGTTCCAGCGTGCGCTTGCTCTCGATCTTGACCGCCTCGATTTCCTCATCCTCGAGCAGGACGTAATTACCCTTGGAAACCTCGTAGCCGCGAATGATTTCGTCTCGGTCTACCGGCCCGATGCCGGGAACGACTTTTTCATAGGAGATGCGCTTTCCGCTCGGCTCGTGGATCTGGTTGAAGCTGATTTTTGCACCCGACTTTGTCGCGGTGTAGATCTCCACCGGGATTGAAACGAGGGCGAGCCTGATCTGCCCCTGCCAATATGCGCGCGCTGCCATGTCTTCTACCTTCCTTGCCGTCAGGTGAGTCAGCGATTGGGTTGAGAATTTGTTTCGCAGTTCTCGCAATGGGGCCGATCGCGGACAGTCCTCACTTTCGACCAGAAGACTTCAAAACCGGGCGTTGTTAGGGCAAGCGAAGCACCTGCACTCCCAAGTCACCTTACACCACAAACCGGCGAAGCTGATTGGGGAAGAGCGGTTTCTTTCGGCGGACGACTGAGATCAATATCGGCAACTTCATCGGTATGCACATGGAACTTGGTCAGCTTCGCGGGACCGAACTGGGTGGTGAGCGCAGTGTCGGTTGCGTCCCGCCCCCGCGCCATCACAATTCGAGCAATTCGGGGGCGATTGTGTCGCGCGTCAAAGGTGTACCACCGATCGCCCAGATAAGCCTCGAACCACGCGCTGAAATCCATAGGGTAATCGACAGGTTCTATTCCGATATCACCTAAATACCCGGTGCAATAGCGAGCGGGAATGTTGGCGGCTCGGCACAGCGTAATAGCTAGGTGAGCGAAGTCCCTACACACCCCAAAACGTTCATCGAAGGCCGACCGCGCAGTGCGCTCTGTGCTGGCCTTCATGTAGTCAAATTCAATCCGGTCATGCGCCGCTTGAACAAATGCTTGAGCACGTTCCCACCCTGGCTCGGTTCGCTTGGCGATATCCCAAGCCTCATCAGCCAATTTGCTGACCTCGCAATAGCGCGAGCTAAATAGAAATTGCATGACCTCGTGGGGCAACTGATCAACCGGGACCTGCCTTGCTTCAGGGGCGACGGGATCCGGTTCGCCACAGTCCTCTATCACAAAGTCGGCCGTAAGCTTTGTAATTCCCGGCGGAAGTGTGAAGCGACTGCAGACATTTCCGAATTGGTCGACATATGTCTGGACCGGCACGTTTCGGTCGATCCCCAAGATCTCCGGCGTTCGCAAATCCCTCTGACGCTCGGGCCTCACATGCAGCAGGGCAAGCATTGGCACCGATGTTTCGGTTTCGAAATGCAGGTCATAACCGGCCCGGATTAACATGCGGTATTACCCCCATGAGGCGCGCGGGGATGGCTGGTTTCCAGATCGACTTGCTTGATCCGTACATCAACATCCATATCGATATGACTTCCTTTCTGCCCGACCCATGTTCCCGATAGCGGGACTGCCTGAGTCGGCTCTCGCGTAACCGCCACACGGATCAATCCGCGGTTTCCAGTGATTCCATTTGTGGGGTCGAATTCTATCCACCCAGAGCCCGGGAGAAAGACCCTGAGCCAGGCGTGCGTGGCATGGCCGCCGATGCGCCTGTTTTCGTTTTGGGGGTTATAAAGGTATCCCGAAACTAAACGGGCGGCGAAGCCGAGAGCTCTTACTGCCTCCATCATTAAGACGGCGTAGTCGCGACAGGTGCCTTTTCTCAGTGACAGGGTCGCAAGCGGTGATTGCACACCTTTGTCGAAGCGCGGCTCGTAATCAAAATCGGTGTAGATTGCTTCGGTAATTCGGCGCAGTAAATCGAGCGTGTCCGTCTGTTCATTCATCAGAAAGCCGCGTGCCCAAGTGTCGATTTCGCGGTCTTCATCAGGATATCGACGCTCTATCGAACGCAATAGGTCCGGCATGTCTTCCGCCGAGTAGGTAAACGGATACGTTTCGGCATACTTCTCGATCGCGACATCGTCGGGTCCGTTGGGAAGGTGTTCGACCTCTGCTGTCGACCGGATTTCCATCTCGTCTGCCCGAGTGTCGAATTGAGCGATGGCCACTGCATTGCCGAAGACGTCCTGCAGCCACCGAAGTGAAGTGGGTTCTGGCTCGATTGACAGTTCGGCTCTCAAAACTCTTTGGTCGTAACTTTCCCGCGGGCGAACCAAAATGCGGTGCTCGCCAAAGGAGACATCTCGGCGGTACCGGTAACGGGTAAGGTGGTTGATAGAGACAGTCGGCATGGAACAGAGTCCGGCGGGAGGCCTTTCAACATCAATGAGTTATGGCAATCTTCTCAACGCTTCGGATGGCGATCCGGTCCGCTCTAACTCTGTGCCGGTCACCGAAAGCCCTTTCCTGCTCGTAGGGGATCATGCTGGGAATGCCGTTCCGTCTCGACTGGAAGCGCTCGGACTGTCTCCGAAGGATCGATCGCGGCACATCGCACTTGACCTCGGCGTCAAAGATCTTGGGCGGGCACTGGGTAATCGCCTGAACGCGCCGTTCCTCTGGCAGCATTTCTCCCGGCTGGTGTGCGATTGCAATCGTAATCCCGATGATCCGGAGTGGGCGGCTCAAATCAGTGATGGCACGAAGGTGCCTGGCAATTTCCAGTTGAGCATCGAAGACAAGAAGGCGCGCCGCGAGAGTATTTTTGATCCGTATCACGATGCTATTGCTTCTGCGATCTCAAGGCGGCGAGCAGTACGACAGCCGACAATCTTCGTCTCGCTGCATACATTCACGCCATCGATGGAAGGCAAGCAACGCCCGTGGGACATAGGCATTCTGCATGACGGCCAAGAAGAGGGTTTCGCCCTGAGCGTTCTCTCGCTCCTAAAGGCCAAGGAAGGCAACTGCATTGGCGATAACCAGCCGTACGATATGGATGAAACCGATTACACGGTCCCTCGCCATGCGTATCCACTGAGGCTGCCTTACATTGAAGTAGAGGTGCGACAGGATCTTCTCTCCAGCTCAGCCGGTATTGACGAAATGGCAAATCTGCTTGGGGATACCCTCCAAGCCGCAATGCCACGGGATCCTCATCAATTCCAATAATCACCGATGGTCCGACCGATTACTTGCGCCAATCTAGAGGCGCAATAGGCACGAGTGGTCCAACTTGGTGCCGCACAGTCCGATCGGAACTTTCGCCAACACGCAAGGGTTCTTGAGGATATCGGCTAAGCCAATCCGGCTCCCAGCCGAATGAGAGCGTGGAGAGATAAAATGGTTCGTTGGGCAATTATTTTGGCTGTGATCGCACTCATTGCGGCGCTGCTTGGTTTCGGTGGTGTTGCCGGTCTTACTGCCGATATCGCCATAATTCTCCTGATCGTAGCCGCTGTACTCTTTGTCGTCGGGTTCTTGCTTGGCCGTCGACCATAAATCTAAAAAGTAAGCTGTCTGCCCATACCGTTGCCGCCAAGATTAGGAGCGACAGAAACGGGCCAATCTTACGACTTGAGCGCCGACCTTCCTCAGTAGATGTGGGGCACTCAGCAGCCTTCCCTCGGACTTGGGAGCGTCGGCGCATCATGTTAGCCTTGGCACTTCCCTAAGGGGCCGCATTGCAAGCGGGTTGGGTTTTGTATCCCACCCAGAGGATGCGGATGATGCCGCAGAATTTGCTCGAAATTGACGAGGGCGAGTTAGGGCAATCAAAAAGGGTTGAATTTGCCGCAGAAAATCCGGCTGGGCCTCCCGCCTGGCCCTGCGTCGCTTACAGTGAGCTGGCGATGTGCTGCGAGCAGACAGCCAGTTAGTTAACGGTTCGACCGCGGATAATCGAGAATCCGGAACCGGTTTTCATCTTGCATGTTTTGATAGGGATGCTCTCGCAGAAGCATTAGCCGGAGGCTAATTGCGACCCCCGTCCCATCAGGCCTCCGGCACTCCCGACCATCGCTAATCCAGATTGTTCAGCTGATCGATCAGAGAGGCTATCTTCTCGACAGCCTCGCGGGTTTCTCCTTCGTACCTCGCCGCATCTGCACGGACGTAGTCGCCCACCGACGGATGCGCGATATATTTCACAGCAGCAGCTCGATAAGCCATCATAGCCCTGTGCAACTCGTCATGACTTGTTGGCTTGCCGTCCTTTGCAGCGACAGCCTTGGTGGCTACTTCGCGCGCGCGTGCAGCCAGATCGTCAAGGCCTTCCTGCATATTGCGTCTCCTTTCGCCAGCTGGGCGCATATCTGAACCGCCAACTCGTGCCAAAGATCCACGCCTTTCGTTCATACGCGATCGACCACGAGCGCACGAGGCTACAGACAACGCTTCACCTCAATGGCTGCACAGCTCAAACAATTCCAGAAACTCCTACATACCGTTAGGATTTTAAGGGTGTGATGTCGAGCAAAGCAAAAATCGCAGATAAAGAGGATCCAAGAAATGAATGATCCGGCCACTTTCCAGCCCGAGATCGCCGAGGAACCCCGTATGCCTGGCTCGGAAGCGCATATGAGTGAAAAGCCGGATTGGCGGCCCCGATACCGAGGATCCGAAAGACTCAAAGGGAAAGTCGCGATCGTTACAGGCGCAGATAGCGGTATCGGTCGAGCGGTCGCTGCTCTTTTCGCGCGAGAGGGAGCTGACGTCGCTATTGTCTATCTCGCGGACGAGGAAAGCAAAGACGCCAAAAAGATCAAGGAGATTGTTGAGGAGGAAGGCCAGAAAGCAATCTGCATCCAAGGAGACTTGGGATTTCACGAATTTGCCGATGAAGTCGTTGCTCGTACCATTGATGAGCTGGGTGGCCTCGATATTTTGGTGAACAACGCTGGTGAGCAGCATCCCGATGAACGCGTTGAGGAAATTACCGACGAACAGCTTCGACGCACTTTCCAAACTAATATCTTCTCCATGTTCTACTTAGTCCAAGCTGCACGGCCACACCTCGGCAAGGGTGGCGCAATAATCAACTGCACGAGTGTCACGATGTATAAGGGCTCCGACAATCTACTCGATTACTCAGCCACAAAAGGCGCGATCACGGCCTTCACTCGGTCTTTGTCAGAAAATCTGATCGGCGAAGGTATCCGGGTTAATGCGGTAGCCCCTGGTCCGATCTGGACGCCGCTCAATCCATTTGGCGGACAGCCGCCCGAAGACATGGATGATTTCGGAAAGAACACACCGATGGGTCGTCCGGGGCAGCCCAACGAAGTTGCTCCCGCGTTCCTGTTCCTGGCTTGTGAGGATTCAAGCTATATGGCCGGGCAGGTCTTGCACCCCAATGGTGGAACTATTGTCGGAAGCTGACAGCCAAGGAGAATGCAATGCCAGCCAAATCAAAAGCGCAGCAAAAGGCCGCAGGAGCAGCGTTGAGTGCAAAACGCGGTGATACCAAGAAAAGCGATCTGCAGGGCGCGTCGAAGGAAATGTATGATTCAATGAGCGAAAGTGAGTTGGAGGACTTCGCCAGCACTAAGCACAAGGGTAAGCCCGAGCATAAAGGCGACTAGATCACAGCGCTCATTTGGCGACCAAAATATGCCATGGTGCCAGGGAGCGTTTTACAGGACACCAATGGGTGTGTGAGCATTTAATAACTGACCGAACCACACGTTCACCGGAGGCGACAGCTGCACGATTGGCTACCCTATTGCGGAAAGGCTCCCAATCCCAGTGCTTGGGCGACCCATTGGAATTTCGCGCCCGAATTGCTGGCGTTTCTGCTGGTCTTGGCCGGGATCGCGTATTGGAAACGCAAGAGTTTGAGGGCTACGCCGACATACGCACTTTGGGCCGTCTTTTTTTTTCTGTACATTAGTCCATTTTGCGCGCTCGGGTCCGCTCTGTTCACAGTACGCATTGTTCATGACGTCATACTCGCAGCGGTATTCGCCCCACTGCTGATTGCGGCCTTTCGAGTCGAGGAAAAGATAATTCCCGGCAACTTGACCGTCTGGACAGCGATCCATGGCCTTACTTTCTGGCTCTGGCATGCGCCCCCGCTATACGAGGGAGCTATGAGCAATGACGCTGTCTTCTGGTTCATGCAGATCAGCATTGTCGCCACGGCTGCGGTTTGGTGGGTAAAGGTCATCCGATCGCCAGCACCCGCGGCCGCGACGGCTTTACTGGCAACGATGGTCGCGATGGGTGCACTCGGTGCTTTGTTGACCTTTGCGCACCGAGCCTACTTTGCGCCGCATTGGCTGACGACGCAGGCCTGGGGGCTCTCGCCGATCGAGGATCAGCAGATTGCGGGCATCATTATGTGGGCCCCGGCGAGCCTGGTCTATTTAGTCGCCGCCTTGGCGATACTTTATCGGTCGCTTGGCAGCAGAGCGCCTGCATGAGGTTTCACAACCTGATCCGTAGATGGGCGGTCAGTTATACCGAGCAGGGGAAATATTCTCCGGTAGGCGTATGGTTTCACTGGATCATGGCAGGGCTGGTGCTTTTTCAGCTCGGCTCAGGTTGGATGATGTCGCGCCATCCGGTCGGGGCCAGTAAACTTGCCGCCTACGAACTGCATAGCGAGCTGGGGCTGACCATCTTGTTCCTCGCCATCTTGAGGTTTGGCTGGCGATTATTCGTCCCCGATCCGGTCAACGACGCAGATGCGCCGGGCTGGCAGAGCACCGCAGCACATATCACACAGTACCTGTTCTATGGCCTGTTCGCGCTACTTCCGCTGAGCGGATGGGCGATGTGGTCTGCAATACAGCCGGTCCAACCTCTGCGCCTTGCCGGACTGGTCGCGATACCCCCAATGCCGTTTCATTCACTCACCCCCGCATGGCAATATCAAGTGCTCGACTGGGCGGAGAGCCTTCATGTCCTAGGTGTGATCGGCCTTGCATTGCTGGTGCCGCTGCATGTCTTTGCCGCGTTGAAACATCATTTCTGGGATCGCGACGATACAGTCAGGGGCATTCTTCCGGAAATTCGGGACGACGAGACGGCTCCGGACCATACGCAATATACGCCGCGAGTGGGCTGATTTCGTCCTCTCGCAGCTTGCTGGCCGCATCATGCATAACGTTCAGCCCATCGCCATATCGCTCACCATTTCGCCAACGGCGCAATTGTTCGGCGTGGTACGCCGCGCTCTGACCAACCAAGGCTGGATTGCCGGCACCCGAACCGAGACCAGCTTCTCCATGGCAAGACGCGCAAGACGATAGAGCGCGTTCGGGTAAACCTGCATGATAGATCTCGTATGCTTTGGCGATTTCGCACGAGGGTTCAGGCAAAATCTCGCTTCCTTGCTCGTCCTCCCGAAAATCCATGGCCGCGTAATAGGCTGACACAGCCAACCGCTCTTCGGAATTTAGACGGCCTGCAAGCCAGGTCATCTGGGGATGGCTACGTTGCCCGTCCGCGTAAAAGCCCAGCTGCCGCACCAGATACCCCGTATCCATACCCGCTATTCTCGGCACCAAAGCTCCGTCGCCGCGACCGTCCAGCCCATGACAAGTATGGCAAGCAGCCTCCGGACCTGCGTCCCCGCCCGATAAGGCAATCAATTCGCCGGTGTCGTCGAATGGATCCTCAATCGGGCCAGGACTGCACGACGCCAACGCCATAGAAAGGGCGGCGACGGACAGGTTAGGGCGGAAAAGCATCGTCTGGCGGGAACGAAGCGTGCAATTGTCCGGTTCCCATGGGAATGGGGAGTATGGAGCATCGGCATCGAAATTGGAAAGCCATCGTGACTGGCGTAGCCTTAGCCGCTTGTGCACCGCTTGCCGGATGCAAGGATCCGGTTGAAACGCGGCGAGAGCCGGCTACCGGCCCGAAGGATCGGGGATTAGCAGCAATCAAGCGCGCAGGCTGTGGATCTTGCCATGAAATCCCCGGGCTGGACTGGCCATCCGGGCGCTTGGGACCATCGCTTGAGGGCTTCGATGATGTCGGCTTGATAGCTGGCCAATTGCCGAACCGGCCAGACGTATTGGCGGCCTTCATCCGCAACGCACCTGCAGTGAAGGAGGGCTCTTCCATGCCGCCTATGCCAATTAGCGAGGCTGAGGCGGCAGATATCGCAGCTTATTTATATGGCCTCGATCATGATTGACGCACTCTGGGGTTGGCCTCCTCCGGTACTCGATCCGGCAGGTCCCTTTTCGGGCAGGGTCACCACCTTGGCCTGGTCGCTATTCGGTTTGGGCGCCTTCGTCACATTGGTCGTGGTGTTTGCTCTTTGGGTCGCCATCAAGGGACCGGACAAGTGGAAAGCGAAGCTTGGAGGCGAACGCGCGATCTGGCTCGGCGGGGTCGCCTTTCCGGGCGTCGTATTGACCGCGCTACTGGTGTGGGGACTGACACTGACCGCCAGTCTGACCGAGCCGATCCGCGGGGACGAGATGCGTATTCGCATTACCGGCGAAATGTGGTGGTTCCGTGTGCAGTATCTGGACACATCGGGCGCGGTTGTGATGGAAGATGCGAACGAGATTCACATTCCCGTTGGACGTCCGGTGGTGCTCGAATTGGAATCCGCCAATGTGATCCACAGCTTCTGGGTACCACATCTATCGGGAAAGAAGGACATGATTCCTGGGCGCCGCACTCTACTGAGGATCGAAGCAGATCGCGCAGGAGAGTTCGGCGGGGTGTGCGCGGAGTATTGCGGGCGGCAACATGCGCTGATGGGCTTCGTTGCTGTAGCCCATGAGGACGGCGATTTCCGTGAATGGTTTGCGGAACGGAACGAGCGTCTCGTTTCGGCGGGGCGCGGCATAACCACGCCAGAAGAACCACTATCCGCCTCAATGGCGGTCGCTTCGGAGCAGTCAGCGGACTTGCGTCCGGATGCAGGCGCTGACGCAAATTCTGATCAGTTGTCGGGGCAGCAACTTTTCATGCAATCCGGTTGTGCTGCGTGCCATCGCGTAGCCGGGACAGAGGCGAATGGCCTTGCTGGTCCGGACCTCACCCATGTCGGATCACGCCGTACGCTGGGCGCGGGTATATTGCCGAACAATCGCGGCACCCTCATCGGCTGGATAGGCGACAGCCAATCGCTCAAACCCGGCAATCGCATGCCGAGCTATGACATGCTCAATGCCGACGAGCTCGAAGCTATCGCCATCTGGCTCGAGCAGCAGAAATGAGATCCGAGACGGGATTCGATTATGCGCTCTACGAGCGCTTCCCCACCGAGAAGCGCCCCGATAGCGAAGTCGAGGAACTAAACCGCATCTGGCGCGCGCCCAAAGGATGGGCACGCCTTACCGCGGTCAACAACAATTACGTCGGCTTCTGGTACGTCGTCACCGCTTTCGGCTTTTTCCTTGCAGCAGGCATTCTGGCGCTGGGTATGCGAGTGCAGCTCGCCGCTCCGATGCAGGATTTCCTTGGCGTCGACACCTACAACCAGTTTTTCACGATGCACGGCACGGTGATGATGTTCCTGTTTGCCGTGCCTATGGTGGAAGCGATCGGGATCATGCTGTTGCCGCAGATGCTGGCGGCACGCGATCTGCCGTTTCCCAGGCTGTCGGCCTTCGCTTTCTGGGCCTATTTCGTAGGCGGGACGATGTTTTTCCTCTCGCTATTCGTGGGGCTGGCGCCCGACGGTGGCTGGTTCATGTATCCCCCGCTGACGAGCATTGCCTTCAGTCCCGGTATCAACACTGACTTCTGGTTGCTCGGCATCGGGTTCATCGAGATTTCGGCCATTGCCGGGGCGATCGAGATCATCGTGGGTGTGCTGAGAACCCGCGCACCGGGAATGACCCTCGACAAAATGCCAATGTTTGCGTGGGCCATGCTGGTCTTCGCGGTAATGATCGTGGTCGCCTTCCCGAGTGTGATCCTGTGCACGATGCTGCTGGAGATCGAACGAGCGTTCAATTGGCCCTTCTTCGATGCTCTACGCGGCGGCGATCCCATGCTGTGGCAACACCTCTTCTGGTTTTTCGGCCATCCAGAAGTCTACATTATCTTCATCCCAGCCGCGGGTCTCATGAGCATGATGGTGGCCGCAGTCGCAAAGGTGCCGCTCGTTGGGTACCGCCTCAACGTCCTGGCGCTGGTCGCTACCGGCTTCATCAGCTTCGGCGTTTGGGCGCATCACATGTTCACTACCGACATGCCGCGCGTTTCTGCAGGCTATTTTTCCGCCGCCAGCATGGCGGTCAGCCTGCCCGCGGGGATACAGGTGTTCTGCTGGATCGCGACGCTCGCCAGCGGGAAGATAAGATGGACCACGCCTGCGTTATTCGTGGTCGGGAGCGTGGTGATTTTCACGATGGGTGGGTTGACCGGAGTGATGGTGGGTATGGTGCCCTTCGACTGGCAAGCGCACGACACCTATTTTATCGTCGCCCACCTCCATTACGTGCTGATGGGGGGCATGGTTTTCCCGATGTTCGCCGCGTTCTACCACTGGCACGGCATGACCAGCAGCCGGGCGCTATCTGAGCGTGTTGGGAAGTGGGTCTTCGGGCTGATGTTCGCAGGTCTGCACATCACTTTCTTCCCCATGCACCTGACCGGCCTCATGGGTATGCCGCGCAGGGTCTATACCTATTTACCTGGGCGCGATCTCGATCTGCTCAATCTGGTGTCCACCATCGGCGCTTTCGTGATGGCCGCTGGGATACTCCTGTTCCTGCTTGATCTCGCTCGCCGCTTTCGTTTCACGGTCCATGATGACGCAGGCAATATCTACGGCGGCGGCACGCTCGAATGGCTTCCGACCGGTTTGTATTCCACGCGCTCCATTCCGCTGGTCACGTCGCGTGAGCCACTATGGGACCGACCCCAAATCTCGAAAGAAGTCGAAGAGGGGCGCTATTTTCTTCCGAACTCAGCCACTGGCCAGCGCGAGACTCTGATTACATCCACCGTGATGGCTGAACCCCAATACGTTCAACTCATGCCCGGCCCGTCGCCATGGCCATTGTCGGCGGCTGTATTCACCGCTCTCTTCTTCCTCTCGCTGACGGTTCAGGGTTACGCCTTTGCAGTGTTTTGCGGGATTGTAGCAGTGCTCGGTACGCTGCGATGGCTTTGGGAAACCGACCGACCCATTAAACAGGAAAGCGCTGACATCGGCGGCGGTATCGAGGTGCCGATCGCAATCACCGGGCCGAAAAGCCACGGCTGGTGGGCGTTGAACACTTTGATGGTCGTAATCGGCATGATCGGCTTCATGGCCGTATTCGCCTATCTCTATCTCTATGGAATCAATCCCGAAGTCTGGAGTGCGCCTCCGCCCCTCGGCGAAACCGCAATTATTGTCGGGATAGAAGCGGCGGCGCTTCTTGCGGCCTGGGGCGGGCGTCGGTTTCTCGCAACGAAAGAGGGGCGGCTTGCCGAAGACCTGCCCTGGATGCTGGAGGCACTTGCTGCGGCCCTGCTGGTCGGCGCGTTATACCTCGATGTGACTGGGTGGCTCGCGACGGGTCTGGAACCCACCGCGAATGGGATGGGTGCGACTGTCTTCATGCTCTCGGTGCTTCAAGGACAGGTGGTCTTAGTTGCTGTCATCATGGCCGCCTATCTCGCCTTTCGCGAGGCGCGGGGAATCATGACCACTCCAACAAACGTGACCATGGATATCGTCGCACGTTTCATAATGTTCTGCGCGCTACAGGGCATGATCTTTACTCTCTTGCCGAGGGTATTCCCCGGTGTCTGAAGCGAAGAACAACGAGCTTGGCGAGCCGATCGACCATCCTTCGATCTATCGCACCCTTCTGATTGCATTCCTGATCTGGTCGGCGCATTTCGCTTTAAGCTACGCCGGGGTGCTGGTTTTCCCAGATGACGAGATGGCGCGGATTATCGCTATAAGTGCGGGTCTAATCGCAATCGCCGCACTGGTCGTACAAGTCCGGAGACTACCTGCTCCACGCTCGCCGCTTGCTCTTGGTGCCCTCGGGCTGGGCGCGGCGGGGGTAATCTTCGGCACCTTCCCTGCCATTGTTGGTTAAGTCAGAGAGGCAAAGCCGGAAGAGGAGATTGCCCGCATGGACCGCACAGTCACTAATTCCCGTTCATTTGCAAATCCGCTGCACGCGATCTTGCTTGCGTTTCCCGTGGCGCTTTATCCTGCCGCTCTACTCACCGACATAACCTATTTGAATACGGCCGAGATCCAGTGGACCAACTTCTCATCCTGGCTTATCGCGGGGGCGGACCTGTTTGCGGGCCTGGTGCTCGCTTGGGCATTAATTGGCCTCTTTTTCGGACGAGCCCGCCACGCGAAGGGTCGCGGTACGCTCTATCTGATTATCCTCGCCGCAATGTTCGGTCTCGGCGTCCTGAATGCTTTTCAGCACGCTCGTGACGGCTGGCATTCCGTTGGCACTTTGGGCCTCGTTCTTTCGATACTGTGTTCGACCCTTGCCTTGATTGCAGCGTTTATCGCCTACGGCACCCAGACGGTGGAGAAGCGCGCATGAACCGCCTCGCATACCTCGCCTTACCGCTGACTATCGCGCTTGCCGCCTGTCAGGTCAGCAGCGATCCCGATCTCGATCAGACCGGCGAGCGGCCCGAACTTCCCGAACAGAATGATGCTCTCGTGCCGGCAATGGAAATTCCGACGCCGGAAGGTTGGGGGGACGAACTGCCTACCGTGCCCGAAGGGTATACCGTTTCCGCAATTGCGCAGGATCTGAAGATTCCGCGGCAGACCCTTGTTCTGCCCAATGGCGACATCTTGGTCGCCGAGGGGGCTGGGGGCAAGGCACCCAAATCGAGACCCAAGGATGTCATCGCGGGCTGGATCAAGAAGCGCGGCAAAAGCCCGGTCGAAGGTGGGGACCGGATAACGCTGCTGCGCGATGAGGACGGAGATGGACAGACCGATCTCCAGACCACTTTTATCGAGGGTCTCGACGCTCCCTACGGCTTAGCCTTCGTCGATGGCACGCTCTACGTAGCCAATCAGGGTAATCTGGTAAGCTTCGAATATACCGAAGGAGCGACCAGTCTCGCTGGCTCTGGTACCGAAGTCACAAAGCTTCCCGCCAAGATCAATCACCATTGGACGAAGGCGATGACCGCCAGCCCCGATGGCTCGAAGCTTTACGTCGGCATAGGCTCGAACAGCAATGTCGGTGAACGGGGCATGGATGTCGAAGAGGACCGTGCGGTCATATGGGAGATAGACCGCGAAACGGGCGCCAGCCGGATTTTTGCCTCCGGGATCCGCAACCCCACTGCACTCGCTTTTGACCCATGGAATGAACGGCTTTGGGCGGTTGTAAACGAGCGAGACGAACTCGGGCCGCAGCTAGTACCCGATTATCTGACCTCCGTTCGCGACGGCGCCTTTTATGGCTGGCCTTACAGTTACTACGGTCAGAACGTCGATCTGAGGATCAAGCCTGCGAGGCCTGACCTAGTCAAAAAGGCCGTTGTGCCTGATTACGCGCTGGGCTCACATGTTGCCGCACTTGGTGTCGATTTCACCACCGAAGGTGGCTTGGGTGGCCAGTTCGGTGAAGGTGCGTTTGTCGGGATGCACGGAAGTTGGAATCGGGCCGATCCCTCGGGCTATAAGGTAGTCTTTGTGCCCTTCCGCGGGGGCCGTCCAAGCGGCGAGCCCATCGACCTGATCACAGGCTTCCTGAAAGACGGGCACGCGAGGGGGCGCCCCGTAGGCGTAACATACGATGCAGCCCGCGGCGTGCTATATGTCGCGGATGATGTTTCGAACACCGTCTGGCGTATCGCCCCACGCGATGAAACACGGCGCGTCTCCTCGCGGGATTCAATCCAGTTGGGAAGCGAGACCCGATCGTCGTCCACACCCTCCACCACAAGGTAATTCGGTTTGGTAGCGCCGCCTGAAACCGAGAAGCCGCCGTTTCTTGCTGACGATGCCTCCGAATTTTGCACTGGATTCGACGAGCATTTCAATGTGATCAATCGTTTTCATTCAGATCCCGCCCTTGGGTACGATCACTACGGAATGGTCATTCCCGGGAATAGCTGGGCCGGAAAAGGCTGATGCCATCGATCTAGGCTCCGTTCTGTTGCTCGCATTGCTGCCGGCGCTTGGCAGTTTAATTGGGGTTGGTTTGGCGGAGTGGCGCAAGCCCCCTCCTTGGCTTGTGGGCGGAGCAATGCATGCCGCAGCGGGACTTGCCACTGCAGTCGCTGCTTTGGAACTGGTGCCAAGAGCGATGGAACGCATTGAGATTTGGTTGCTCGCTGTAGGGCTAGTTTGCGGCTCTCTCGCCTCTGTCGGTATTGCCAGATTATCTCGTGCTCTAAGTTTGAGCCTGCCGAGCAATCGGATACGCGCGACTACCGTCGGAGCCTACGTTGCGATTGGCGTGGATTTGTTGACAGATGGGTTGATGACTGGCGGCGGCGCGGCGGTCGCAGCGAGCCTTGGAGTGCTGTTGGCTGCGTCACAGGTGATCGGCAACCTTCCCGGAGGTTTTGCAATCGCTGCCAATTTCAGAGCGGCGGCAATGCCACGAACGCAACGAATGGTGATGCTGTCAGCGTACCCAATGCTCCCAGTTCTCGGAGCTGCAGTGGGTTACGTGGCGTTGAAGGATGCAGGAGATTTCGCGACTGGAATTACCCTTGCCTTCCTCGCCGGACTCCTATTAACCGCAACGATCGAAGAAATTGTACCCGAGGCTGACGAACCGGGTGCTTCCCGCCGAATTTCAAGCCCAGCATTTGCTGGTGGATTCGCGATGCTTCTTTTGTTCTCGGCATACCTGTCTCCCTGAAGACAAGTTCGATGTCTTCTTTTGAGTGCCACTTGACCGCATTGTTCAAAGCCTCATTCCGATGTCCGGTTTGAAGAGCTTCCAGCGACCTTTTGTATGTCTGGAATGAGGGCGCATAACGGTCATCATTGAAGGAGAGAGGAGGCAGCTTTGCTCATCCTGAGCCGGGATATGTCCGTCCCGGCCATCAGGAGAACTCCCATGACCAAGTATCGCCGCAGTGCTTCGACTTCGCCAGCCCAGCGCATTACCGCTGCCATCATCGAAAAGCTCGAGCAAGGCACGAAGCCCTGGGTCAAGCCGTGGCGCGGGGTGCCAGTCTCCCGGCCCTTGCGTTCCTGCGGAACGCCCTATCGCGGTATGAACACCTTCTGGTTGTGGATGGTAGCCGACGGCTGCGGGTACACCTCGCCTTACTGGATGACCTACCGCCGGTGCCAAACGCTCGGCGGACAGGTCCGCAAAGGCGAAAAATCGACCATCGCGATCTTCTACAAGAGCTACACAAAAGAGGTCGAGAACGCCGAAGGCGAAGCAGACACCGAGAACCGGCGCGTACTCAAGGCCTATGCCGTGTTTAACGCTGACCAGTGCGATGGCCTCCCAGCATTTTACCATCCCAAGCCGCTGGTTGCCGCACTTGAGCCCGAAGGACGCGAAGACCGGCTCGATGCCTTCTTTGCTCATATCGGCGCAGACCTGCGCCATCACGGTGCGCAGGCTTATTACGAGCCGCTGCGCGACCGGGTCACCATGCCACCAGCCGAACTATTCGAAGCCTACGACCACTACTACGCGACACTCGCACACGAGTTGTCGCATTGGACGGGTCATTCTTCGCGGCTCGACCGCGATCTCAAGAACCGCTTCGGCAGCGACGCCTATGCTGCCGAAGAACTGATCGCAGAACTGTCCTCAGCAATTCTTGGGGCCGAACTGGGTCTTCCAGTCACCCACCTCGACCATCACGCCAGCTACATCGCGTCTTGGCTCCAGATCCTCAAATCGGACGAGCGCGCGATCTTGACCGCTGCGGCCAAGGCCGAGGAAGCGGCAAGCCTGTTGCTCGAGCTTGGGGGTCACCAATCCTGCGATAGCGAGGCCGACATCGATCTCTCTGATGCAGCCTGAGGAGCAGTGAGATGGGACGTTCCGTCAGCTATCCAACTGGCTCCGTGGTGGCCTTTCGCCTGCTTGATGAGGGCGAAGGCGGCGATGTCGACTGGGCCTACGAGTGCCTAGTCGACGAGATCATCGATACCGCGAAGGCGGCCTTTCCTTCCTTTGAACGCTTCGAAGGATGGCGCGGCCGCGAGAACCGCATCCTCCTGCGAAACGCCTTCACCGATTGCGGCATATCGACCTATTGCGGGCTCGCCGCGATCTGGCTCGCCGAACGCGATGATGCCCGGTACTGGGAGGCGGACTTCTACGTCCCACGAACTGCAAGGGCACGGCATTGGCTCGCCCAAGTGTCGGGAAGGTTCATCGACCTGTTTGGTGAGTTGCGCCTGGTCGGGCGGTTCTCGAATGGTGAAGCGATCTTCGAGCGCTCCCGATCCACCTGCGACAGCGGGTCCTGATCCTGCCTCATCCCAGTCCGCCGGGAGAGGCCCTTGGGCCGGTCGTGGCGAGCCGCAACCTGCGGCCCGTCGGCCCGTGTTGCCCGCGCCAGCCTAGGGCCGCAGGTTTCCCGCTGCGCGGTGCGTCTCGCCCCTTCTCCCGGCTCTGATCGGGCTCCGGCGGACAGGGCCGAGGCAATGGTGCCTCCTCTCCTTGTCCCCGCGATCAGGAGACACCCCATGTACGACAGCTTCATCGACCAGTTGAGCGGCCTTGACCTTTCAAGCCTCAGCATCAGGCCCGCCCCATTCAATGCAACCGACTTTCCCTGCGAGGACGCGATCGACCAGACACTTGGCGCCGTATGGTCCGACCTTTTCGCGATGTTTTCCGACACTGCTTTGGAGGCTGATGCCGAGGATATTGCCTGGGGCATGGTCAATCTCTTTCACCGCGCAGCCAGCCGTAAGTCGGCTCAATTGGATCGGGCCAGCGACGAGATCCGGACTCTGCTGGCATCCGCTGATGGATCCGAAGTGCATTCGAGCAATCTGGAAGAGCAGGTCGAGCGCGCGCAGGCTGCCGAAGCCAGCATGCTGGCCTTCGAGCAAATGCGCGAGGCGACGGCAGCACTTTATCGCGACGAGACCGGTTCCTCGTGGAAGCCCGTTTCCGGCTCGCGCACGAACCATTCGCGAAATCTCACATCGGCCGTGATCGATGCCCGCGATTTCCTCCGCGCACGCGCGGAGAACCGGCGTCATGCCCTGATTCCGGAGGGCACTCCGGTAGTCTTTGCCGGTGGTCGCCAAAGCTTCGAGAGCGCCGAGGATGCGAAGCGTTATGCCGAAAATGTTTGGGCGACGCTGGACAAGGTTCGCGATGTGGTTCCTGATCTCTTCCTGGTTCATGGTGGCGACGGCAAGGGTGCCGATCGCCTGGCCGCGAGCTGGGCCGAGCGCCGCGAAGTACAGCAACTGACCTACTCACTTGATCGTCGGCTTGGTGCCCGCGCCGGATTCAAGCGCAACGAGCAGATGCTCTCGCTCAATCCGCGCTACGTTGTCGCCTTTCCGGGCAATGGCGTGACCGAACGGCTCGTCATCGATGCCAAGGCGCGCCGGATCACCGTGGTCGATCGTCGTGGCCACTTGGGCACCTCTCCCGGGTCCTGAGGGGCCCTTCATCATCTGCATGAGAATTGCCTGGATGTGCATTCGGCGCCGACCCGACTATGCATGAGGTCATGCAACTTGACGATCTGCTGCAGCGCTACTTTGCTACCACCGACCTCTCCGCGGTTGCTCCCGACACATTTGCAGCCGGCATCGAGCATTGCCGGGTCGATTTCGGCCTTGAGGAGGACCGGGGCAAGCGCTTTGCACTGTGGTCGTTCCTGCACATGTTCGGGTCCGCCCCCGACCTCGATGTGGCGTTCGAGAACGAGGAAGACCGGGAAGCTGCGCGCAACTTTATGGATCTCCTAGCGGCATCGGAAGACGATGGGGCAAGCTGATTGCATCGGGAACACGCGAGCCTTCAGACCCGCACCCGATACCCATCCGGCTTTTGTCGCGAACAGTCCTGAACCAGGCCAGCTGAGGACAGCAACCCGTTCCTTTGACGGCCGTGTTGTCGCGCTTCGCGCGCCTGCCCGCACCACCCGTCATGAACAGGTTTCCCTTGGAGCTTCGCTCCTGCGGTGCAGTCCTCCCATGCCCTGCTTCTTCTGGATGTTCGCAAGCCGGAGATGGTCTCCGGTTTGAGGAACTGAAGGACTTACACCATGACCAATATCGCAATCCTCACCGGTCGCATCGCCCGCGAGCCCGACACCCGCGAGACCAAGGGCGGCACCAACGTCACCGGGATCACCGTCGTCACCGATCGCCCAGCACGGGACAAGGACGGCAAGACATACAAGGACGAGAACGGCTACACCGCCAAGGAAAGCGAGTTCCACCGAGTGACCTGCTTCAACGGCCTTGCCAAGACCGTCGGCCAGTACTGCTCCAAGGGCCAGCTGGTCAGCGTCCAGGGCCGCATCCACTACACCCAGTGGGAGGACAAGGACGGGGTCACCCGCTACGGCACCGAAATCCTCGCCGACAAGGTCGACTTCCTCTCCCGCGGCAACGGCTCCGGCGAGAACGACGACAACAAAGATGCTCCCGAGATCGACTGAACTCTCCCGTCGATCTCCCTCCCGAAGGGGTCCTGTCCAACCGGACAGGGCCCCTTCTTGCTGTTCCTACTCTCCGGATGGCTGTTCGGTGCGAGGAGACGAGCGAGCCGGTGGAAGCAGCTTCTGCAGAGACGCCTCTTCACCGAGCTTTCCGAGCTCTCCGGCAACTCTTGCGAGCGCCTTCTTCGAGAAGGTCTCAAGCCCCGTTCCCAGGATGATGCGTCCCAGTTCTAGGGCGGCTTGAGCTTCAAGTAGCTTCTGGCGCTCGGCAAGTGCCAGCCGGTCGGCCTCGAGTTTCCGGAGTGCTGCGACAGCGCTTCGTTTGGTTGGCATCGGGGTTCCTTTCCTGCACCCCTCGGTGGTTCCTCCCTTCGATCAACATGCACCCGGGCACAGCCTGTAGGAAAGTCCAATCGCGCTGGTCGTCCCTTGCACTACGTAACGGAGCGGGGGAGGGGGCTGGCTCACCGAATTCCAAGGGTGATGGGCATGGGGCCGGCGCGTCAAGGACGGCGGGGCCCCACCATTTTGCCTCCCCTGCGCTTTGCTCCGGTCCGACAAAATCGTTGCCCCCACCGCCGCTTCGCGGTCGCCCTCGGGGCGATCCCTGACCCGCCGGCCCCATGCCCCTCCGCCTGTTTCCTGTCGTCTCAGCGACAGGTTTCAGGAGGATATCATGACTACACTCAGCACCTTGGACATGAACGCGCACAGCTATTTCGAAGCGCTTGCAGTTGCCGAAAGGCGCGCCCAGCACAGTTTCTTCGACCAGCACGTGGTGGAAGATGAAGACCTGGGCTACTTCGCCCTGGACGAGGGTGACTACAACGCACTGCCTGCGCATCTCGCCAGCCGCGTGGTGCACACGGTCCATGGAGCCATGCTGGACGAATACTGACGACCATACGAGGGCAGGAGCCGGTGACGGTTCCTGCCTTTTTTCGTGTTCGCTGGCACTGGAGCGGGACGAAAAGCGGAGCGGGGCTGGGGTCGCGCTCGGTCCCGCCCCGCCTTCGGCGGTGCTCCTGCGGGCGCGGCCTTCTTGTTCTGGGCCCCGCACGCACGCCCGAACGACAGCGGGTCGGACCGGCGCGGTGCCGCGGGAACCGACAGGCCCCGGTCCCGGGCACCGCACGCGCTCCTTTGCCGCCGCCTTTGCGGGGTGTGCGGTCCTTGTGCGTGGTATTCATTCAAACGCAGATCAGGCTCAATTACGGTCGCGAACTGGATGCTCGCGCCTCCGAGGGCTCAGTTGGAAAATGCCTTAGAGAAAGGAGCGACCATGATCACTGGATTTCGCCGCACAATGGGGAACAGAATTGGCACACCGGACGCAGTAGCACTGCTGTGTTTTGGGAAAAAGTGCAATAAAATCAGTGCGCGAAACGCTCAAGGTGCTCGGCAGAGAGAGTGCTGTTGAATGCTGCCCGGTCCCCGTAAATGACAGTAATTCCAAGGGTTCCGGGGGCAGTTTGCATGAGGGCGAATGCCATATGGTCCCCAAACGTCGAAGGTCAGCCCGTCGAGCGCTTCTCGATGGCAATTTCGCCCGCCGCAAACTGCCGCTGCGCGAGTGCGAATATTGCATCTGGGACACCGAGCTTGCGGGCTTCGGCTTGCGTGTAAGACCGAGCGGAAACTACTTTTGGTTTGTTCGCTTGCGGCATCGCGGGAAGCATCGCCGCATCACCCTTGGCAGGACGGACGAACTTGACGCAGGACTGGCGAGGGCGCAGGCCCGCCGCATCCTTGCCGAAGCCGCGCTCGATGGTTTGCCCAAGCGCGCCGTGATCAAGGCTACCCCGACGATGACCGATTTCGTCGAGGCCTATTGGAATGATCTCTCGCGCGTCTGGAAACCATCAACGACATTGCGAAACTGGAATGCTTGGCGTCTCACCCTCAAGCCCGTCTTTGGCGACATGCGGGTGGCGGACATCCTTCCGCCAGACATCCACCGTTGGCGCGATGGATGTGCGGGAGAGGGCGAGGTGAAGTTCAACCGCGCCGTGCCCGTGCTGTCCGCGCTGTTCAAATATGCCGAAGCGCTCAAGATGCGTCGGCCAGGTTCGAACCCCTGCCGAGGAATGCCGCGCTACAAGCGGCAAAGCGTCGAGCGCTATTTGACGCCAGCCGAGTATCGCCGAATTGGAGTGGCATTACGTGAAGCCGAGGCAGACCGACCGGCAGAGGTCGCAATCGCTCGCCTGCTCTTGTTCACTGGCGCGCGCGTGGGCGAGATCAAGAATCTGCGCTGGGAGTGGGTGAGGCCGCCCCGATTGGTGCTGCCGGACAGCAAGACCGGTCCCAAGGTGATCTGGCTCAATTCGCAGTCGCAGGACATCCTTGCGGGGATCGAAAGGCGCGAAGATAGCGATCTCGTTTTCCCGAACCGCACCGGAAAACGTCCGTTGAACTTCGACCAGTGGTGGTACAGCTTCCGGCGGCGCTGCGCTTTGCCTGACGTTCGCATTCATGATCTGCGCCACAGCTTCGCTTCGACAGCGATCATGGACAACGTGCCCTTGTCGACCATTGGCAAGCTGCTTGGCCACAAGCTGGTCGAGACGACCGCCAAATATGCCCACCTGTCCGATGACGTGATCGGCGAAGCCGCCGAGCGGGTATCTGGCTCGCTGGCGCAGGCGATTGGTCTCAGGCCATGACTGCCGCCAGTCTCAAGAAGATCGTCGAAGAGGCGCTTGCCGAGGTTGGGGCAACCGTCAACTTCAAGCTCGTTCCCAAAGGCAAGGCGCGCACCACGACCTGGCTTGGTGTCGAGCACGGTTTTGGCATCCGCCACTATCCGAGCGGTCGAAACGTCTACATCGTGCAGACCCGCATGGCGGGACGTATGCGCACGGTGACAATCGGGCCTGCATCGGTCCTTACTCGTTACCAGGCGCAGATGGTCGCGCGCCGCGTCATCGCTTACGCGCAGGTCGGTCGCGATCCAGCGACCGAGCGCCAGCGCATCCGGTCCGCGCCGAGCTTCGCCGATTTCGTGGCCGAATATTGGGATCGCTGGGCGCCTCGCTGGAAAGCATCGACGCTGGAAACGCACACCGGCTACCGCCGCCGCTACCTCGATGACGCCTTTGCTGGCGTCTACATCGACGAACTGAACGAGGGGCACGTCACGAGCTGGTTTGCGGACCTCAACAATCGAACCGGGCCGGGAGCATCGAACCGGACTTTCGAAATCCTCAAGCACATGCTGAACAAGGCTGAGGAATGGGGCTACCGGCTCGAAAACACCAATCCGTGCCGCTCCGTCCGGCCCAACCGCAAGCGCCAGTGCGAGCGCTTCCTTACCAATGATGAGCTGGCCCGTCTGGGTGCGGAGTTGGCGAAGTTGCGATCATCAGATGATCGCACGAAGCAATGCGCGGGCGCGGCCATCACGCTCCTGTTGCTGACCGGTTGTCGCAAGAGCGAAATCCTCACGCTTGAATGGAGCGACATCAAGGGCAACCGTCTGCACTTGCGCGACAGCAAGACCGGCCCACGAACGGTTTGGCTTGGCTCGGCAGCCCGTGAAGTGATCGCCGCGCTACCCCGCTTCGAGAGGATTCCATATCCGTTCTGGAACTACAGCTACCGCAAGCCACTTCGATGCGTGAATAGCTTCTGGCGCAGGCTTAGAGACGAGGCAGGGCTACCCGGCGTTCGCATTCACGACTTACGCCATACCTTTGCCAGTCACGCAGCGATGAACAAGGAAACTTTGCCGATGATCGGGCGTCTGCTTGGCCATGCCAATGTGCAGACCACGGCCCGGTATGCTCACCTTGATGACGGCCATTTGCTCGAAGCGGTTCAGCAGATTGGTGATGCTATTGCTCGGGTTCTTCAATGACTTCGTGACGCACGAATAAGCATCGTGCTGTAGACTTCTCGATTTTCATGTGCATCCTGCGTTTCGAGGGGGTGCATCAATGACTGGGTATACGACCATACACATTTTTGGCGGTCTGCGTTGAAGTGGACGCTGATCTCGCAGGGTGGAGCGGCAGACCAAACGCTGGGTAAGGCCTTATCCGCTTCCAGTGCGGCAGGAAAATTCGACCGTCTGGATGTCGCCGTTGCGTACGCCACCTTACCCGGCGTGAAAGCGCTCGCCTTGGCGGTGGGTGGCATCCCGCAAGTATCGAGATGGGTAGTCGGTCTAGACGACGCGATCAGCCAGCCAGAAGCGCTGGAGTACATCGAGAAGTTGCCTGGTAGCGAACTGCGTGTTGTGAAGCTTACACCATCACGCAGATTTCACCCCAAGATGTATCTGCTCTGGTCTTCGAGCGAAAAGGGCAATGCTGCTGCCGCCATTGGCTCGGGAAACATGACGGTAAACGGTCTTCGCAAGAATGGTGAAGTTGCCGTGATACTGACCGCCGAGGCAGCAAAGGAAGCCGACGCCCTTAAGAAGCAGTGGCGGGAGATGTGGAACTTGGGTCACTCTCCTACCGTTCAGGAGCTTGCAGACTATAAGGAGCTGTACAAAAAGGCGAAGAAGCAACGGAAGAAAGTTGCGGAGATTGGTGCCGCTCCACCTGAGCCCGATGCGAATGAAGTTGTTGGCGAAGAACCCACGTTTGATGGCAGCCCGAAAAGCGCGACTATCGCCTGGCTTGAAGTCGGAAGCGCAAATGCTGGCGGGCGAGACCTCGAATTCCCGAAGGCAATGATGCCCTACTTCGCCTTGAGTGCATCAAAGGAAAAGAGAAAATTCGTCACTGTCGATGGACAGGAGCACGCCCTCGTTTTCACGAAACGAGAGCAGAACGACATGTGGCGTCTCATGTTCAATTCCGCGTCCATTCAATCCGCCGCGAACCGCACAACCATGAGGCCTGCGTCAGGAGCGAGCCGGTCCGATCTTGCAGTTGTGTTCCGGAAACTCCCTGGAACCAAGAAATTCAAAATACAGCTGCTTAAAATCACGAGCCCAGAATTCAAGAGTATCGTCAAACAATCAAAAAGCATTGATGCCCAGTTTGTGACGAGGAATGGGCCCGGCGGACGACGATTTGGTTATATTTGAGCCTAACTATTCGTTCGCGGTACGGCGGATTTCTGCAAGTGAAAGCAGGGCATCATAAATCCGGTCCAGATCAATCTCTAACCGGAAGGCATTCAGCACCGCTTGGTCGAATTCGCGACGATCTTGCTGCTCCAGCTCATCCGCAATCTCAAGAATATCGCGCGAAGTAAGAGGCGCGAACGCCGCTTTGATCGCTTCAATGCCTGCCGTGTCGAGTTTCCCCGGATCGAGGCAGTGCATGTAATTCTCAATGCGATCCTTGTTCAAGTCCAAGGCACCCAAGCCTCTTCCAAACCCCATACCTTCGATTAGGAACATTGATATCGTGCTGTTGAGCAACGCATGCATCAGATCGATGTCGATCTCGCGAATTGGATCAAGTCGAACCAAGCGCTGATCTGCGAATGCCGGCGGATCGACACGACCGACAAACAGACGGTCACCATAAGCAATAAACATCACCAAATCGGTCAGCGTGTCCGCGCGCATCTCATACCAATGCATGCCATTCCGGCTCAACTTGGCAATATTCTCAGGCGTCGCAAATCGCTTGATCCAAGCCAGTGCTCCCTTGTGCCCCAAAGCTTCAAGTTCCGCTTTGGATCGGGAACAAGAGAAGGCCACCTTTGCGGCGGGACTTGTCAGTCGGGCAAAGTCGCTCGGTCCTTTCGCTAGCGGCTTGATGTACTCCGCCTCGATGCCGTGCCCAGCATCAGGGTAGAAAAGCGCATTCATTCCCCGACGCTCTCCACGCCGGATAGCGAAGTGATCGGTCAGTGGGCTCAGGGGTAGGCTTAGAACCCAATCACAATCGACGAATTGCGCGTTCCCGGCTAATCCGAATTGCCGATACCGGGCAAGGTCAGCGTGGCTGACTTCGCGAATGGTCATCGTGTCATTCTGCGTCTGCCCGAGCTCAATTTGAGCCGCTGCGATCTCAACCGCTTCCTCATCGGCAAGCTCTTCTAGCGGTCGGGTCAAAACCACGTATTTAACATTGCCGCTGGGCGTTGATGGATCAGTCTTCTTGTCGAGAATCAGGATGTTGGTAACAACCTCGCTGTTCTGAAACCAACGGCCAGCTCCAGACGTAATCACGCATTTCAGATCATAATAGCGGCCCAGTAGCGAGTAGAAATCATCGCCCCAATCCGTACCAAGCCATGCATTGGTAATGATGATTCCAAGGCGCCCATTGTCATTCAAAAGCGGATGCAATGCGAACGGCAAATATGCTGAAACGTCGGCGCGTCGAGTGAACCGTTCGCCACCTTCGCCGAGGTTTGCAGCCACGCGGTCAAGGGCATTCCCATATTGCTTTCGTCCGGCCTGCGCCACGAAAGGCAAATTGCTGGTAATGGCGTCAAACTGGCCAACGCGTTCGGCAAAGACATTGCCGTTTGTGGGATTCCGGAAGTCGAGATCGGTTTCGCGTTCCAGGGAAAAGGCGTCCCTTTGGAATATGCGTAGCGGCTGATGCATCAGGCTTGCTTTTGCCAACGCGAAGGTCGCGATTTGCACCGCTTGTGGATCTTGGTCGCCTGCGAAAACCGTTGAAGCCACCTCGTCAGGATCGACCCCCGCCGATAACTTTTGTTCGATTGCTGCGCGCGCAATCGTCCCGCTTCCACAGCACGGATCGAGAACCCGGTCTTCCACCGTGTTCCGAATACAGAGGCTTGTGAGGAGGCGCGCGAGCTCGATTGGTGTGGGATATTGCCCGCGAAGTTTGCGAACGGCCACCTCGACGGTGGCTTCCAGCACTCCGGAGAGCTGACCCTGGTCGACCGAACCAACCCGTAGGTCAGACAGCAGTTTGTGGAACTGTAAGAGTTGGTCCCAGACCGGCGTGGGCACTAGATTTAGCCCCAGGCTATCCGAGAATATCGTCCAAAAATTGCAGTCCTCAGACAATTGCCGGAATAGGTCGAGAGCTTCGCTAGGAGTGGTATTTTCGTCAATTGCAGCAACTCGCCGAGCGCGCACATCCTTCTCTCTGAGAATGTGTCCGAATAGAATTTTCCCAATCCAATTGGATATGATCGCTTGCGCTAAGACCTGCTCTTTGGAGCCCTCGCCATATTCGGCCCGATATCGGTCCCACCACAATGTCATCTCGGCTCGGAGCCGAGAATCTCGGCGCGCGGCATCCGTCAGCGCCTGCGCTACCAACCCCGCATTTTCCATAATGAGAGATGTTACGCCACCGCTGCGATAAGCGTCGATGAACTGTCGACCTTCGAGTGACCCACGGTCAAAGAGGTCATTCAGATGCCCGAAAATTTTCTCAGCTAGGGCTTCCCACCGTCCTCGGTTGCTTGCCACGCTAGCGCGGGTCTTGATGTCCGAAAGTTCATCCCAACGCTCCGCTGTTTCAAACTCGTCGGTTTCATCGTTGCGGGTGTAAAGCCGCGCATGCGACACGTTCCAAAGCAAAAAGCTATCGAGGCCGAGAGCTCGCGCCTTGGTCTCCGCGTTATCGCGGAACTCAAAATCGTCGATGCTCGTATCGGGCATCTTCAATTCCCAACCCTGCAATATCCGCGCGGTTGAACGATCGCCGAAAAGCAAGACATCCGGGAAGAGGCTACCTCCGTCCGCCTTGACGGTTTGCTCACCGCCTGCGTCTTTGATCGAACGATTATCGCGGGCGGCGAGCAACTTCATATGGCCGATCAAATCAATCGCCCATGACCGCTCGTTGTAGTTGGCTGAGGGACCACTCACGCGGTTAGCTTCTCTGAGTCTCTAATGACGGCGTCGACATCAACCATACCCCGACGGTTTGGTTGACCAGCTCGCGCCGCAGGTTGAAGTGCCGAATATAATGGCGGTGCGGGAGTCTTGGCTTTGATGGCTGCTTCAACCTCAGCAAGCCGCTCCTCGGCGACCTTGATGTAGTCAATTTGCTTTTCCTTGAAGAGGTGGACCTCCTCGTTCTTTTCGATTCCGATGAAACGCCGCCCCTCAAGCGCTGCGGCAACCAAAAAGCTTCCGCTTCCGAACGCGTTGTCCAAGACAACGTCACCCGGCCCAGTGAACATTCGTATAAGGTATCGACCCAACGCAACGGGCTTTTGCGTGGGGTGCCACACTCGGCCGCCCGCTTCGCTTTCAGCTGTCTTGCAGTAGAGCGTATCGGTCGGAAACCGCTCGCCATCACTCTTTACCTGGACAGGCTTAAAGTCCCCATAGCTTCCGGTATACTGCGCTTTGCGGGTCCCCTTATCGTACGGTTCACCCTTCGACATGACAGGCCTGTAATTAGGTTGCCTGCCGTAGAAAATGCAGATGTCCTCGTGCTGCCGAAGGGGCTGCCGACGAGCATTGAGAAAGTTGGTAGGCTTGCTTTTCACCCACACGAATTTGTACTTGAACCACGCCTCGTTGCTCAGCATCAGTCGCGCTGTGAAGATACCCTGGGATGACAACGCGATCACCCCTTTCGGCTTGATGATCCTTCGATATTGAGACCAAAGCTCGTCCAACGGAATGACGCTGTCCCACTTATTCTGCGTGGTTCCGTAAGGCAGATCGCAAAGGATTAGATCGACTGACTGATCGGGCAAGTCAGCCATCACCTTGAGGCAGTCACCTTGGTATATGTCGCCGCCGAGATACTTCATCCTTTGGGTTTTCCATGAAACGAACCGCCCGTTGCCGCGGTCGCAAGAAGGGGCACTTCTTTCCGCTCTTGAGACGCTAGGAACTCTACGATTGCTTGCCTTCCGACCCATGCAATTGAGCGGTCGGCTCTCGTGGCAACGTCAACGAGAGCTTCGTAATCCTCGTCCTCAAGATTGACCGTGACTCGATTCTTGGCTGCCATCGCCGTTCCCCTTTTGCAGCACCTTGCAGCACACTGAGGCACTTTGCAATAGGCAGGAACAGAAAGTGAACATATACGTCCTTCTTTCTCCAAAGCAACACCGGAAATGGTGGGTGGATCAGCAGGCAGCGGTCTTCCTGCTGGTGATGGCTATTTGGTCCCCATTTCGGAACAAATCAGGAAAAATCTGACCCGGAGGTGTCTCATTCTGCAAACCCATTCGGCGCTCAATTGCCGCGCCACGCTTCGCGATCCGGTTGAAACAAAAAGCATTTCTCGCAGGTGAAGTCGGGCGAACTTCCTGGTCACGGACGCGCACTTGAGAATGGGCTTGACCCAGCACACCGTACGCAGCGGTAGCTGCATGGAATGGCAAAAAGGCACGAAGAAACAGAAGCATCGCAAGTCCGAAAGGCTGAGCGATCAGATGGTAGCCAAGGCACAGCAGTATCCCGCCGCAGGCAGTCCCATCGTCTCAAACTGACCGGCTATGTTGCGCGCCGAAAGTCTCTTCCGGTCGGCATAACATGGGATACAGAACTTCCCGGCTTCGGACTTCGCAAGCGCAAGTCGGGACATCTCACGTGGATCGTAAAGCACAGGACGCGAGGCGTGCAGCGAATGGTGACGCTGGGAAGCGCGGGAGTGGCGGCAGGTGCGCTGGGCGCTCCCGCCGCGCGCGCTGCCGCGCGCAGATTGCTCATCAAGGCGACGCTTGCCGATCTGCCTACTGCTCCGGAGAAGCTTAAGGCTCCACTCTTTGCAGAATTCGCGGAGGAGTTCTGGCTCGACTATTCACCGCATTGGAAGCCTTCCACGCGCGATGCATCTCGGGCTTACATCGACAAACGGCTGATACCACGGTTTGGGGCACTCTCG
>NZ_JBSXNU010000019.1:0-46905 GCF_056857815.1 Qipengyuania sp. B-5 | reverse complement strand
CGTGTGGATCGTGCAGCGAATCGTCGCTCGGTATTGCTTCGCAAGTCCATGCGATGACGGGTGTGGAGGCGTGGAGACTGTGGAGGTGTGGAAGCCTATTTCGAGGAAGGGATTTTCGCTCACGCGATCGATGGGTGATTTCTTTCTTGTCTGATTATGCCCTCCACAAGTTCCACGCTTCCACAACCAGCATGGAATGGCTGAATCCCGTCGCTTCCTACTCCTCATGGTGTGGAGGCAGGGCGGAGGCCGTGGAGGCATCGGCGTCCACATGGGTAAACGCTCGCTGGTCGCATCATGGCCCTGCCGATCTGCGTCGCAATTGAATTAGTTCGACAATTTTCAGACATGTGAGAGTGTGGGTCTAAACCCTTGTGGGACAGGAGACCCCTATTGCTCGTCGGATATGCGCGTTGTTCCTCGGCCAGTCAGTCACTCGACATCCAGCTTGATCATCTGGGCAAGGCCGGGTGCGAGAAGGTGTTCGCGGACAAGGTCTCGGGACGCTCGACCAAGGACCGGATCGAACTGGCGCAAGCCATGGACTTCGTGCGCGAGGGCGACACCTTGGTAGTGACGAGGCTGGATCGACTGGCAAGGTCGGTGGGCGATCTTCACCAGATCATCGAGAAGCTGACCGACAAGGGCGTCGAGTTCCGGTGCCTGCAACAGTCCGATGTCGTTACCGGCACCAGCACGGGTAAGCTCATGCTCGCGATCCTCGGAGCGGTTGCCCAGTTCGAGAACGACATCCGGCGTGAACGACAGGCCGAAGGTATCGCCAAGGCCAAAGCCGAGGGACGCTACCGGGGACGCAAGGCCACCATCGATCCCGCACGCGTGAAGGAGCTTCACAGCACCGGGCTCGGTCCAGCAGCTATCGCACGCGAAATGGGGATCGCTCGGGCAAGCGTCTATCGAGCGTTGGGCTCCTGACCCTCGATCGGAAGTCGAGACAGATCACACAGTTCGTCTTCTTATCGTGGTATGCACTTAAATAATGCAGGATAAAAAGTGCCTCTTTAATATCGGTCCTTGAGGCAATCACGCCCAAGAGTAACCGAAATGATCACTAACAAAGAACTATCCCACCGCCTTTTCAAAGCTAACTTCGCCCCGGACTTGGGGACATTCGACGACTTTATGTTTTCTGCTTTCAGAGCTTTGGTTGCTGGTGTTTTCGGCAAATCAGATCGTAATTTGACAGCCGGTGATTTTGAGATGTTTCTTGATCTCACAGGAGACCACGACAGGACAAGAACCGTGAACAACATCATCATGGTCACGGACGCGCTTAACGCTCGCCTTCCGCTTTGAAGGTTATTGCGAACCTAGCCGACTGACCTGCGGACACATTGCTTGACGCCTCGCCAATCCATGCGAGGCTGACCAGATGACCAACGAAGACGCACCCGACATCGCCAAGGTTGACCGTCAACCTACTTCCGACCCTGACGGTTCGGGTGCTCTTCTGGGATGCTCGGGATGATGATGCTTATGGAACCGGAAATGGCGAATGGGGATCGCCCCCACCATGCAGCCACCAATCAGGTTGGTTAAGTCCGTGCCGTCGATCACCGCATCCCGGCAATGATCGGTTAGGTCCGACTTCTTCGTAATGTTGAAGATCGTCAGCAGCGAGTTCAACGCTTCTTCTTCGGTCGAGGACATTGCCAAAAGTTAGAGAGACGCACCGTTCTCGCCAACCCGAGGGACGAGACGATCCCCCAGCGTCTATCGATCATCTTCTGAACTTCGTTGACGCCCTGTGCGCCTGTGCGACACTCATCCCATGACCAAGAAGCACGCTCCCGAGATCGTCGATACTGACACTAAACCATCATCAGCAACGGTGGAGGATGGTCAGAAAGCCATGGAAATTACCGTGAAGGATGATAGGCGAACCCTTGGCTCTCCTGTCGGGTGCGCCAATCCTCCGGAAATTACTGAAACTGGGGCTACAGAATCTGACGCCTATCTGGCGGCAAAGCAGTCTCCCCTTACCCGCTCCATTCACCCTTTCTATCGATACCCGAACTAACCGGCATATTGTCGATCAGCCTTGTTCCTCCGATCCGTGCCGCGACAAACAGTCTGGCATTGCCGTTATCTGTCTCAAGTTTTGCCAGGGTGTCGGCATCGCGCAGTTCGGCGTAGTCGATACTGTCGAAGCCGCTGGTTAGCAACACTTCCTGTAAATTGCCGAGCGATTGGTCAGCTTCACCTCCGCCGGCAAGCACCGAAATGGCATCGCGCATGGCGCGGGGAAGGCTTGCCGCCAGCTCGCGCGCTTCGGGTGAAAGGTAGGTGTTGCGGCTGCTCATCGCGAGGCCATCCGCCTCGCGCACAATACTTACGCCGTGAATGTTGTCGGCATGCGGTCGTGTAAGGTCGAGGTCGCGCGCCATGCGGCGGATAACCGCTAGCTGCTGCCAGTCCTTCTCGCCGAAGAAGGCCATATCGGGCATGACCTGATTGAACAGTTTACAGACGACTGTCGCCACACCGTCGAAATGGCCGGGACGATCGGCTCCGCACAGTCCTTCGCTCACACCGGATACCGATATGTTGGTGGCGTAGTCCTCAGGATAGACCTGATCCGGTGCAGGCGCCCATAGCAGGGCTACGCCTTCTGCTTCGAGCAACTCGGAATCACGTTGCAGTTGGCGCGGATAGGCATCGAGATCCTCACCTGCACCAAACTGACGCGGGTTGACGAAAATGGAGACGACAACGTGATCCGCTTGTTGCCGCGCGCGGCGAACCAGCGTGAGATGTCCCTCGTGAAGTGCGCCCATTGTGGGTACGAGGGCGATACTGCCGCCGTCCTGGCGTAGGACAGACAGCGAATTCCTCAACAATTCGAGCATGCGAGCGGTTTGCAACCCCGAGTCCCCTCAGATATGGTTTCCTATCCGCTGCCCTAGCGAATTGAGGGCAGCCAGCACAACGACAAGAAGAGCCGGATACAGCCTTGCCCCACGCCGCCCCGCACTGGATCACCTTCGCCAACGAGAAAGGCGGAACGGGTAAGTCGACCACGGCCGTGCACGTGGCGATTGCACTTGCCTATCGCGGTGCGAAAGTCGTCGGGTTCGATCTGGACCATAGGCAGCGGACGTTTGCCCGTTATATCGAAAATCGCGCGGAAACGACGCAGCGGCGCAAAATCGAACTTCCCACTATCGAGTGTCACACGATACCGCCGATCCCGGACGAAGAATTCGGCGAGATAGTGATGGAGCATGGGAGGCGTGCCGACTTCATCCTGATCGATACACCGGGGCGAGACGATCCACTGGCTCGTTACGCTGCGACTCAAGCCGATACGCTGGTGACGCCGATGAATGACAGTTTTGTCGATTTCGACCTGATCGGCCAAGTCGAAGGCGAGAGCTTCAAGGTGCGCAAGCTGTCCTTCTATGCCGAGCTGCTCTGGGAGGCTCGCATCAAGCGTAGCCGCAAGGGGATCGATGAGGGCCGCCCCGAAATGGACTGGGTCGTAGTCCGCAACCGGACCGGCCACACCGAGGCGCGCAATCGCAGCCGTATAGAGCAGGCGCTTTCCGAAATGTCGAAACGTGTCGGTTTTCGCGTAGCCCATGGTCTGTCCGAGCGCGTCATTTACCGCGAACTCTTTCCTTCGGGACTGACTCTGCTTGACAAGGGCCATCTCGGTGACCTGGGGACCAGCCACCTCGTCGCACGGCAGGAATTGCGACAGCTCATGGCCGCACTACGCCTGCCCGAGAAGAAGCGCGTGGAACAGCCACTCGAAACGATCGACGCATGATCAAGGCCTTGATGCTTGTTATCGTCCTGTCGGTCCTGTTCCGATGGGCGCTCGGCAAGTGGCCCTGGGATTACCTACGGTCCGCACCAACCCGCATCCAAGCGATCAGGCGTGCGCGCAAGCTGCTCAACGTATCGGAGCGTGCCGATCATAAGGAAATCCGCGAGGCACATCGCCGCATGGCCGGGCTCGCACACCCCGACCGCGGGGGCAACAAGGCGCAAATGCAGGAACTCAATGCCGCGCGCGACCTTCTCTTGGATGAGTTACCTTACGACGTCCCGGAGTTACCCAATGAACCATGAATTCGATCCCACTGTCCTGCGCGAATACGACATCAGGGGGATCATCGGAGAAACATTGGGCGCCGACGATGCCCGGGCGATCGGCCGAACCTTCGGTTCCATGCTGCGCGAAGCCGGCGGCAGTCGCGTGGCGGTGGGCTATGATGGGCGGCGTTCGTCACCCATGCTTGAACACGCTCTGGTCGAGGGCCTGACGGCCAGCGGCTGCGACGTGGTGCGTGTGGGCCTCGGGGCGACGCCCATGCTGTACTATGCAGAAGCTAGCGACGGCGAGGTGGATGGTGGTATCCAGATAACCGGCAGCCATAATCCGCCCAATTACAATGGCTTCAAGATGGTCTTCCAGGGCCGTCCTTTCTTCGGGGCCGACATCCAGGAACTCGGGCGCCGCTCGGCTGCGGGCGAATGGGCCGATGGGGCGGGTAAAACCGAGGAACGTGACCTTCTCGATGAATATGTCGCCCGCATGCTCACTGCATTGGAAGGGGTAGATCCTGGCCGGCTCGAGGGCATGCGGATCGGTTGGGATGCGGGCAATGGTGCTGCCGGACCCGCGCTCGAACAGCTTGTTGCCCAGCTCCCGGGAGAACACCATGTTCTCTTTACAGAGGTCGATGGCAGTTTTCCCAACCATCATCCCGACCCTACAGTTGAAGAAAATCTCGCGGACCTGAAGACACTGGTGTCAGGGAAGTCGCTCGATTTCGGGGTGGCCTTCGATGGCGATGGTGACCGCATAGGGGCGATCGACGGCGAGGGTCGGGTAATCTGGGGCGATCAGCTTCTGATGATCTATGCCGAAGACCTGCTGGCGAGTCGCAAGGACGCGACGATCATCGCCGATGTGAAGGCCAGCAGCGCCTTATATGATCATATCGCGGCCTGCGGCGGGGAGCCGCTGATGTGGAAGACCGGCCATTCTCTGATCAAGTCCAAGATGAAGGAAACCGGCTCGCCGCTTGCGGGCGAAATGAGCGGACACATCTTCTTCGCCGATGACTATTACGGCTTCGACGATGCACTTTATGCCGGTGTGCGACTCATGGCCGCCTCGGCACGCCTCGGCAAATCTGTCACCCAACTGCGCAGCGACATGCCGCAGATGATCAACACGCCCGAGATGCGTTTCCAGGTCGATGAAAGTCGTAAGTTCGGGGCGATCGAGGAGGTGAAAGAACGCCTCTCCGGCACGAATGCGGATGTCAACGGCACCGACGGGGTGCGCGTGAATACTTCTGATGGCTGGTGGCTGCTGCGCGCCTCGAACACGCAGGATGTACTGGTCGCACGGGCGGAGAGCGATACGGAGGAGGGGCTCGAACGACTCATGGCCCAGATAGACGAACAACTATCGCTAAGCGGCCTGCAGCGTGGAGCAAGCGTGGGGCATTGAGCTTGCGCTTGGCGGAACTGTAATCGGACCACAGCGCTCTTACAGCGTGAACTCGCACCCGATCCCGCCCGAAATCGCTGATTGGTTCATTGCTCGCGGTTGGCGCGTGCGGCGGCATCAAGCCGACATGCTTGCGGCGAGCGATGCGGGACGCCACGCGCTTCTCGTTGCCGATACGGGGGCGGGCAAGACGCTCGCCGGTTTTCTTCCGACCCTCGCGGCCTTCGCGCCCTCGCGCACCGAGGGGACGCTGCCGGAAGGCTTGCACACGCTTTATGTCTCGCCTTTGAAGGCGCTGGCGCATGACGTGCAGCGCAATCTTCTCACCCCGATCGCAGAGATTGATCTGCCTATCACCGTCGAGACACGCAGCGGCGACACGCCGTCCGATCGCAAGAAGCGTCAACGCATGCGGCCGCCAAATATCCTTCTGACGACACCCGAGAGCCTCTCCCTTCTCCTTTCCTATCCGGACAGCTTCGAGATGTTTTCCGGACTGAAGCGCGTGGTGATTGATGAAGTCCATGCTTTTGCCACCGGAAAGCGTGGTGATTTGCTGGCGCTTGCACTCTCCCGCTTGCAGGCGATTGCGCCCGATGTGCAACGCGCGGCGCTTTCGGCGACGGTAGCCCGGCCTGAAACATTTCGCGAATGGCTGGCGCCATGGGGTGAGATCGATAGCGTCGAACTGGTCGAAGGCGAACATGGCGCTCCTGCCGAAGTGGAGATTCTCCTGCCGGCGGAAGAGCGGGTCCCCTGGGGCGGCCATGCCGCGACCTGGGCCATTCCGCAGCTCTACGAGGAAATCAGGCGCAACAATACGACTCTGGTGTTTACCAATACGCGCTTCCTTGCCGAATACATCTTCCAGAACCTATGGGATGTGAATGACGACGAGCTCCCGATAGGGATTCATCATGGCTCGCTGTCGAAAGAGGCGCGGCGCAAGGTGGAGGGCGCAATGGCACGCGGCGAACTGCGCGCACTTGTCGCGACCGCCAGCCTTGATCTCGGTGTGGACTGGGGAGATATCGACCTGGTAGTCCAGATGGGTGCGCCCAAGGGCTCGTCGCGCCTGCTCCAGCGGATCGGGCGCGCCAACCATCGACTCGATCAACCCAGTCGCGCAGTACTCGTCCCAGGCAACCGGTTCGAATTCCTTGAAGCAACTGCGGCGAAGGAAGCCGTGGACGAGGGAGTGCGCGACGGTGAGAGCTTTCGTCCCGGAGGACTCGATGTGCTTGCCCAGCATGTCATGGCCTGCGCATGCGCCGCTCCGTTCCAGGAGGGCGAACTTCTGCGCGAGATACGTTCGAGCCTTGCTTACGCCTGGGTTGACGAGGAGGTGTGGCAACGCATCCTGACATTCGTTGCGACCGGTGGTTATGCCCTGCAGGCTTACGACAAGTTCAAGCGGATCGTGCGCGATACGGAAGGGGTATGGCGACTGACCCATCCGGACCAGGCTGCGCGCCACAGGATGAACGCCGGCATCATCATCGATAGCGAGATGCTGGAAGTGCGGATCAATTCCGGGCGTGGGCGAGGAGGGCGCAGCCTGGGCAAGATCGAGGAGCGATTTGCCGCTTCGCTATCGTCGGGTGATACCTTCGCATTTGCAGGGATGAGCCTGGAGGTCGTCAAACTGCAGGACATGGAGGTGCTGGTAAAAGCCGCCACCTCAAATGCGATGATACCGAGCTATGGCGGGGCACGAATGCCGTTGACTACGCATCTTGCCGAGCGCGTTCGCACCCTGCTTGCAGACCGGGCAGGTTGGGCGCGCTTTCCCGATGACGTGCGCGAGTGGCTGGAGGTGCAGGACTGGCGAAGCCGGATGCCTGGGCCGGGGCAATTGCTGGTCGAAAGCTTCCCGCATGCCAAACGGCATTACAGCGTCTATTATACGTTTGAAGGCTGGAACGCGAACCAGAGCCTCGGCATGCTGATTACGCGCCGGATGGAGGATCGCGGGTTAATGCCGAGCGGTTTCGTGGCGAACGATTATTCGCTGGCCGTCTGGGGCTTGAAGCCAGTCGAAGACCCGGCTCCGCTTCTATCGCCTGAGATCCTCCGGGACGAGTTCATCGAATGGGTGCAGAATTCGCACCTTTTGCGCCGAGCATTCCGGGAAGTCGCAGTGATCGGGGGACTGGTCGAGCGCCAGCATCCTGGCAAGCGGAAGACCGGCAAGCAGGTCACGTTCTCGACCGATTTGATTTATGACGTCCTGCGCAAGTACGAACCGGATCACGTTCTGCTTGAGGCGGCTTGGGCCGATGCTCGCACACGCATGACAGACGTGGGAAGGTTGGGTGACCTACTCGACCGATCAGCCGAGCAGCTGGTTCACGTAGAACTGGATCGCGTCAGCCCGCTCGCCGTGCCGGTAATGGTGATGATCGGTCGGGAGGCGACGCCCCAAGGGTCAGTAGATGACGAGCTTCTGCTCGAAGCCGAGAGCCTTGCCGGGGCGGCGATGCGCGTGGATGATGCACGCGTGCCCTATCGTCCTGCCTGAAGCCGTTGCTGGCTGGAGTGGCACACTCCCCGGGCAGCGAGTGGAGAATCAAGTTTGTTCGGGGCCAACGGCATGTCCCGGCCCCATCCAGACCCGGACAAACAAAAGGGGCGGATTGCTCCGCCCCTTCAATAGTTCGAGCATTCGCGTCGAACTCACTGCATTCCGGCCTTGCCGAAAGTGCGATAGCGTTCGTTGCCGACGAAGCCGAATTTGGTCACGCCGCTGGCCTTGATGATCTGCAGCACGCGGGCCGACAGATCGTAGCTGGCGAGAGCTTCCGGTTCGAACTGGAGCTCGGGCTCAGGATTGATCGTGGTGGACTGCTGCAGCAGATTCACGAGGTCGCCCTGTGTGATTTCCTGACCGTTCCAAAGCATCCGGTCGTCCTGGGTGAGCACGAGCTTGTTCTTGTCGGGCTCGACGTCGACCGGCGGCGGGTCAGGGTTGGGCTGCGGCAGGTCGATATCTACCGAGTGCGTCGCGACCGGAATGGTGATGATGAACATGATGAGAAGAACGAGCAGGACGTCGATCAACGGCGTCATGTTCATTTCCATCATCGGGCTGCCATCGTCCTTGCCGCCTGACATTGCCATGGTGGGTTACTCCTGAATTCTGGAACCGGTACCGTTGCGTATGAACGCAATCAGTTCGGGTCGACCGGGTTCGAAATGAAGCCGACGGTCGGATAACCGGCAGCCTGGACGTTGTATACTGCACCTGCGACGCACGACCACGGGGCATTCACGTCAGCGCGGATGTGAACCTGCGGAATCGCTTCGGGATCGTTCATGATCGCTTCGGGTCCGCCGGCGCGCTGCACGATAGCATCGAGGCGCTCGAAGGCCTGATCATACAGCTCTTCAGAGGTGACCGGGGTGATGTTGTTGAAATAGACGCGGCATTCGCCGGTCCGTGAGGCGCCCGTATAGCCGGTGTCGCCAGCGCTGCGACCCGCTTCGTCACTGGTGCTCACCGTGAGCAGCAGATTTTCGACCTTGTCCTTCGATTCGACCGATTCGAGGACAGGGATTTCGAGCTGATCGATTGTCTGAATCGCGACCGGGACCGCGATGAGAAAGATGATCAGAAGCACCAGCATCACGTCGACGAGCGGCGTGGTGTTGATGTCCGACATCGGCGAATCTTCGCCGCCGCCCATCTGGATCGCCATAGCTTACATCCTATCCGTACTAATAGTCACACAATTGCGAGCGAATGGTGCGGGACCGGAGATCGCCCCCGCACCGTTCGACTTAGCGCTTGGTCGTCGTAGTGGTCGATGCACCCGTCGCCGGCGTGGTTGCCGCGGTGGTGGTCCGACCGGCAGCGGCCTTGCCTGCGGTCTGCGTCGAGGTCGCCGTCATCGTAGCCGGCTTGATGGTGCCGCCCGAGTTGATGTTGGCGAGCAGATCAGTGGAGAAGCCGCTCATCATGTCGAAGATCTTGCGGTTACGGCTCTGCAGCCAGTTGTAGGCGAACACGGCCGGAACCGCGACCAGCAGACCGATGGCGGTCATGATCAGTGCTTCACCGACCGGGCCGGCGACCTTGTCGATCGAGGCCGAACCGGCGACGCCGATGTTGATCAGTGCGCGGTAGATACCGATAACCGTACCGAGCAGGCCTACGAAGGGAGCAGTCGCACCCACGGTCGCCAGGAAGGGCAGGCCACCGTTGAGCTTCGCCTGGATGGCGTGCTCCGAGCGTGCGAGCGAACCGTGCATCCAGTCATGTGCTTCGAGGCTATCGTTGAGCTTGGCGTGCTTGTCTTCGGCGGCGATCGCATCGTCGGCCAGCTGGCGCCATGCGCTGTTCTTTTCCAGCTTGGTGGCGCCCTCCCGAATGGTGTTCGCCCGCCAGAAGTTGCTGCGGACATCCTTATACTGGTTCATCACCTTCTGCTGTTCGAACAGCTTGGTGAAAAGGATGTAAAACGAGCCGACGGACATGATGATCATGACGCCTAGGATCGACCAGGCGACAGGGCCGCCTTCTTCCATGGCCTGCCAGAAACCGAAAGAGCTCTCGGGTGCTTCGACACCTGCAGCGAGAAGTTGGATAATCATAACGGAAAGTCCTCTTGAAAAATGCGTCTTCTGTCCTGCCGTGGTCCCTAGTCGGGCAGAACGTAACGGATCGATTGGGTGGTAGTATCTGAAATCGGGTTGCCGGCAGCATTCAAAGCCGGATTGTACCGTGCGTATCGCTGCATTCCGCGGCACGCCGCGTCATCGAGCGCGCTGGACCCGGAACTACCGGTTACGCTGCACGCCTCGACGCGCCCGTTTGCCCCGATCGTGATCCGCATGGTGACCGTGCCCTGTTCCTCGCGGCGCAGTGCGCTGGAAGGATAGTCGCCCTGAATGCGCGCAGCCCAACGATTCAGATTGTCCGGCGAAGCGCCACGTGCCTGCGAAGGCGGTGCGGGCGGAGCAGGAGGCGCCGGGGGTGCCGGCGGAGGTATCCTCAGCGCTGGCGGAGCAGGCGGAGGAATCGTAGGCGTGGTCCGCACGGGCGGCGGCGTTCGCGCGATATTAATCGGCGGCGGCGGCGCAACCGGAGGCGGCACTGTCTGCGGAACATCTTCGGGCGGAGGCGGCGGCGGTTCATCCTCCGGTTCCGGCGGCGGCGGCTCTTCCACATCGATCGTCGTTACGCGCTCGACCACGTTCTTGACCGCATCTACGGCAAGACCGGTGATCAGCAGGTAACCGAGGGCAATGTGGATGAGGGCAACGATGATGATCGCGATTACGCGATTCCCACTCATCTGTTGGTCAGCATAAGCCATTCGGTTGCATCACTCCATCGTATCCGCCCGATTCGCACCGGGCCATTCGAGGCGCCGTGAAGGAGGACAAGCAGAACTGTCCACGGCACCGCATTCCAATCTACACCTCGGCGACCCATGCAGGAACGTCGGTGCTTGTCCAGGCCTGTTCCCGATATAGTCGCCAAAGGCAACTTTCAGGCAATATTGTATCACTGACCCAGATTTTGTGCACCCCTTAGCGGGCGAGACCTTGGGGAGCAAACGCTTTATCGGTTAACCGTCAATTCACGGCTGGGCTCTCAGGGAACTCCCGATACCGCCAAGTGGTTTCCCGACTGCATACAGCAGATGTTATCGTGAGAGGTTTGCATTTCATTCATGCGCAGAGTTCCGATCTTCGCCGCCGCAGTCGCCCTTCTTTCGGCAGTTCCCCTCATGGCCCAGGACGTGGGATCGGAGGAAAACGCTCTCACTTATGCCGATATCGTAGGGCTGGCAGAAAGCGCGCCGCTGGTTGTGCGGGCCGAGATCCGCGACCAGGCGACGCTTGAACCCGAACGTTCTCCCGGACTCGCTCCGGGCTATGTCCGTCTATATGTCGAAGCGCGTACCCAGGCGCTTCTCGCCGGGGACGTACCCTTGGGAGAAGACCTGCGCTATCTCGTCGATGTTCCTGTGGACGCAAAAGGCAATGCACCCAAACTGAAGAAAATGGATGTGCTCCTCTTCGCGCGCACCGTGCCGGGGCGCCCGGGCGAGATACAGCTGGTGGGAGAAGGTGCCCAGCAGACCTACACGCCTGAGCTGGAAGCGCGTCTGCGTCCCATTTTGACCTCCCTGGTCGCGCCGGATGCCCCACCCCGCATCCTCCGGGTTGCCGATGCGCTGGGTGTGGAAGGTACGCTGGCGGGAGAATCGGAGACGCAGCTTTTTCTCGATACCGAGAACGATGGCCCCGTTTCGATCACCGTGGTCCGCCGGCCGAACCAGCCGCCTCGCTGGGGTGTCTCCTGGACCGAAATCGTGGACCAGTCGGCGCGCCCGCCCCAGCCGGACACGCTTGAATGGTACAGGCTGGCCTGCTCCCTTCCTGCAGAACTTCCCGGTGAAGCGAACTTGTCGCGCGATTCCCGTTCGCGCGGCCTTGCTGCGCGAGATTACTCTTATGTTATCGAACAACTTGGCAGTTGCGACCGGAGTCTTTGAGGCAGGCATTGCTGCACACGCAGCTTAGTGCGTGAAAAGACAAACTGGTTCACGCGGGCAGTCTCAATGCGCTAGGCGACCCGGCATGAAACCTTTTCGCCATACCTTTCGCGTCCGATACGCAGAAGTCGATCCGCAGAGCGTGGTCTTCAACTCCCGCTATCTCGAATATGCCGATGTTCTGGTGAGCGAGTTTTTCCGTGACGCACGCGAGCGCGGACTACCCGTAGATGCCGAATTCCATGTTCGGCGCGCGGAAGTCGATTATCTCGCGCCGATCCGGCTCGAGGAACTGATCGAAGGTCGGCTGACCGTCGAGGCTATCGGCAACTCGAGTATGCGGACGCTTGTTACCCTGCACGGTGCGGAGGACGGCTCATTGCGTGCCGAAATTCGGCTTCTGACGGTCCATGTCGACCTACCCGAAGGCCGACCCTCGCCTGTTCCTGACGGAATGCGGCAGGCGTGCGGCTTTCCGGCAAGGGAGACGGTCAATGGCTGAACCGCTTCGGATAGCCATCGCGGGGCTCGGCACGGTGGGCATAGGCGTCATCCGCCTGATCGAGACCAATCGTGAAATGATCGCGGCGCGCGCCGGACGACCGATTGAAGTCGTAGCCATATCGGCAAGGGAACGAGGCAAGGATCGCGGGATAGATTTGTCGTCCTATGCCTGGGTGGACGACATGCAGGCAATGGCGATGCGCTCCGACGTCGACGTCGTGCTCGAACTTGTTGGCGGGTCGGACGGTCCGGCGCTCACACTCGCACGTGCCGCGCTCGATGCCGGCAAAGGTCTCGTCACCGCGAACAAGGCGATGGTCGCGCATCACGGACTGGAACTCGCCGAACTGGCCGCGATAAAGAATTCCCCTTTCGCTTTCGAAGCTGCGGTCGCGGGCGGCATTCCGGTGGTGAAGAGCTTGCGTGAAGGTACGGCAGCCAATGCTTTGACGAGAATTTACGGCATCCTCAACGGCACCTGCAATTACGTCCTGTCCGAGATGGAGCGAACGGGAGCCGATTTCGACGAGATGCTACAAGCAGCGCAGGACCAGGGCTTTGCCGAGGCCGATCCTGCCTTCGACATAGGAGGAATCGATGCCGCTCATAAGCTGGCCATCCTTGCGGCGATCGGATTCGGCACGCGGATCGATTTCGATGCGGTGCGGACCGAGGGTATTACCCAAGTGCGCGCCAGCGATATCGCGCAGGCCGATGCGCTGGGTTATGTCGTCCGGCTGGTGGGCATCGCCTCTTTGTTCGGTGAGGGGGAGGATCGGCGCCTCCTGCAACGTGTACGGCCCTGTCTCGTCCCGTTCCGCCATCCGCTGGCGGCCGTAACCGGCCCGACCAATGCCGTGGTGGCGGAGGGCGATTTTTCGGGCCGTCTGCTGTTCCAGGGTGCCGGGGCAGGGGACAAGCCGACGGCAAGCGCGGTCGTCGCGGATCTGATCGATATTGCACGCGGGCAAAACGGCGCTCCGTTTTCCGTGCCGAGCGATGCGCTTGTCCAATGCGCACCGGCCGATCCGGGGGATCGTGTGGGCCGCGACTATCTGCGTTTTACCGTGGCCGATCGCACGGGCGTACTAGCGGAATTGACGGCTGCCATGCGTGATGCGGACGTTTCGATCGAGAGTCTGATCCAGCACGGACGCGATAAGGACGGGGGCGAGGTGCAGGTGGCGATGGTCACGCACGACGGTCCGGAAAATTGCGTCAGTAAGGCTCTCGAACTACTCGAAGGATCGCCTAATCTGACGGCTCCGCCTCTGGTGATGCCAATCCTGAAGGATTGACGCTGCCGTCCTGCGCTGCTTCCAAAGGCGGAGGCAGGCCCAGTTCTTCCGCATTGCTTTGCTGCTGCGGCTCTCCGGCAATCTGTACGATGCCTGCAGTTTCGACCTGATTGCCTCGCGGTGCGAGTCCGCGCGCGACCCTGTCCGCATCGGAGCCGGGCGGTGTTTCAGGCAATTCGTCGAAGTCGACCATGTAGACAGGGTCCTTCGGGCAAGGCGGAATAAAGCATAGCCAGGACACGGTTGGTTGGCCCCGAAAAATGCCTCCTCCAGCTACATCGACCGGTTGCGGGCCTTGTGTTCGCTGGGCATGCCTGCGCTCCGCTCCCTCCTTGTCGTAAAGGCGGTTTTCGTCCTCGGAGCGCCGCCGACATACGATAATCTCGCCAGTGATAGTCGCGGCGTCCTGATCTTCTTCGCAATCCTCGTAGACTTCATTGCTTTCGGTCTGTGGCTCGATCAGAATATCGATCCTTTCGGGCGTGGTTCCACTCTGCGGCCCGAGCGATTCTTGCGCGCCGCCGGATATGGCCTGCGAGCAAACGACGAGGCCAGCCAGAAGTCTCAGCCTGCGTCTCGACAATCGTAAGCTCCCTGTCTAACGGCCTCACGCATACGAATTCGCAGCAAGATATCCGCGCAGCGGCACCTCTGGCTTCAAGGACTGAACTCTCGATGAACTCGCCTGCCTCCAATCCTCTCGACCGTGTTCTCGTACTCGAAATGGTCCGCGTGACCGAGGCTGCAGCGGTGGCTGCCTCAAAGCTGATCGGCCGGGGCGACGAGAAGGCCGCCGACGCTGCCGCGGTGGAAGCGATGCGCAAGGCATTCGATACGCTCGAAATAGACGGAACGGTGGTGATCGGCGAAGGCGAGCGCGACGAAGCGCCGATGCTCTTCATTGGCGAAAAAGTAGGCGGCGCGCCCGGCAAGGGGCCGAAAATCGACATCGCCCTCGATCCGCTGGAAGGAACCACGATCACCGCCAAGGCAGGGCCGAACTCTCTTGCAGTGCTGGCGGCCAGTGCCGAAGGCTGCCTGCTCAACGCGCCGGATGTCTACATGGACAAGCTGGCGGTCGGCCCGGGCTATCCCGATGGTGTGATCGACCTTGCCAAGTCGCCAACCGAGAATGTGAAGGCAGTAGCTGCGGCTAAAGGCGTAGAACCCTCCGACATCATCGTTTGCGTGCTCGACCGCCCGCGTCATGCCGATTTGATCGCCGAACTGCGCGCACTGGGCTGCGGCGTGGTCCTGATCGGCGATGGCGATGTGGCCGGAGTGATCGCCGTGACCGATGAAGACACCACGATCGACATGTATATGGGCCAGGGCGGCGCACCCGAAGGTGTGCTGGCGGCTGCCGCGCTCCGCTGTGTGGGCGGGCAATTCAATGGCCGTCTTGTGTTCCGCAACGAGGACGAAAAGGCACGCGCTGCCAAGTGGGGTATCACGGATCTCGATCGGATCTACACGCGCGACGATCTGGTAAAAGGCGACTGCATCTTCGCCGCCACGGGCGTGACCTCGGGCTCACTGCTCGAAGGCGTCAAGTACCGGCGCGGCGGAAAGATGACCACCGAGAGCGTGGTCATGCGCGCTTCGAGCGGGACGGTTCGCTGGATCAAGGGTGAGCACCGCGTCGGATAACCGGCGCAAAACTGCGCCCTTCGATGTTGCAATCCCATGACGCTCGGCTAGGCGGGACTGACTGCCAGCCGACACGGGAATCGCAAGCATGAAGATCATGGCCGCCAATTCGAACCTGCCGCTCGCCCGGGCGATCGCGGCCTATCTCGAAATGCCACTGGTCGATGCTGGCGTACGTCGTTTTGCCGACGAGGAAATCTTCGTCGAAATCCATGAAAACGTGCGCGGCGAGGACGTGTTCGTGGTCCAGTCGACCAGCTACCCGGCGAACGACAATCTCATGGAACTGCTCATCTGTATCGACGCGCTCAAGCGCGCGTCGGCGCGGCGCATTACTGCGGTGGTCCCTTATTTCGGCTATGCGCGACAGGATCGAAAGCCAGGGCCACGCACTCCGATCTCGGCCAAGCTGGTCGCCAATCTGATTACCGAGGCAGGGGCTGACCGTGTGCTTGCGGTCGATCTGCATGCGGGCCAGATCCAGGGCTTCTTCGATATCCCGACCGACAATCTGTTCGCCGCGCCCGTGATGGCAGCCGACATCCAGGCGCGTTACGGCGATCAGGACCTCATGGTCGTCAGCCCCGACGTTGGCGGCGTGGTTCGTGCACGTGCGCTCGCCAAGCGGCTCGATAATGCGCCCCTGGCAATCGTCGACAAGCGCCGCGACCGGCCGGGCGAGAGCGAGGTGATGAACATCATCGGCGAAGTGAAGGGCAGGCACTGCATCCTGATCGACGACATCGTCGATTCGGGGGGCACGCTTTGCAATGCGGCACAGGCTTTGCTCGACCAGGGCGCCGCTTCGGTCGCAGCCTATATCACCCACGGCGTGCTTTCGGGCGGAGCGGTGGCGCGGGTGGACGGCTCTTTGCTGAAGGAACTCGTAATTACCGATTCCATCCGCCCGACCGATGCGGCCAAGGACTCGACCAAGGTGCGCATCCTCACCATCGCTCCACTGATCGGTGAGGCCGTGCGCCGGATTGCGGACGAAAGCTCGGTCAGTTCTCTCTTCGACTGACAGGGGTTACTGCGGCTCGGCCGCTGGGTCGCGCCAGGGGCGCGGTTCGTCGCTCGATAGACGCGCAATCGCATCGAGCCGCCGCGACTGGCGGATTTCCATCGTAATCAGCAGCAGTGGGTGGCTTCCCTTCTTGAGACGACCGGGTGTCGTGTCGAACAGCTGGCGCATCTCGCGCGTGACATGAGACTGATCGAAATAGCGAAGGGCAATTTCCGGCTCCTCCTCTCTGCTCGCGACTTTCAGCAAAGCCGCCGCCATATCGAGTGCCCTGGCACGCCGCATGGCGAAGCGCGGTGACACGCCCAGATCGCGATTGACGATCCGCTCGAGCGTACGGCGGGCTATTCCATTGGCTTTTGCAAAACGATCAAGTGATGCGCCGGGATCGGTGAGGCACAATGTCTCGAACTCGCGAAGCAGAGGATTCGGTGGAGGGAGTTCCGCGCGTTTCACATCGTGCTGCAACTGGTTCTCTGCAGAAGCAAGCCAGGCTGAAACGTCGGCCTGAGGAGAGTACGCCTCTGCCGGAAAGGCTTCATGTGTGAAACAGTCGAAGGGAAGGATTCGATCGTTCAATTGTTCGATCGGGGGCAAGTCCAACCCCTGGATCGCTCCGGGAGCGAAATTGATTGTTACGACCCGAAACGTGCCATGGGCTTTCAGGCGCATCATCTTGGTGCAAGGTCCGAAGAACAGGGCAAGGCCTCGCTCTCCCGGAGAGAACTCTTGCAGTCCATCGGCAGTCTGCGCCGTCCAGCGCGAGCCGTAAATCATCCGCATGATCGGATGTTCTCCGAAGGTGCCGCATTCGATCGACTGACCTTCGGGAAGCGTCACAGACGTCACGCCGATCCGCGTTATCCAGGGCTTGAGCGGATCACAGGGATTGCGGTTGAAGGCGAGCGGAAGTCCATCCGGCGTTGATCCGGTCGTTGACACGAATCCACGCGCAGAATCCCGCCCCTTCCCCGGTGGGGAGTTATTGTCCTGTTCCCTGTCGATCGGTAGCTTCCCTTCAGTGCGACCCGAAGGGTGAAGTCCCTGCCGGCTCTCTTGACCAGAACCGCAATCCTGTCAAATGCGCCGCCATGACTTCACGATCCGACTTCGAACTCGCTCACCGTCTTGCAGATGCGGCGGCCGAGGTGATCCGCCCCATGTTTCGCGGGAACTGGGACGAAGAAGAGAAGTCTGATCGCAGCTTCGTAACGGAAGCGGACCGTGCTGCGGAAGCGGCCATGCGTTCCATAATCGAAGCCGATCGGCCGGACGATGGCATCATCGGTGAAGAATACGGCACGCGTAACGAGGGCGCCGGGCGCCAATGGGTGCTGGACCCGATCGACGGAACCACCAGCTTCATCGCCGGACGGCCGATCTTCGGGACGCTGATTGCCCTGATGCAGGATGGCTTTCCCGTCCTCGGCATCATCGACCAGCCGATCGCGAAGGAGCGCTGGGCCGGCCGAACGGGTGAAGGGACTATGTTCAACGGCAAGCCGGTGCGCAGTGCAGCCTGCCGGGAGCTCGCGAATGCAGTGCTTGCGACCACCACCCCGCACCAGTTTTCCGACCAGGAGGCCGATCACTTCATGGGCCTTGCGAAGGCGGTGGCGGAACGCAAGATCATCTATGGTGGCGATTGCTATAATTACGGCCTCGTCGCCAGCGGTTATGTCGATGTGGTCTGCGAAGCCGGACTCAAGCTCTACGACTTCGCAGCGCTTGCCCCGGTGGTCGAAGGTGCGGGCGGGATCATGTGCGACTGGGCAGGGGAGCCGCTCCACGCCGAAAGCAACGGCAATGCTCTGGCCATCGGTGATCCGGCACGGCTCGAGGATGTCCTCGAGGCCATGAACCTGACGTAATCTCGCGACACGGCGCGTGCAGCGAATGGACAACCTTGCAGATATGCCTGGTGTCAGGAAACGATGGGGATGATCGTAAAGATACTCTGCTAAGATTGAGCCTCGGCCCTTTGGCGGATCGTTTCGAGAAGGTTTTCCGAGATATCACCCAAGAACAGCTCGCCCCACAGGGCGGCATAGGAGTTGAGGTGGGTACGGGCTGTATAGTCCGTGTGAAGCGTGAGGCGCTGTTTTCCGCCGGCCAGTCTTTCTAGGCGGTAGCCACCGCGACGGATCTGCATGTGCTTACTTCCCGGGTTGAGATGTGCGTCCGTGAACTCCCAGCCCGCGCTGTCGCCAAAGTCGAACATCCATCCGATTTCGCGATGCACTTCCCATCTGTCGACGACTTCTGCGAAGCGAATTCCCTTTTCCCAGAATCCTTCGCGGCGAGCGCCAACGCCTTCGCCTTCGAGCTCTGCCTCCAGCGGGCGAGGAAGACCCGCAATATCCTGGGAAAAATTGAACGCGCCTTCGTCTTCCGCGATGCGCTTCATACCCCGCATCAGCGGCCAGATCGCTCTGGGCGAGGCATCGATGATGACGCTTCGTTCAACGCGGTAGTCCGCTTCCGGTGTGGGCAGAGCCATCTCGAGAGGAAAGATGACGAGAGGCAGAGCCGCGATGCCCAGCGCGTGCATCCGGTTCGCCGGGGCACCATCTCCCAGCTTCCTGCGCATCCGGCGAAGCAGAAGCGTACCAGCCGCGCCGCTTGCGAGCCAGATGGGCGAAAGCATGATCACGCAGATCGTGCCTTCCTTCAGGATCGGAATCGAGATCGCCCACATCCCGATCATCAAATATGTCGGTACGCGTAAATAGTAGCGGCTCTCCCGCCGGAAGAGTGGATCTCCCATCCAGGCGGCAAATGCGCAGAGTACGGCCGGCTGGAGGATAGCGAAGCTGACGGAAAAATAGCCGGCGTCCGGCCGAACGAGGTCGACAAGTGCATATCCAGCCAATGCATAGGCAGCCAGCGCCAGCATGCCTGCCATCCAGCGCATGCCCGCGCCGCTCCAGTCGTAACCCGATTTTGGGACCTCGCTCTCGTCCATTGCGCTTGGTTCTACTGCAAAGGCGGTCAAGAGCAACTGCGCGCGGGCTGGAAGTCGGGGCGGGAAGCGGTTAACCGCGCAGCATGGTGGGAAAATGCAGAACCCTTGATGGACGGATCGCGCTGGTGACGGGCGCGGCGCGTGGTTTGGGGCTTGCTATCGCCAAACGGCTGGCGGAAGCCGGCGCGCGCGTCTGGCTCAACGGACGCGATGCAGCAGCCTTGTCCGAGGCTGTTGCCCATATCGGCGAGCAAGCACATCCCTTGGTCTTCGATATTACCGATGAAGCCGCCACCGTGAAAGCGTTCGAGGAATTGGCCGTGCAGGGCATAGACATCCTCGTCAACAATGTGGGGGAGCGTGACCGGCGCTCTTTCGAAAAAATTGCGCGCAGCGACATCGCCCGCCTGCTCGACAGCAATCTCGTCGCGCCTTTCGATCTTGCGCGCCGTTCTGTGCCGTTGATGCGGGCGCGTGGCTACGGACGAATCATAAACATCACTTCGATTGCCTCCGAGATCGCCCGCGGGGATGCTTCCTACACTGCGAGCAAGGCTGCGCTGACCGGCGTGACGCGATCGCTTGCCGCCGAGCTCGGGGCCGATGGCATCACGGTCAACGCCGTGGCGCCGGGCTTCGTGCTTACGGAAACCAATAGGGATTGGTTTACCGGAACGCCCGATATTTCCAAGCATCTCGCCCGCCGCACTTCGCTCGGTCGATGGGCAACACCCGACGAGATTGCAGGCCCTGTCGCCTTCCTTTCTTCACCCGAGGCTTCGTACATCACCGGACATACGCTGTTCGTCGACGGCGGCTACGTAACCCACTTCTGACTTGCATCCTGGCGCAAAACCGCTATTTCGCGCGCCTTCACCGACACGTGATTCTCAGCCGGCCTGGCGACAAGGGCTGCCAGGGCTGGTCCGGACGTGTCTCTGACAAAGGAGATGAAAATGCCCAAGCTGAAGACCAAGAGCGGTGTGAAGAAGCGCTTCAAGATCACCGCAACCGGCAAGATCAAGCACGGTGTGGCCGGTAAACGCCACCGCCTGATCAGCCACAATGCGAAGTATATCCGCCAGAACCGCGGCACCTCTGTCCTGTCGGAAGCCGACACGAAGACGGTGAAAAAGTGGGCGCCTTACGGCCTCGACTGATCGCGATACTTAAGGAGAAACTGATATGCCTCGCATTAAACGCGGCGTTACTACACGCCAGAAGCACAAGCGGCTCCTAGACCAGGCCAAGGGCTATCGCGGTCGCCGCAAGAATACCATCCGTGTCGCTCGTCAGGCCGTCGAAAAGGCCGGCCAGTACGCTTATCGCGACCGCAAGGTTAAGAAGCGCAATTTCCGCGCTCTCTGGATCCAGCGCATCAATGCTGCGGTCCGCGCCGAAGGCCTGACCTATTCGCAGTTCATGCACGGCACCAAGCTGGCCGGTATCGAACTGGACCGCAAGGTAATGGCCGATCTCGCCATGAACGAAGGCGCGGCCTTCAAGGCGATCATCGACCAGGCGAAGAAAGCTCTGCCTGCCTGATCAAGGCCAACTGATTCAAAGCAAACGGGCGCCTCTCAACTCGGGAGGCGCCCGTTTTCTTGTCAGTCTGTTTGGAACGAATCTCCATTCTCGGCTAAGGTGAGCCGATGAGGGTTCTCGAAAAGCACGGATTGAGACAACAGGTAAACGTCAGGTTCTTTGCGCCGCCCGATGAACTCGCGCCGTGCTTCACCACTTTCTACAAAATGGAGGTTGTCCTTCCGCAAGGTCGGACGGTCACAGATCACCTCCAGCCCGAATGGGCGAATTTGCGGTTCTTCATGCGCAATCCGCCGCGCGCAACCGTTGGGGACGGCCAAAGTCTCAGCGCCCGCTTTACGGCGACAGGGCCCAGTTCGCATCCCATGCGTTTCGAAATGGGTTCCTGCAGCATGTGGGGCATAGGCCTGTTGCCATTGGGGTGGGCGCGATACGTGCAAGAGCCCGCCGAGGATTACGCAGATACGATTTTCGATGGCGAGACCCATCCCAGCTTCGCCCGGTTTGTGCCCTTGTGCAAGAAGTTGTGCGCATCAAGCGGATCGGACGAGGACGAATTTTCCGCCATCACCGAATTCTTCAGGGAGCTGGCGCCGCCGCCCAAAGATGCGGCTCGAATACTCGCTATCCACGAGGCAATGATCGATCCATACCTGATCGAAGTCGCCACTCTGGCGGAGCGCGTAGGGCTTACGAAGAGGACGCTGGAACGTGTCTGCGGGCGTCATTTCGGCTTTCCGCCCCAGCTATTGCTGCGCCGCCAGCGAATGATGCGCAGCCTGGCGGCTTTCATGCTGGCGGACATGAAAAGCTGGTCGAAAACGATCGATCGGAACTATCATGACCAGGCCCATTTCGTGCACGAATTTCACAGCTTCATGGGCATGAGTCCGAGCCAGTATGCACGCATGGAACACCCGATCCTCGATGCCTTTATGGCTGAACGCCAGCGTGTCTGGGGTTCGCCGGTGCAGACGCTCGACCCGCCCCGTTCCACGGACCTGCCCGAGCCTCGAAGAGAAGTTTCACCGGAGCGGGAATGAGCGATCGCTTTCCCAGCGGCGGAATTCGCACCACCGGCCCTGAAGGTTCTCGCAGGTTTCACACAGGGCTTTAGGATTCCCGCCTATGCCGCTAGAGGCAGCGCGCAAGGACCTATCTCGAGAGTTTCATGACCGATCTGCCGACAATGCAAGAGGATGCGCTCCAGCGCATCGAAGGGGCGAGCGACGCCGGGGCGCTTGAGGCGCTGCGTATCGAATATCTGGGCAAGCAGGGTTCGATTTCCGCGCTGATGAAGACTTTGGGCAAGATGTCGCCCGAGGAACGGCAGGAGCAGGCGCCCAAAATTCAGAGCGCGCGCACTGCCGTTGCCGATGCGATCGCGGCGCGCAAGGAGGCTTTCGAGGCCGAGGAGCTCGAGCGCAAGCTGGCGTCGGAAACGTTGGATCTGACCTTGCCGTCACCTACCGCGCCGCGCGGCAGCGTGCATCCGGTGAGCCAGGTGATGGACGAGCTGGCGGAGATCTTCGCGGACCTCGGTTTCTCGGTCGCGACCGGCCCGGAAATCGAGGACGACTGGCACAATTTCACCGCGCTCAACATGGCCGAAACCCACCCGGCCCGCGCGATGCACGACACGTTCTACTGTTCGGCGGAGGGTGCGAATGAAGCGCTTGATACGGCCGCGAACAGCGCGCCGAACACCCGCCGCATGCTGCTGCGCACGCACACCTCGCCAGTGCAGATCCGCTCCATGAAAGAGCAGGGCGCACCCATCCGCATCATCGCTCCGGGCCGCGTCTATCGCTCCGACAGCGACGCGACGCATACGCCGATGTTCCACCAGATCGAAGGCCTGGTGGTCGACAAGGGAATCCACCTCGGCCATCTCAAGTGGACGCTGGAAACCTTCCTCAAGGCCTTCTTCGAGCGCGACGATATCGTGCTGCGCCTGCGGCCCTCCTATTTCCCGTTCACCGAACCCAGCGTCGAGGTCGACGTGGGCTGGGAAAACGTGAATGGCCGCAAGGTCCTGGGCGGTGACGGCGATGCGCCGGGCCATGGCTGGATGGAATTGCTCGGCAGCGGCATGGTCAATGCCCGCGTGCTCGAGTTTGCCGGGCTCGATCCGGACGAATGGCAGGGCTTCGCATTCGGCGTCGGCGTCGACCGGCTCGCCATGCTCAAATACGGGATGGACGATTTGCGCGCCTTCTTCGACGGCGACCAGCGCTGGCTCGACCACTACGGCTTCTCGCCCTTCGACCAGCCGACCCTTTCCGCCGGTGTGGGAGCAGGCGCATGAAGTTCTCGCTCGAATGGCTGAAGTACTTCCTCGACACCGATGCCGGCGTGGCGGACATCGCGGCTGCGCTCAATCGCATCGGCCACGAAGTCGAAGGGATCGAGGACCCGGCGGAAAAGCTCCAGGGCTTCCGGGTCGCCAAGGTGCTGACCGCTTCGCCGCATCCCGATGCCGACAAGCTGCAGGTGCTGACCGTCGATACCGGTGAGGGCGATCCGCTGCAGGTCGTCTGCGGCGCGCCCAATGCGCGCGCTGGCATGAAGGGCGTGCTCGGCCTGCCCGGTGCGGTGGTTCCTGCCAATGGCATGGAGCTGCGCAAGAGCGCGATCCGCGGTGTCGAATCGATTGGCATGATGTGCTCCGTGCGCGAGCTCGAACTGGGCGACGAGCATGACGGCATTATCGAGCTGCCCGAAGATGCCCCGGTCGGCATGGGCATGGCTGAATATCACGAAGCCTCCCCCGTGTTCGACGTGGCGATCACTCCGAACCGCCCCGATTGCATGGGCGTGATGGGCATCGCGCGCGACCTTGCGGCGGCAGGGCTCGGCACGTTCAAGCCGATCGAGATCGCGGACATCGCCGCCAGGGGCGCGTGCCCGGTGGAAATCCGGATCGACGATCCCGAAGGCTGTCCGGCATTCTATGGCCGGGTCATTCGCGGGGTGAAGAATGGCAGCAGTCCGGAATGGATGCAGCGCCGCCTGATCGCGGCGGGCCAGCGGCCGATTTCGGCACTGGTCGATGCGACCAACTATCTCATGCTCGCCTTCGGACGCCCGGCGCATGTCTATGACCTCGCCAAGCTGTCGGGCGCAGTGGTCGCGCGGCGCGCCGGTGACGGCGAGACATTCGATGCGCTCAACGAGAAGACCTATACGCTCGACGGCACGATGACCGTGATCGCCGACGACAAGGGCGTCCACGATATCGCGGGCATCATGGGTGGCGCGCATTCGGGTGCAAGCGAGGAGACGACCGACGTCCTTCTCGAAATCGCCTATTTCGATCCCGAGCTGATCGGCGTGACCGGCCGCAAGCTGGGCCTCGCTTCCGATGCGCGCACGCGGTTCGAGCGCGGCGTCGACCCGGAGTTTCTCGACGACGGTCTCGCAATCCTGACCAGCCTGATCACGAAGACCTGCGGCGGAGAACCCACCGAAGCTGTCCGTGCCGGCACTCCGCCTGCAGAGGCCAAGTCGCTTACGTTCGACCCGAGCCTTACCGCGCGCCTTGGCGGTCTCGACGTGGCGAATGAAGAGCAGCGGGCGATCCTCGAATCGCTGGATTTCAAGGTTTCGGACGACTGGGTGGTGACCTGTCCGCCCCGCCGCCATGACATCGAAGGCCCTGCCGATCTGGTGGAAGAGGTCGTCCGCATCCACGGCATCGACAATGTCGCGAGCACGCCGCTGCCGCGCCGGCCGGGCGTCGCACTGCCGACCGCGACGCCGATGCAGGCGATGGAGCGCAAGCTGCGCCGTGCAGCCGCTGCGCGCGGCCTCAACGAAGCGATCACCTGGTCCTTCCTTCCCGCTGCCGAAGCCGGGTATTTCGCCGACGGGGCCGCGCTATGGGTGCTCGAAAACCCGATCAGCGAGGACATGAAGGTGATGCGGCCCTCGCTCATTCCCGGTCTGCTCTCCGCCGCCAAGCGCAATGCCGACCGGGTTGCGGACGGTGCGCGCCTGTTCGAGATCGGACGGCGCTATTTCCGCGGGGCGGACGGTGCGAGCGACGAAAAACCGACGCTCGGCGTCGTGCTCTCGGGCGAGAAAACGCAGCGCGGCTGGGCCAGCGGCAAGGCGCAGCCATTCGATGCCTATGACGCAAAGGCAGAAGCCGTGGCGCTGCTCGAAGCGGCAGGTGCCCCAGTCGCCAATCTCATGGTGATGGGCGAGGCGGGCGACCAGTTCCATCCCGGCCAGTCGGCCACGCTGCGGCTCGGCCCCAAGAACGTCCTCGCCCGCTTCGGTGCGCTGCACCCGAATACCTGCCGGGCCTTCGACGTCGACGGGCCGGTAATGGCGGTCGAGATTTTCCTCGATGCTATCCCAGCAAAGAAGAGCGGCGGCGGTTTCGCCCGCGCTGCCTATGCGCCCCCGGCGCTGCAGGCGGTCACGCGCGATTTCGCCTTCCTCGTTCCCGAGGACCTTGCGGCGGGCGATCTCGTCAAGGCGGTGCGCGGTGCGGACAAGAAGGCCGTGGTCGATGCCCGCGTGTTCGACGTCTTCGCCGGGCAGGGCGTACCCGAAGGCAAGAAGTCGGTCGCGGTCGAGGTCATCCTCCAGCCGGGCGACAAGAGCTTCACCGACGAGGAGATCAAGGCGATTTCCGACCGTGTGGTGGGGAACGCTGCCAAGCAGGGTGCGGAGCTGCGCGGATGAGGATCGTTTCGATCTTTCTGATGGTCTTCGCCGTCAATTTATTTTCTTGTGCTGCCAACCAGACATCCGAGCAGTACCTCGCCGGTGGCGTCTGGGAAACTTCGGTCACTCTCGAAGAATATGTTAACCCGGATTTGATTGCTGATGAGCGGGCGATGCTTCTTGACACCGGACAGGCCAGCCAATCGACTACGACCGAATGTCGGCCCGCTCAAACAACAAAACTGACACCAACTGTGGGCCAATCGTTTTCAATGGGGAACGCGGCCACGTGCAAATATGTAGAAGTTAAAGACCAAGGCAGTTCGGCAGAGCGAACAGTGAAATGTACCGCTCCAAATGAATTAACGATTGAGATCTTGGGTGAAGTCCAGCCTGAGTTCACCGATCTGCGTATTAAAGTAAGTAGGTTGGACCGACCAGAAAGCTATGCGATCTCACGCGAGGTTTCTCGAATGGTCGGACCGTGCTCTGTCGAGGAAGGCGTTGAATGAAAACCGCTCTCGTAACCGGAGCCACCGCAGGTATTGGCGAAGCGACCGTCCGCACGCTGGTCGGGAGCGGCTGGCGCTGCGTGGCGACCGGGCGGCGCAAGGAACGGCTCGATGCGCTGGTGGACGAGCTGGGATCGGACAAGGTCCACGCGGCCTGTTTCGACGTGACCGACGAGGCCGCGCGCGATGCGGCGCTCGATGCCTTGCCCGATGCCTTCGCGGGGATCGACCTGCTGGTGAACAATGCCGGTCTCGCGCTCGGCACCAGTCCGGCGCAGGACAGCGATCTGGCCGACTGGAAGACCATGATCGAAACCAATGTCACGGCGCTGGTTTCGCTGACCCACAAGCTGCTGCCGGTCCTGATCGAACGCAAGGGCGCGATCGTGAACCTGTCCTCCGTGGCGGCGAATTATCCCTATACGGGCGGCAACGTCTATGGCGGGACCAAGGCCTTCGTGCGCCAGTTCACGCTGGGGCTGCGCAGCGATCTCCACGGCACCGGCGTGCGCGTGTGTTCGATAGAGCCGGGCATGGTCGAAACCGAATTCACGCTTGTGCGGACCGGCGGCAATGCCGAGGCGCATGAGAAGCTTTATGGCGGCGCCGATCCGATGACCGCCGGGGACATTGCCGAAACGATCCGCTGGGTGGCCGAACTGCCCCCGCACCTCAATATCAACACGCTCGAACTGATGCCGGTGAGCCAGAGCTACGCCGGTTTCCAGGTTGCGCGGGAACACCATTAACCGTCACCCCAGCGAAAGCTGGGGTCGCTTTCGGGCATCCCGGACTTCGCTGCACGCGATCCCAGCTTTCGCTGGGATGACGAGAGAAGAAAAATGACCTCAGACCGCCGCACATTCGCCATCATCTCGCACCCCGACGCGGGTAAGACCACGCTGACCGAGAAGCTGCTGCTGACCGGCGGCGCGATCCATCTTGCGGGCGAGGTCAAGGCGCGCGGGCAGGCGCGGCGCGCGCGGTCCGACTGGATGAAGATCGAGCAGCAGCGCGGCATTTCGGTCACCTCCAGCGTGATGACCTTCGAGCGTGAGGGCATCACCTTCAACCTGCTCGATACGCCGGGGCACGAGGATTTCTCCGAAGACACCTACCGGACGCTGACCGCGGTCGATAGCGCCATCATGGTGATCGACGCGGCCAAGGGTATCGAGCCGCAGACGCGCAAGCTGTTCGAGGTCTGCCGCTTGCGCAGCGTGCCGATCATCACCTTCGTCAACAAGGTTGACCGCGAAGGGCGGCCGGTCTTCGAACTGCTTGACGAGATCGCCGACATGCTGGCGCTCGACGTCAGCCCGCAGATGTATCCGGTGGGCATGGGCGGCGAATTCCAGGGTATCCTCGATTTCGCATCCGGCGACGTGGTGGTGCCCGAAGGCCCGTCGAAGGAATTCAAGGGCAAGCGGGTGGCGGATTTCGACCTGCCCGAAGCCGTGGCGGAGAATATCGAGCTGGCGCAGATCGGTTATCCGGAATTCGACCTCGAAGCCTATCGCAACGGTGATCTCACCCCGGTCTATTTCGGATCGGCGCTGAAGGGGTTCGGTGTGACCGAACTGATCGAGGCGATCGCGAAATACGCCCCGCCGCCGCGTCCGCAGCCCGCGGGCGAGGAGCAGATCAGCCCGGACCGCGACGAGGTCACCGGCTTCATCTTCAAGGTGCAGGCCAATATGGACCCCAACCACCGTGACCGCATCGCCTTCATGCGGCAGGTGTCGGGCACCTTCAAACGCGGCATGAAGCTGACGCCCAGCGGCCTCGGCAAGCCGGTCGCGATCCATTCGCCGATCCTGTTCTTCGCGCAGGACCGCGAAGTGGCCGACACCGCCGAACCGGGCGACATCATCGGCATCCCCAACCACGGCACGCTGCGCGTGGGCGATACGCTGAGCGAGAAGAACCAGATCCGCTTCACCGGCCTGCCCAACTTCGCGCCGGAAATCCTGCGCCGCGTCGCGCTGGTCGATCCGACCAAGACCAAGCAGCTCAGGAAGGCGCTCGACGACCTGTCCGAAGAGGGCGTGATCCAGGTCTTCTATCCGCAGCTCGGCGGGCAGTGGATCATCGGCGTGGTCGGCCAGCTGCAGCTCGACGTGCTGATCTCGCGCCTCTCCGCCGAATACAAGGTCGAGGCGAAGCTGGAGGCTTCTCCCTTCGCCACCGCGCGCTGGATCAAGGGCGACGACAAGGCGCTGGCCGAGTTCGAGAAGTTCAACCTCACGAACCTCGCCAAGGACCGCGACGGCGATCTCGTCTTCATGGCGAAAAGCCCGTGGGACGTGAATTACCAGGAAGAGAAGAACCCCGACCTCGCCTTTTCGGCCACGAAGGAGCGTTGAGGTTGAATCCGGCGCGGGGTTCAAGCAAAGGCCGCGCATGACCATTCCCGGCCCGACCTCACAGACCTTCATCTCGCAGCGCCTGCGGCTCAACTATCTCGACTGGGGCAATCGGGGAAAGCCGCCGCTGGTGCTCGTCCATGGCGGGCGTGACCATGCGCGCAGCTGGGACTGGGTGGCGGAGCAGCTGCGCGACGACTGGCACGTGGTGGCGATGGACCACCGTGGCCACGGCGATTCCGACTGGGTGAGCGACGGCAATTATTCCGCCAGCGACATGGTCTACGACCTGGCGCAGCTGGTCCACCAGCTGGGCGTCGGCCCGGTGACCATCGTCAGCCATTCGATGGGCGGCAACGTCTCGCTCCGCTATGCCGGGACCTTCCCCGACATGGTGAAGAAGATCGTCGCCATCGAAGGGCTGGGGCCCAGCCCCAAGCGGCAGGCGGAGATGCGCGAGAAAAGCTATCCCGAGCGGCTCAACGAGTGGATCGGGCAGAAGCGCAAGGCCGCCGGCCGGACCCCGCGCAAATACGAAAGCATCGAAGCCGCCTTCGCCCGCATGATCGAGGAGAACAGCTATCTCACCGAAGATCAGGCGCGCCACCTCACCATCCACGGGGTGAACCGGAACGAAGACGGGACCTACAGCTGGAAGTTCGATCCGCATCTCAACGTCTGGCCGGTCGAGGATATCGCCGACGAGTTCCTCCACCAGACCTGGGCGGCGATCACCGCGCCCACGCTGCTGCTGTACGGGGCGGACAGCTGGGCCTCCAACCCCGAAGGCGACGGGCGGCTGGATCATTTCGCCAATGCGCAGGTCATCGAGTTCGAGAATGCGGGGCACTGGCTTCACCACGACCAGTTCGATCGCTTCATGGCGACGATCCGGGAATTTCTGTAGGTCTCGCGGCACAAGCGGCGGGGATCATGCATTGAGACCCATGTGCGCCTGACCTTCGCCAGCTATAACATCCACAAGGCCGTGGGGCTCGATCGCAAGCGCGATCCGGAGCGCATCCTTTCGGTCCTGCACGAAGTCGACGCCGATATCATCGCGCTGCAGGAGGCGGACCGCCGGATCGGCGCGCGCGAAACCTGCATCCCCCGCGCCGAGATCGACGATTCGCCCTGGCGGCTGGTCGAGGTGGCGAAGCGTCCGCGCAGCATCGGGTGGCACGGCAATGCCCTGCTCGTGCGGCGCAAGTTCGAGGTGCATGACGCCGAGCCGCTCGACCTCCCCACGCTTGAGCCGCGCGGCGCGGCATGCGGCGAGATCACGGTGGAAGGCCAGCGCATCCGCATCATCGGCACGCATCTCGACCTGTCCGGGCTGAGACGGCGCGACCAGATCCGCTCGCTATGCGGCTTCGTCGACGATTGCTCGCGCAACCTGCCCTCGGTCATCATGGGCGATTTCAACCAGTGGGGCAGGGCGACCGGGGCCATGCGCGAGTTCGCCGATCGCTGGGCGGTAGTGACCCCGGGCAAAAGTTACCCCTCGCGCCAGCCGGTCGCCGCGCTCGACCGCATTGTGGCGAGCACCCATTGGAAGTGCGTCGAGTCCAGGGTGCACCATACCGGCCTGTCCGCTGTTGCCTCCGACCACCTTCCGGTCGTGGCGACACTAGAGCTGATTAATAAATAACCACACGCCTATTATTTAGGCAATAAAACATCCCCACTAAACCGAAATTGCGCATTTTCCCGTCTTCCGCCTGATTGGCACGGCTTTTGCTGCATGTGCGAAAGCCGGTGTTTGGGCCGGTGCGCTTAGCAAGAGGGGTGAAAGCGTGAAATTCATCATCGCAGTCATCAAGCCGTTCAAGCTCGACGAGGTCCGCGAGGCCCTGGGCGGGATTGGCGTGGCCGGAATGACCGTTACCGAAGTCAAGGGCTTCGGACGGCAGAAGGGCCAGACCGAGATTTATCGCGGGGCCGAATATTCGACCAATATGCTGCCCAAGGTGAAGCTCGAAATCGCGGTTGCCGACGATCTCGCGGCTCAGGTGATCGAGACGATCCAGCAAACCGCCAGCACCGCAGCGATCGGCGACGGCAAGATCTTCGTTTTCGACCTAGCCAGCGCCACCCGCATCCGCACCGGCGAAACCGGCGAAACCGCGCTGTGACGCCTTGGAGGGACATCATGACCATGCCTAATTTCATGCGCGCTGCCGCCACGGCGACTGCCGCGCTCTTCACCGCTACTGCCGCCCATGCGCAGGAGGCCGCCGAAGCTGCGGCTGCCGTTCCCAATCCCGGCAACAATGCCTGGATGATGACTGCGACGATCCTCGTCCTGCTCATGATCCTGCCGGGGCTCGCATTGTTCTATGGCGGCCTGACCCGGTCGAAGAACATGCTTTCCACCATGACCCAGATCGGCGCCACTGCCGCGCTGGCGATGATCATCTGGGTGATGTGGGGCTATTCGCTCGCCTTCGGGGACACCACCTATGAAGGCACGCTGGGCCTGTTCATCAGCGGGGGCAGCTATTTCCTTGCCGGCACCGATGCGAGCAGCACGGCGGCCACCTTCACCGACGAGGTGATCAGCAAATACGTCTTCATCAGCTTCCAGATGACCTTCGCCGCGATCACCGCCGCACTGATCCTGGGCGCGACGGCAGAACGCATGAAGTTCGGCGCCGTCATGGCCTTCGTGCCGATCTGGCTGACCATCGTCTATTTCCCGATCGCGCATATGGTCTGGGCCGGCGGCGGGCTGCTGTTCGAAGACGGCGCGCTCGATTTCGCCGGCGGCACCGTGGTGCACATCAATGCCGGTGTCTCCGGTCTCGTGCTGGCCTATCTCCTCGGCAAGCGCCGCGGCTGGCCGCAGGAGCCCATGATGCCGCACTCGATGACGCTGACCATGGTCGGCACCGGCCTTCTGTGGGTGGGCTGGTTCGGTTTCAACGCCGGTTCGGCGCTGGAAGCGGACGGCTCCGCAGGGCTGGCCATGATCAACACCTTCGTCGCGACTGCGGCAGGGGCGCTGGCATGGATGGTGATCGAGCGGCTTGCCGGTCACAAGGGATCGGCGCTCGGCTTCTGTTCGGGCGTGATCGCGGGCCTCGTTGCCGTCACTCCGGCAGCAGGCAACAGCGGCCCCTTCGGCGCCATCCTGCTCGGCATCCTTAGCTCGGCCATCTGCTACTTCTTCGTCGCCAAGGTGAAGGCCAAGTTCGGCTATGACGACAGCCTCGACGCTTTCGGCATCCACGGCATCGGCGGCATCGTCGGCGCCATCGGTACGGCGGTGGTCTACCAGCCGTTTCTCGGCGGGCCCGGCGATGGCTCGACCGCGCTCGGCACGCAGTTCGGCATCCAGGTCTTCAGCGTCCTCGTGACGATCGCCTGGGCGGCAATCGGTACGCTGATCGCCGGCTTGATCGTCAAGGCACTGGTCGGCCTGCGTGTCACCGAAGAGGCCGAAGTCGAAGGGCTCGACATCTCCGAACATGGGGAGCGCGCCTACAACTGATCCGCAAGTTCGGCGGGGCCGTCACTCTCTCCTCTCTCTCCTTGGGCGGCCCCGCCCAACCATGTTCCTCCTGCGAACATAGCCTACCACAGGGCCGGGACTTTCGAAGTTCCGGCCCCTTTTTTCGGTTCTGGCAGGTGTGTCCCGTGTGTAACATTTCCTAAACAATCTTGGTCTGGCGAGCGGGCGTGGATTGTCTTTACGCAAATTCGGATTCACCATTTCCACCAGGAGAAGCCCTCTAAGGGCCTGAAAATGGGAGGGGAATTTGAAAAAAATTTGCCAAATCAATCGCTTCTTCACGCGTCCGGCTCTGCTGGCCGGTAGCGCGCTGACCCTGACCGCCGTTCCCGTAGCGGCACAGGAGGTCGAGCAAGCCGAAGACGACAGCCAGGTCATCATCGTTACCGCAACGAAGCGCGACCAGGCGATTCAGGACGTTCCCTTCTCGATCAACGCCCAGACGCAGGAAGACATCCAGAAGTCCGGTGCAGCGACGCTTGAGGACCTTAGCCGCAATGTCGCGGGCCTGTCGGTCCAGAACCTGGGACCGGGGCAGAGTCAGGTTTCGGTACGCGGCGTTTCCGCCGGTCAGGTTGTACGCGATCAGCCGGGCGTGAAGGAACAGGTCGGCGTCTATCTCGACGAATCCGTAATCTCGCTCTCGCTTTTCACGCCCGATCTCGACCTTTTCGATCTCAACCGCGTCGAAACGCTGCGCGGTCCGCAGGGCACGCTGTTCGGTTCGGGCAGCGTCGGCGGGACGATCCGCTACATCACCAACCAGCCGGTCATCGGCGTTGCGGAAGGGCAGGTCGAAGGTAACGTCAACCTCGTCGATGGCGACGATCTCGGCTGGCATCTCAAGGGAGCAGTCAACGTACCGTTCGGCGACAAGGCGGCCATGCGCGCAGTCGGCTATTACACGCGCTACGGCGGCTTCATCAATGCGATCGGCCCGGCAGGCGGCGAGGACGAGAACGATGGCGAGCGTTACGGCGGCCGTCTCGCTTTCCGCGTCGATACCGGCAACGGGTTCAGCCTGACCCCGCGCCTGATCTATCAGAAGGTCAGCGCCAACGGCTTCAACCGGCAGGAGATCTACAATCTCTATGCCAATCCCTACCAGACCAATCCGACCACTTTCGATGAACGCGAACAGTATCTGAAACTGCGCGAGGCTTTCGAAGATGAAACGCTGATCGTCGATCTCGTGGCAGAGGCCGATCTTGGCGCGGTCGTACTGACTTCGGTGAGTTCCTATACCGATCGCGCCATCCTGGTGAGCCGCGATGGGAGCGCCCTGACCGGTTCCGTTTCGGTCGATCTCGGCTATCCGGATGAAGGAATCGCGCTTCCCGCGAACCTGCGCGACACGACCGATGTTTCGGCCATAACGCAAGAAGTGCGCCTGGCTTCGGATACAGGCGGGCCGTTCGAATGGGTGGTTGGAGGCTTCTATTCCCAAACCGACCGCTTTTATCGCCAACGCCTGCCCACGCCGGGTTATGCGGCGGTGACTGACGACACTCTGGGCGACGGAACTTCGGAAGCAGTTTCCAACGGGTTCCCGAACCTCGATTCTCCGTACAATGCCGACCTGCCCTACGATCTCGAGCAGATCGCAGTGTTCGGGGAAGGCACCTATGCGCTGACCGACAAATTCGATGTGACGGTGGGCGCGCGCTATTATGACTACAAGGAAGAGCGCGAATTCAATTCCGGCGGTCTCTTCGCCAATGGCGATAATGCTTTCGACCGAACCGCATCGGACGGGATCAGCCCCCGCCTGCTGCTGAGCTACGACGTGTCGGAATCGGTCACGGTGAATGCCCAGGCCTCGAAGGGCTTCCGCCTCGGCGGGGTTAACGATCCGCTCAACATCACTTTGTGTTCGCCGGAGGATGAAGCGCTGTTCGGAAGTTTTCAGACCTATGAGGATGAAACGCTTTGGAACTACGAGGTCGGTGCGAAGGCAACCGGTCGCGGATTCTATGCGAATGTCGCGGGCTTCTATAACGATATCAGCGATCTGCAGGTCACGCTCGACGCAGGAAGCTGCTCTTCCCGCGTGGTCTTCAACGTGCCCGAGGCCCACACCATGGGCCTCGAGGCGGAACTGGGCATCGAGCCTGTTCCCGGCCTTGATCTCGTCCTTTCAGGAAGCTGGATCGAAGCCGAATTCGACAGCACCATCAGCGACGATGCTGCGCTTGTAGCCGCAACCGGTATTCGCGAAGGCAATCGCCTGGCTTCGGTGCCGAAGCTGCAGTTTACCGCTTCGGGCAGTTACGAATGGCCCGTAAGCGATAGCGCCGATGCCTATTTCTCTGGCTCATGGAGCCACGTCGGTAACCGCTATACGCAGCCAGCCGACCAGGAAAACAACCCGCGGACCTTCGTGCACGGGCTACCCTATCTGGGCGCGCCGGCGGATGCCTCGACCACGGTCGACCTGTTGTTGCCGAGCTATGACATCGTGAACCTGAACGCAGGGATCGATTTCGTCTCCGGGCTCTCGCTCATCGTCTATGTGAACAATGTGCTGGACGAGAACGCATTGCTCAGCTTCGACCGCGAACGCGGCGGTCGTGCGAGGCTCGCCTATCGCACCAACACGCCGAGGACCTTCGGGCTGACTGTCCGCCAGAGCTGGTAATACCTGTTTCCTTGGGGGAGGGCCGGGGCCGGTGGCGCAAGCTTCCGGCCCCTTTTTCATTGACTGACGAGATCAGTCCACGCGGATCGCTGTCAAGCCAGAGCCTGCTTTACGAAATCGGCGCAGCGTTCGCCGATCATGATGCTGGGCGCGTTGGTGTTGCCCGATACGAGCCGCGGCATGATCGAAGCGTCGGCGATCCACAGCCCGTCCACGCCACGCGCCTTGAGTTGCGGATCGACCACGTCGCCCTCGTCCGCGCCCATGCGGCAGGTGCCGACGGGGTGGTAAACCGTATCCGCGCGGCTGCGGATCAGTTCGTCGAGCTGCGCATCGTCGTCGAGGTCGACCGGATAGCGGTCCTGCGGATCATAGGCCTGCAGCGCGGGGGATGCCACGATGCGGTGCGAGAGGCGCACGCCTTCGCGCAAGGTCGCCAGATCCCGCTCATCGTCGAGGAAGTTCGGATCGATGCGCGGTGCATCTTCGGCATTCCGGCTCGCCAGCCGAACCGTGCCGCGGCTTTCCGGACGCAGCACGCAGGCATGAAGCGAGAAGCCGTGGCCCTTGACCTTGGTGCGCCCGTGATCTTCCAGCATTGCGGGGACGAAGTGCCATTGGACGTCCGGTGCGCGCGCATCGGGCATGACCTTCCAGAACCCCCCGGCCTCGGCATAGGGGGTGGTCATGATGCCGGTGCGCTTGCGCCGATGTTCGATAATCGCCTTGGCCATCCGGACATTGCCCGCCAGGCTTGAACCGATGAAATCCTTGCTCTCGGTCTGCCAGCTCGAAACATAATCGATATGGTCCTGCAGGTCCGAGCCGACTGCGGGCTTGTCGACCACGACATCGATGCCGTGTTCCTTCAGATGCGCGCCGGGACCGATGCCCGACAGCATCAGGATCTGGGGCGAATTGAAGGCGCCCGCCGACAGCACCACGCCGCCTCGGGCCCTGACGGTCCGCGTCCGCTTGCCCGCCGAATAGGTGACCCCGGTGACGCGACCATCCTCGATTTCGAGCTTCTGCACCGTCACGCCGATGCGGACGTCGAGGTTCTTCGACCCGCGTTGCGGTTCGACATAGGCGCGCGCGACGGACCAGCGTTCGCCGTCCTTCTGCGTCACCTGGTAGAGGCCGAAACCTTCCTGCTTTTCGCCGTTGAAATCGGCATTGCGCGGAAGCTGGAGTTCGGCAGCCGCTTCGACGAAAGCATGGCTGCCGGGGTTCGCCCATTTCTGGTCGCTCACCCACAGCGGACCATCGTCGCCGTGATAGGCGTCTTGGCCGCGGACATTGTGCTCGGCGCGTTTGAAATAGGGCAGGACATCGTCAAACCCCCAGCCGGTACAGCCGAGCGCGGCCCAATTGTCGTAATCCCACTTGTTGCCGCGGATGTAGATCATTGCGTTGATGGCCGATGATCCGCCCAGGCCCTTGCCCCGCGGCTGGTACCCGGCGCGCCCGTTCAGCCCTTTCTGCGGCACCGTTTCATACATGTAATTGGCCGCGGGATTGGGAATGGCGAGCATTCCCGGCATCGTGATCCGCATGCCGTTGTTGCGGCCCCCCGCCTCCAGCAGGCACACGCTCTTCCCCGCTTCAGCCAGCCTGCCGGCCACGGCGCTGCCCCCGCTGCCGCCGCCGACAACGACAATATCAAACTCGTCCATGTATTCTCCTCTCGATTCGAGAGGTTAGGCAGGCTCTGCGTCGCCTGCAATCGGGTTTTGAGATGCAACCGGTTCTTGGGGTGCGACATGGCCCTGCCGTTCCAGCCATGCGGCCCGGATCTGGTCGCTCGTCTCGCGGCTGCCGTCATGCGTCCAGCCGGGTTCGCGGATGAGGTAGGACAGCTTGTGCTTCCACGGTGCTTGCCACATGTCCTGCGCGATGCCGATCCATTCGTGGAACACCGCCCACAGCAGGTTGAAGCTGCCGAGCTGCTTGACGATGCCATAACGGATCTTCTCGTCGTCCCTTTCCGGCTCGAAAGTGCCGAACATTTTGTCCCACACTATGAAGACACCGGCATAGTTGCGGTCGAGATAGCGCGGGTTGGTGGCGTGGTGGACGCGGTGGTGGCTGGGCGTGTTCATCACCGCTTCGAACCAGCGCGGCATGCGGCCGATCGCCTCGGTATGGATCCAGAACTGGTAGATGAGGTTAAAGCCGCCGCAGATCGCGATCATCGCCGGGTGGAAACCGAGCAGCACCAGCGGCAGCGCAAACAGGAAACCCAGCGTCAGGAATCCGGTCCAGGTCTGCCGCAGCGCGGTCGAGAGGTTGTAATGCTGGCTCGAATGGTGGTTCACATGGCTGGCCCAGAACCAGCGCACGCGGTGGCCGAAACGGTGGACCCAGTAGTATTTGAGATCGTCGAGCACGAAGCAGGCGATCCACGCCCACCATGCCCAGCCGATGTCGAACAGCCGGAATTCCCACAGGAAGAGGTAGAGCGCGAAGAACAGTCCGCCGAACAGCAGGCCCGAAACCGTGCTGCCGAGTCCGAAGGCCAGGCTGGTGAGCGTGTCCTTCGGTTCATAGGCATGGCGGTTCCGGCGCCAGGCCCAGATCATCTCGATCAGGACCAGCGCCACGAAACCGGGCACGGCATATTGAGTGGGCGAAAAATCGGGCATCGTCGCGCTACTTTATAGCCTCGATACGCTTAACCCAAGCTTGTGGTTCGGCAATGCGCAGGGCCGCGCTGCCATAACGCCGCTCCGCTGTGTCGACGACGAGCGTGTCGCTCTCGATCCGTGCAGTGGCTGCCGGGGTCAGGATGCGGGCGGCGAAATGCGTTCCGTGCGGCCTCAGCAGCATGATGCGTCCCCCGGCATCGCGCAGTAGCGCGGCACGGCCTTCCGCATCGAGCGCCAGATCCTTTGCCTCGAAACCGTCGGCTGCTTCCGCTGCTGCGCGGCGCGCCTCGTCTTCGCTGTTGAGCCTGCGTTCGGGCCCGAGCTTGAGCCACCAGGCCACGCCCGCGAGCAGCAGGATTGCCGCCAGCGAGCCGAGGAACTGGAGCAGCTGGTCCTGCACTCAATCGCCGGATTGCTGGCTCAGCATCTCCAGCGTCGACCGGACCGGAGAGATGTCGTAGCCCGCCGCCTGCGCCTGCTGCGCGATCGTTTCCACATCGCGGCCGGCCTTGGCCTGTGTCATCGCCCATAGCAGCGTCGAGCGCGTACCGGTGCGGCAAAAGGCCAGCACCTTGCCCTCGGCACTGCCGATGGCCGCGGCCATGGCATCGACTTGCGGCAGGCTGAAACCGGCAGAGCCGACGGGTATCGCAGTATAGTCGATCCCTGCCTGCCGGGCCGCCTCTTCGATCTCGCGGCCTTCAGGCTGGCCAGATTCTTCGCCATCGGGCCGATTGTTGACGATCAGCGTCACGCCTTCCGCCTTGGCGCGCTCGACGTCGCCCGGTTGGATCTGGCCGGAGGCGAGCAGCATGTCTGATATCGGTTTGAACTGGGTCATCGATCAGGCTCCTTGGCTGGCGGTTTTTGCCGAACGCCGACCGCGCTGGATTATGTTGAGGATTTCGACGCCGACCGAAAAACCCATGGCTGCGTAGATATAGCCCTTGGGTACATGGAAGCCGAAACCGTCGGCGATCAACACGAGGCCGATCATCACGAGGAAGGCGAGCGCCAGCATGACCAGCGTCGGGTTCTTCTCGATGAAGCGGGCGAGCGGATCTGCGGCGACCATCATGATCCCCACGGTAATTACGACGGCGATGACCATGATCGGGATGTGGTCAGTCATGCCGACTGCCGTAAGGATGGAATCGACCGAGAAGACGAGATCGATGGCGACGATCTGCGCGATCACCGTGCCGAAGGTGGCCTTGACTGCTGCGGCCGCGCCCGGGGTCTTGTCGAGCAGGTCGCCCGAATTGTCTTCCGGTTCCATCGAATGATGGATTTCCTTGGTGGCCTTCCACAACAGGAACAGGCCGCCTGCCAGCAGGATCAGGTCGCGGCCCGAAAAGGCGGTCTCGAACGTAGGCTGCCCGTAAGGTCCGGGGCTTCCTTCGATGCCGAGATCGAAGAGCGGGGTCTGGAGAGTGACCAGCCAGCCGATCAGCATCAGCATGCCGATGCGCATGACGAGCGCGAGCGCCAGCCCGATTCTACGGGCGCGTTGCTGCTGGTGCTCGGGCAGCTTGTTCGACAGGATCGCGATGAAGATGAGATTATCGACGCCAAGGACGACCTCGAGCGCGATCAGGGTGAGCAAGGCTAGCCATGCGGCAGGGTCGGAAAAAAGTGCGATGAGATCCATGGCGGCAACCGATGCCCAAGGGATCGATTTCTTGCAAGCGAAACGATGGCCGATTTCGCCATGCGAAAATGTCACATTTGTGCGCCACAAGAAGTCAGAGCGCTAAATCATTCGCATGATGCGTTCTTTCGCGCTATGCATTGGGGTGATGTGGGAGGATATTCCGAAGGAATTCCCTCCCCGCCTGCGTCTGGCACGCCTTGCAGCCTGCGTGTCGGCGCGAAGATTACGCGGCTGCGCGACAAGGTATTTTACGACTTATGGGTTACGATAGAGGGCGGCGCCGCGGACGGGACAAGCGGGACAATATCGGAGAGGACAGCTACGACCCGTTCGGTGGTCCTCCGGACGGTTTCGACCATGGCAGCGGCGATCGCGGCGGATTCGGCGGTGGTGACCGCGGCGGATTCGGTGGCGGCGACCGTGGTGGCTTCGGCGGCGGTGGAAACCGCGGCGGCTTCGGCGGCGGCCCGCGTGGCGGCGGCGGCGGTGGCGGTAGCCGGATGCCGGCGCAGGTCGTCGGAACCGGCAAGGGCACCGTCAAGTTCTTCAATACGCAAAAGGGCTTCGGCTTCATCCAGCAGGAAACCGGCGGCGAAGACATCTTCGTCCACATCAGCGCCGTCGAGCGCGCCGGCCTCGAAGGCCTGGCCGAAGGACAGGAACTCGAGTTCAACCTCGTCGATCGTGGTGGCAAGGTCTCTGCACAGGATCTGCAGATCGTCGGCGACATCATCGAAGTCGAACAGAAAAGCGAAGCTCCGCGCCGCGAACTCACTGGCGACAAGGCGACCGGTACGGTCAAGTTCTTCAATTCGATGAAGGGCTTCGGCTTCCTCACGCGCGACGATGGCCAGCCCGATGCATTCGTGCACATCAGCGCGGTGGAGCGTTCGGGCCTTTCACAGATCAACGAAGGCGAACGTTACGAGTTCGACCTCGAGGTCGACCGACGCGGCAAATATTCCGCGGTCAACCTGGTTCCTGCTTCCGAATAGGACGCCGACCAGTCCCTCGCATCGCGTTTGACCAAGCGCGCGCAAGGGAATAGATCGCTGGCAAACACGCAGATGGCGGCTCCCGTTCCGGGGCCGCCATTTGTCTTTGACTTCTTGAGGAGAGCGTAGAGAAATGTCGATTAGCCCGCTGATGCCCGTCTATCCCCGCTGCGGCGTGCGCCCCGTGAAGGGCGATCACTGCCACCTGATCGACGAGGACGGCACACGTTATCTCGACTTCGCCAGCGGTATCGCGGTCAACCTGCTCGGTCATAGCCACTCCGGCCTGATCGGCGCGATCCAGCGCCAGGCCGAAACGCTGATGCACGTCTCCAACCTCTATGGAAGCCCGCAGGGCGAGGCGCTGGCGCAGCAGCTGGTGGACAAGACTTTTGCCGATACGGTGTTCTTCACCAATTCGGGTGCGGAGGCTGTGGAGTGCGCGATCAAGACGGCGCGCGCCTATCACCAGCATGACGACGGCGATTCGAACAGGACCGAACTGATCACCTTCACCAACGCCTTTCACGGCCGGACGATGGCGACCATCAGTGCCTCGAACCAGGAGAAGATGCACAAGGGTTTCATGCCCCTGCTCGCCGGGTTCCAATACGCCGAATTCGACAATCTGGAGAGCGCGAAAGCCCTGGTCAGCGACAAGACCGCAGGCTTTCTTGTCGAACCGATCCAGGGCGAGGGCGGCATCCGCCCCGCTTCGGACGAATTCATCCACGGCCTCAAGGCCATCTGTGACGAGCACGACCTCATGCTTGTGTTCGACGAAGTCCAGTGCGGTGTCGCGCGTACCGGCAAGCTCTATGCTTATGAGCATTACGGAATCGCACCCGACATCATGGCCAGCGCCAAGGGCATCGGTGGCGGCTTCCCGCTCGGCGCATGCCTTGCCACCGAAAAGGCGGCACGCGGCATGGGCTTCGGCACGCATGGTTCCACCTATGGCGGCAACCCGCTCGCCATGGCTGCCGGGAAAGCGGTGATGGATGCCGTCGCCAATGACGAATTCCTCGCCGAAGTCACCGCCAAGGGCGAACGCCTGCGCAGCCGCCTCGAACAGTTCATCGGCAATTATCCCGAACTGTTCGATTTCGTGCGCGGCAAGGGCCTGATGCTGGGCATTCGCATGAAGGTCGAAAGCCGGCCCTTCTTCGTCCATCTGCGCGACAACCACCAGCTGCTCACCGTGGCGGCGGGCGACCAGACTCTGCGCGTGCTGCCGCCGCTGGTGGCGGACGATGCGGAGTTCGACGAATTCTTCGACAAGCTTTCCGCCGGTGCGGCGAGCTTCGATCCGGCAGCAAGCTGATGACCGGCGGCGACGCAATGGACCTCGCTGCCGCTGCGAGAAACTTTCTCGACCTGTCGGATGCCGGCGGGGATGCGATCGCCGCTATGCTTGCCGATGCGCAGGACCGCAAGGCCGCGCGAAGAGGGTGGCCAAAGGGCAGGCCCGACGCGGACGCGCCGCTTGCGGGCCATGTGCTCGGCATGATCTTCGAGAAAAACTCGACCCGAACGCGGGTCAGCTTCGATATCGGCATGCGCCAGCTCGGCGGATCGGCGCTGATCCTCGATTCGGGCACCAGCCAGCTGGGGCGCGGGGAAAGCATCGCCGATACCGCGCGTGTGCTTAGCCGGATGGTCGATGCGATCATGATCCGGACAGATGATCACGCCAAGGCCGAAGAACTGGCGCACCATGCCCATGTGCCGGTGATCAACGGGCTGACCGATCGTTCGCATCCGTGCCAGATCGTCGCCGATCTGCTGACGATGGTCGAACACGGCAAGGCGCTGCCCGGTCTCGAACTCGCCTGGCTGGGCGACGGCAACAATGTGCTGCACTCGATCCTCGAGGCCGCGGGTATCTTCAAGTTCAACGTCCGCATCGGCGTGCCGCAGGGTTACGAGCCCGATTCAGAATTCGTCGAACTGGCGCGCAAGGGCGGGTCACAGGTTACACTGACGCAGGACGCCGCCGAAGCCGCACGCGGCGCGGACATCGTGGTCACCGATACCTGGGTTTCGATGGGCCAGGACCACGTTCACAACAAGCTTGCGGCGATGGCGCCTTTCCAGGTCGGCGGCGAGTTGATGGGCCTTGCCCGGCCCGATGCGAAATTCCTCCATTGCCTGCCCGCCCATGTCGGCGAGGAGGTGACCGAAGAGGTTTTCGAGGGTCCGCAATCGGTGGTCTTCGACGAAGCGGAGAATCGCATTCACGCGCAGAAATCGATCCTGCTGTGGTGTTTCGGGAAGATCGGCGGCTAGGCTCCACCCTGTTCAATCTGCGTCGGCGTTCCCATATGCGCGCGCATGACGCAGACCGACCCCGCCGCCGTAGAGACCTTTTCGGGCCGCACGCTCGCCTTCACCATCCCCTCGCGCGACACGCGCGGACGGATTGTGAGGCTTGATCGCGCGCTCGACGAAATCCTTGCGGCGCACGATTATCCTGCGCCGATCACGCACTTGCTCGCCGAAGCGCTGGTGCTGGCCGCGCTGATGGGCTCGCTCCTCAAGGATGACGGATCGCAGGTCACCATGCAGGCCCAGACCGAGGCCGGCGCGGTGAACCTGCTGGTCTGCGATTACAAGGGCGGGGAACTGCGCGGTTATGTCGATTTCGACCATGCGCGGCTGGCGGAACTCGGAGCAAATCCCTCGCTCTTCGCGCTGTTCGGCAAGGGCTATCTTGCCATCACTTTCGATGTCGCAAAGGGCAAGGGGCGGTATCAGGGTATCGTCCCACTCGAGGGCGAGACCCTGGCGGAGGCCTGCGAAGCCTACTTCTTCCAATCGGAACAGGTGCCGACGCTGATCCGCACAGCGGTAAGGTCGGGTGGGGGCAAATGCAGCGCGGCGGGCATGCTGGTCCAGCACCTGCCTGACGGCGAGGAAGGCCGCGAGCGGTTGCACGCCCGTCTCGACCACCCGGAATGGGAGCATGTGGCGATTCTCGCGGGATCGGTGAAGCACGAGGAATTGCTCGATTCCGCCCTGTCGCTGGAAGCTATCGTGTGGCGCCTCTTTCACGAGGAGCAGGAGGTGCGGATCGAAAAAGGCGCTGCGATCGAACGGGGCTGCCGCTGTTCGATCGAGCATTATCAGGATGTCTTGTCCAAGTTTCCAGAAGAAGACCGCAAGGAAATGCGCGATGACGAGGGAAAGATCGTGGTAGATTGCGCGTTCTGTTCGAAGAAGTTCCCTATCGAAGCCTAGATAGTCTGTGCCAAACAATTCATCGCTGTTATAGAACGGTTCATCGCTGCAATTTAGAATGAGCACTAATCCTCTCGCCGTTTTGGTGTGCTAAGAAACGAGAAGTGAAACTCATGCCGAATCGTAAAATCGTCTGGATCGGTGCCGCCATTGCGGCAGTCCCTGCGGTCCTTCTGGGGGGCGCAGCGCTGGCACAATCTTCTCTCGCCATGCTTGATACGCTCGATCGTGGGGGCTGGGAGCTGCGCTATCGCGACGGCACCACGCCGCGCAATATCTGCGTGCGGAGCGGGCGCGAGTTCATCCAGCTTCGCCATAGCGAAAGTGGCTGCAATCGCTTCGTCGTCGAGGATGGCGATAGCGAGGTTACGGTCCAGTATACCTGCCGCGGCAATGGCTATGGCCGGACGCATATCCGCAAGGAAGGCAGCAAGCTCGTCCAGATCGACAGCCAGGGCATCGTCGACGGACGGCCCTTTCAGTTTTCGGCCGAGGCACGTCACACAGGCCGCTGCCGATAGTCTTGCGAGCTACGGCACCAGCGCCTAGCTGCGCCGCATGACGCATATATCCCACGATCATTCCGGTCCTGCAGTCGTGCTGCTTTCGGGCGGACTCGATTCCATGGTGACCGCCGCACTCGCGCGCGAACGCGGCTTCGAAGTACACGCGCTCACCATCGATTACGGGCAGCGCCATGTTCGCGAGCTCCAGTCTGCCCGCGCGATTGCGGAAAAGCTTGGCATAAAACGCCATGTCGAATTGCCGCTGGACCTGCGCCAGTTCGGCGGTTCGGCGCTGACCGCGGATATCGACGTGCCCAAAGGCGGGGTGGGGGACGATATCCCCGTCACCTATGTCCCGGCGCGCAATCTCGTGTTTCTCGCACTGACGACCGCCTTTGCCGAGACTTCGCATTCGCGCGACATCTTCATCGGTGTGAATGCGCTGGACTATTCCGGCTACCCCGATTGCCGCCCCGAATTCATTGCCAGTTTCGCCGAAACCGCGCGGTTGGGCACGAAACAGGGTGTTGGCGGCGAACCTTTCACGATCCACGCTCCGCTCCAGCACATGAGCAAGGCCGACATCGCGCGAGAATGCGATCGCCTGGGCCTCGACCCCGCGTGGAGCTGGTCCTGCTACGATCCCACGCCCGAGGGTTTCGCCTGCGGCGCCTGCGATTCCTGTCGACTACGTCGAAAGGGGTTTGACGAGGCGGGACTTGTCGATACCACTGTCTATTCCAAGGACGCACCTGCCCTGCCGGAGTAGAAATTTGACCCAACCGACTTCCGCCGCCCCTCACCAGATCCCAGCCGAGGAAGGGGCGCAGGGCAAAGTCCCGGCATATAGCTGGTATGCCCTCGGCATTCTGGTCATCATTTATGTCTTGAATTTCGTCGACCGGAACATCATCTCGATCCTCGCCGAGGACATCAAGGCGGATCTCGGCCTGCGCGATGACCAGATCGGCTTTCTCTACGGCACGGCTTTCGGGGTTTTCTACGCGCTGTTCGGCATTCCGCTGGGCAAGCTGGCAGACAGCTGGCACCGAGTCAGGCTGATGACGGCGGGGCTCGCCATCTGGTCTGCCTTCACCGCGCTTTCCGGCTTTGCCAAGAATTTCACCATGCTCAGCGTCGCGCGTATCGGCGTGGGCGTCGGCGAGGCTACGGCCAGCCCGAGCGCCTATTCGCTGATCTCGGACTGGTTTCCGAAGAAGATGCGCGCGACCGCTCTCGCGATCTACTCTTCCGGGCTTTATATCGGTGGCGGCGTATCGCTCCTGATCGGCGGGGCGATCGTCGAGAATTGGAACGAAGCCTTCCCCACCGATGCTCCGCTCGGGCTCGCCGGATGGCAGGCTGCCTTCATCATCGTGGGCCTTCCGGGGCTGCTCCTCGCGCTACTCGTCTTCACCTTGCGCGAACCCGTCCGCGGCCAGAGTGACGGGATCATCACACCGCCGCCGAAAGATCCGTTCCGCGGGTTCTTCCACGAACTCATCGCCGTAATCCCGCCCTTCACCTTGATCGGGGCCGCAAGGGGCGGCGCACGCGGCATCGCAGTCAACCTCGCGGGGGCGCTGGTTATCGGCGGCATCGCTTATCTCATGGCCGATTTTACCGGCAATGCGCAGCAATGGGGCGCTGTCGGAATCGGATATTACGCCATCTTCTCATGGGCCTCGACCCTCAAGCGCCGCGACGAGCCTACCTTCACACTGATCTGGGGAACTCCGGCCTTCCTCACGACGATCCTGGGATACGGTATGGTCGCTTTCATGTCCTATGCCGCATCCTTCTGGGCGGCTCCCTATGCAATCCGGATCCTCGAGGAAGCTCCCTCCACGGCAGGCTGGTGGATCGGCGGACCGGGCGCGCTGGGCGGCTTCCTCGGCGTGATCATGGGTGGCCGCGCGGCCGACTGGTTGCGCGAGCGTATGCCGACGGGCCGCCTGTTCGTGGTCGCGTTCGGTCTCACTGCCGCAGCCCCCTTCCTCTTCATCATGTTCACCACGCTCGACCCCACGATCTTCTACATCGCGGCGTTCCTGCAATCGCTTTTCGGGAGTTCGGCCCTCGGTGCGGCGGCGGCGACCTCCCAGGACCTGGTCCTGCCCCGCATGCGAGGAACCGCCACCGCGACCTTCTTCCTCGCCACTACCCTCGTGGGGCTTGCCCTTGGGCCCTATATGGCCGGACAGGTCTCCACGATGACGGGCAGTCTCTCGACCGGCGGCCTCAGCCTGCTGATTGCCGTGCCGATCGGGCTGGTACTGCTGTTCATCGCCTACCGGACTGTGCCGACGGCGGAGCGAACCTTGCTGGACCGCGCGCGCGCCGCGGGCGAAGAAATCTGACGGGTTGCGTCAGCTTGCCCTGAGAACGCCGCAGGCCACGCGCGAACCGGCATCGCCCGCCGGATCGGTGCGGTAGTCATCGGGTCCTGCATGGATGACGATGGCAGTTCCATCGGCATCGAACAGGTAGTCGCGATAGGCAGGGGTGTCCGGCCCGATATCGATTTCGATACTGCCGGTGCGCGAGGTGCCGACTACGAGGTTCGGCATGTCGCCGAGATGCTGGCCTTCCGGATTGAGCGAGCCGTGCTCGCGGCCTAGCGGATTGAGGTGACCGCCCGCGCTTGTGAAATCGGGGGCGTCGCAGCGACCGGTGGTGTGGAGATGGAAGCCGTGTTCTCCCGGCTCCAGCCCCGTTGCTGCCATTGCAAGCGACAGGGTCTGCCCATTCGACAGCAATTGCGCAGTTCCGACGGGCACGCCGTTGGCCCGGTTCAGTTGTGCCTGGCCGATACGATCGGAGGGCAGGCTCTCGAGTGTAGAACAACCTGCCAGGGCGAGTGAAGCAAGCGAGGCGGCGAGGATCATGCGCATAATTCTTGTCCCGTTTCGTTAGTCCTGTCCCACCAACGAAAAAGGGGCCGGATTGCTCCGGCCCCTTCTCGGTGTTTCTACTCTTTCGAGTGGATTACATGCCCGAACCCGGACCGTAGGTGACTTCCACTCGGCGGTTCTGGAGTTCGCGGACGCCGTCGGCGGTCGGAACGCGGAGCTGCGTTTCACCGAAGGCTTCGCTGCTGATGCGGCCACCGGGGACACCGCGAGCGGTGAGGTAGTCGCGGACCGAAGCGTTACGACGTTCGGCGAGGCCC
>NZ_JBSXNU010000018.1:0-26343 GCF_056857815.1 Qipengyuania sp. B-5 | reverse complement strand
ATCACCTCTCCACCAAGCGAAAAAGGCCATTTGCGGTGTGGAGCCGAAAAACCTTCGGGCTACGCCCTACGGTCTCCCGGCTCCACACCGCATTCTCATCCTGATTGTCGCAAGATCCTCACCTTGTTTGTCGCGCAGCAGCTGGCAGCGGTGCCGGACACGTCGATCTCTGGTCGCCGCGTCGTTCGCGAGCTGACCGCGCTGATCGAACGGCGTGGGAAGCCCGGCATGATCGTCAGCGACAACGGCACGGAGCTCACCAGCAATGCCGTGCTGGCATGGTGCGAGGAGATTGGCGTGGAGTGGCATTACATCGCTCCGGGCAGACCGATGCAGAACGGCTACGTGGAGAGCTTCAACGGCCGCATGCGCGACGAACTGCTGAACGAGACCCTGTTCATCAGCCTGGCCCATGCCCGCGTCGAGATCGCCGTATGGGTGGAAGACTACAACCGAGAGAGACCGCCCTCATCCCTTGGCTACGCGACACCGGCGGCGTTCGCCGCCGAACTAGATAAGCAATGGCCTGCTTCGCCACGCCCTACGGGCTCCGCTGCGCAGCCCATTGCTTCAACCTCGCTCATACGCAACAACGCGGCTCGGCTCTAATCCCAGCTGGGGGAAAATCAGGGGGTCACGTCACTCATTGGAAGGCGGCTATCGTGACGCAAATCGCTCTGAAAGTCGTGGGACTATTTTGCAGGTCTTCGAGGAACAGACCTGCTAATTTTCGCCCTGCAGTTAGTTCCATTAGGATAACGCTGCTAGCATACGTAGGCACCGCGGCCGCTAGCCAAAAGGTTGCCAGTAGGACCGTATACACGTGTTTCAGCGACCGAGATAGTTTTACCGATCTTGATTATTTTGCCCGATGCTACGAGTGGTCCCGAGGTTGCCGGGCGGTGGTAGTCGACCCTCAGATCGGCGGTCGCCTTGGCCCCTGTACCTTGCGACAATAAGGTGTAGAGCCCGGTTAAATCGATCAGAGAGGCGAGCACGCCGCCATGCGCTGAACCGATTGCCGGGTTTGACACGATCTCGTCGCGCCAAGGCATCTCCAGTTCAAGCTGCTCGCTCGAACATGACCGTAAAGTGAGGCCAAGCCACCGGTGAAACGGGGCAATCTGCAGGATCTCTTCGAGGCGCTTAGGATCGATCCTTGTCGGATTATCGGTCATGTAACGGCTCCCTGCGCACTGTGATTACGCTTGAGAAAATCGAGTATCACTGCCGAAAAGGCATCGTTGGCATCGCCAACCACCATATGTGTTGCCTCTGCGATGTCGGTGTATTCAGCGTGTGGAGCAAGTTCGAGCAATTGCGCGACCGCGTCTTCGGAGACCAGATCGCTCGATCCGCCGCGAATAATATGCAATGGCAGCGAAAGCCTGCTGGCTGCATCGTTCAGCGCATCAAATTGGCGTTCCTGATGAGCCGGATCGCTTCGCTTGGCTAGCGTAATGTTGCGGATAAAGGCCGGATCCCAATGCCAGTAGTAGCGGCCGTCTTCCTTCTCTCGCAGATAGCGCCGTAAACCCTTGCCGGCTCCGCGCTTGCGGCGATGTGGCATGTAACGCGCGATGACCTCTGCCGCTTCGTCGGGTGAAGAGAAACCGGTCTCCACGTGCTCCTCCATAAAGCCGACTACGCGCATAACGCCCCCCGTTTCCATACGCGGCGCGATGTCGACGAGAGTGAGCGACGCGAAGCGGCCCGGCGCAAGGTGTCCTTCGGCGATCAGTCCGGCCAGCCCGCCAAGGGAGGCCCCGACGAGCGCTGGCTTGCGGTCTATTTTTGAAGCAATCGCAACGAGATCTGAAGCGAAGTCGCGCGTTTCGTAAGCGCCCTCGGCAGACCATTCGCTGTCGCCGTGACCGCGCATATCAATTGCGATCGCACGGAATCCCGCATTGGCGAGATCGGCTGTGACACGTTTCCATGCGTGACGGGTCTGGCCGCCCCCATGCGCGAGCAAGACCGGTAAAGCATCGGCATTTCCGGTCGCTTCGGCTGCTATGGAGATGCCACCATCTCCCCCGATATGGAAAGTTTGCGACTGCATACCGCAACCTCTATATTGTAAATCGGTTTACAGTAAACGGCTTTATTTCCTGATCGGTTATGGTAGGTTGCCCAGGATGGCGGCCACGACGGACTATGACCCGGATACAAAGGGGGCAAGTTTCCTCACCGATACCGATCGGCTGTTCTTTCTTATGGAGGAAGTGACCCGGCGTTTGCGCAGGACCGTCGATTCTTCGGTTGAACAATTCGGGCTCACGCGGACGCAATGGCGTGCATTGGCTTATCTCTTTCGGAGCCCAGGCATGACCCAGACAGAGCTGGCTCGGGAACTGGAACTAGAGCGCGCTAGCATCGGCCGGACTATTGATCGCCTGGAAGAACTTGAGCTGGTAGAAAGACGCAGCGCGAAGAACGACAGGCGCGTTTGGCGGGTTCATTTACGCCCTGCCGCGATCGAGCTACTTCCCAAGATGCGAGTAGAAGCTGATGCGGTGCATGCTCGCTTGCTCGGGGGGATCCGTTTTGGGGAACTGGAACGCTTACGCGGATCGCTGGCCAAGATGCATGACAATCTGGGCAGCGAGCCATAATCACTCGAAATCGAGCCCGCGCCCCGCATTCGCACCCCACGTTGCCCTTCAGGGGGGACTTATGCTCAGATGAGGGACGCCGAGCGCATGCGATCATAAGATCCCGGCAGTCGTGGCAGGCGAGGTGGCCGGAGCCCTCGCACTTACCCAGCGCCGTTCGGTACCTTATCAGCTCGAGCGACCCTCGGATTCAATTTCTGCTGTAGCGTGAAATCAGCGAGTGTTTGCATGGCGGCACTGCTAGCGAATATGGTCGACGCTGAGCTTGAACACGCCAGGCTTGCGCGAGCCTTCCAAGATAGCGCGATGGATAAGCATATGTCGAAAGATGAGATACGTGATTACGCCCCCAACGAAAAGGATGACATTCTATATTTGCTAGAAGAGGTGAACAGGACCGCTCGGCGGACGTTCGACGCTCTGATCGTGGGGCTCGACCTCAATCAAACACAATGGCGGATCATCGCGTCCTTGTTGAGGGAACCTACGCTAACACAGACCGAGATTTCTCGCCTGCTTGAGCTTGAATCGGCGACGATAGGACAGGCTGTCGCAGTTTTGGTTGAAAAAGGTTTGATCGAGCGAGAGCGGGCGGCGCACGATCGAAGAGTTTGGAACCTCCACCTCACCGAGCAAGTAAGAACCATCTGGCCAGAACTGCGCGAAGCGGCTGATCGACTCCACGAAATTCTCTGGAAGGAAATGTCTGCGCCTGAAATCGACCTCCTGCGTACGATGCTTCGAAAAGTTGCGGAGAATCAGAAGCAGGCTGACACTTGCGAAGAAAGCCGATGAAGCATGATCTGGAAAACAGTGTCGGTGAACTGACGCGGCTAGCAGAACTCGGTCAGATTTTCGCCCGGCACGGTCTGAAAAATCTCGGAAGCTTATTTGGCGTTATGCCGGTTTCGGAGAAGGAGCCAGATACCGAGGACTTGCGTCCTGCATCGGTGGTGGCGCTGTTGCGCGATGTCGGCCCTGTCGGAATAAAGCTTGGCCAGCTCCTGGCGACCAGAAGCGATCTGTTTACACAACCCTGGATTTCCGCGTTCGGCACTCTCCACGACCAGGTGGAACCGCTGCCGTTCGATAAGATCGAACCGGTGATTGTATCGGCTTGGGGCAGCGACTGGGAATGTGAATTCGCCGCTTTCGAGAGAAACCCGATCGCCTCAGCCTCTATCGCGCAGACTTATGTCGCAACCCTGCTGGACGGAAGCGAGACTATCGTGAAAGTCCGCCGACCCGGCATGGCGCCCAGGATCGAGGCGGACATGAGGCTGTTGACACGGCTCGCGGGCCTCGCCGAGCGTCGGTCAAGCGACATTGCCCGCTATCGACCCGTGCAGTTCCTCCAGACATTCGCCAAGAATTTAGCGCGGGAGATGGACCTGGCGGCAGAAGCACGCGCTTGTGAACGGATTGGCGGTTATCTGGAGATGCTTGGGGTGAAGACCCCCGCGATCCACTGGCAACTTACAGGCATGACGATCAATGTGCAGGAAGCCCTGGTCGGAAAGCCTGCGTCGCGGCCCCCGGCAACTGGTCAGGGAGATAATGCCCGGTTCGCGAAGCGCTATGCCGATGCGGTGCTACGGATGATCCTTCTCAACGGAGAGTTTCATGGCGACCCGCATCCCGGCAACGTCTTCTGGATGGAAGGGAACCAGGTAGGCTTCATCGATTTCGGCTCGGTCGGCTTTCTCAGCGGCGCGCGGCGTCAGGAAATCGTCCGCCTGATTTTTGCTATCGCGAACGATCAGATAGACAAGGTGGCCGATCTGCTGCTTGACTGGGCAGGCAATCCACTCGTGGACCGCGCGCAATTGGCGATGGATCTGGATGAGCTGATCGAGGAATTTCGCGGCACAGCTCTTGCGGGGATTGAATTCTCGGCAATCTTCGATCGGGTTTTCGGATTGTTGCGCGAGTATCGCCTCGTATTGCCGCCCGACCTCGCTATTTTGCTGCGCACCCTGCTGACCGCAGAAGGCTTCGTTCGCTCTTTGGCGCCGGACTACAATATCGCCGAAGAAACGAAGCCGATCGTGATGCAATTGTTTGCCGAGCGATTTTCGATCGGAGCCGCGCGGGATCATTTGGCCAAGGTCCGCAGTGGGCTGCTTGATTTCTCGGCATCGCTGCCCGAGCTAATCGAGAACGTTGCCTCGGTCGCTCGATCAGGTACGATTCAGGTGTCCATCGACCCAGCCAGCCTGAACCATCTGACGCGGGAAGAGGACCGCAGCACCCCCGTCAAGGGTCCGGTGGTCGCCGCATTGATCGTCTCTGCCGCATTGCTGGCCGACCAATCGTTGTTACTGGCAGGCATTGTTCTGGCTTTCGCGGGAATAGCACTCATTCCTAGATGGAACTGATAAGACCATACGCGTTGAACGCTTAGATCACGGCCGCCCGGCACCGATATTGGCTACATCAAGGGAGAAGAGTGGAAATGACCGAACAGAAACCAGCCGAGGCGGTGCCTGCCGCCACCATGCTGCTGGTGCGGGATGAACCGGAGTTTCAGGTTCTCATGGTGAAGCGACATCATCAGATAGACTTCGCATCTGGCGCACTGGTCTTCCCCGGCGGGAAACCCCACTCCGATGATTCTCTGGAGGAATGGGCCGCTTACTGCGACGGGCGGGATCAGGTCGATACGACCCAGAGAATTTTAAAGATCGCTGCGATCCGCGAAGCTTACGAGGAGGCTGGCATTTTGCTGGCGGTCAACCGCGATGGCAGCCCTTTCGAAGGGGCCTGTGACCCGGACAGCCGCCGGGCAGTCGAACAGGGGGAAAGATCGTTCCTCGATGTCGTCCGGGAGTCCGATGTGATCTTGCGGCTCGATAGCCTCACCGATTTTGCCCGGTGGATTACCCCGGTCTTCATGAAGAAGCGGTTCGACACCTGGTTCTACGTCGCTCGAGCCCCGGAACGCCAAATTGCCGCGTGCGATGGCTATGAGACGGTAGATGCCGAATGGCTGTCACCAAATCGTGCTCTGGAGATGGGGCAATCGGGCGAGCGCACGGTCATTTTCCCGACCCGACTGAACCTGGAACTGTTGTCCAAGGCGAACAGTGCTACGGACTGCGTAGATCGCGCGCAGGCGCGCACGATCGTGCCTGTCCTGCCGTGGGTCTTGCAGCGAGATGGCAAGAATATCCTGACCATCCCGGAGGATGCAGGCTACGGCCCGGCAAGCGAGGTTATAGGATGAATAACGCCGAGACGATCGATCGTCTCGGCAAGAGGGGACCGGCTACCATCGTTTTGTAGCCCCGTCGCAAACCGTGTCACCTAGCTATGCGCCTGGCTTATTAGGGTTTATTGCTGTCTTGCAGGATGTTCGTTCGAAAATATTCCGGTCGGAACTCAGGAATCGCCTTTCAGTCTCTGTCCTGTTATCGCAATGAAACAGCGAGCGTTGGGCCAGATAGGTCTAGCAGCAGCATCATTAGACCTAAGAGAAGCCGAGCAAACAAGCTCCAAGGACCGAGATGAACCAGAACATCCACGAAATTAAAGTGACGCTGATCTACTGCGACTACCGGCATGTTAGCTGATCTGCACTCTTCTAATTGGCCCGATTTCTATTTTTGAATTGGTTAAGAGAGTGACGGAATGGTGAGGAAGCACCATCTGAAAGAAAACATCGCTAAGCTGCGAGTAGTGGAGATTGTTCGGGTGCAGGGCGGAACGATCGCGGATCTGTGCCGCGGGATCGGTGTCGGCGAGCCGAGCCAATATCGCTAGCGCAAGGGGAATGCCAGCCTCAAAATGGATCAGGCGCAGCTTCCGAAAGAGCATGCAAAGGAATCCCCCGGTTGCAGCGCGCGGCGTCAGAACTCACGCTATACAATCTGCTCCTTCTGGGAGGTGCAAGGTAATCATCTCAGTCTCTCGCTTCGACGATGGCGCATCGGACAGATCCGGCGAATGATACCTGTATAAGCGAATGACTACTGCTTGACCTTGATACAGCACCGCCGGGTCTCACAGCTCGTTTCACTATCGGCCTTGTTCCAGGGAAGGCGTGACACCGCCACGGCTGCCATCCCGTTCCGCCACGTTCCACCAGCGGACCGTATTGGTGCCAGAAGCAGACTTGTAGAAACAATCGGTGCGGACCACTCAGTGCGGCCGGTTTTTAGGCCAGAGGGGAAAAGGCTCGGAAATTCATGCGAGCCATTGCTTTTATGCCCCAATTGCAGTCTTGCCGCAATCTCCATACCTATGCGAATGGTAATTTGCGGACACGGGAGTTTGAGTTGGAAACCATGAAGGCTTGGATCGTCAGGAAATATGGCAATCCGGAGGAGATGGTCTTAGGACAAACTGCCATGCCGAAGCTGGGGGAAGGGCAAGAGAATCGGGCGGACACTCTGGTCAAGATTGACGCTGCAGGTCTGAATTTTGCGGACGAAATCGCGATTGCAGGAAAATATCAGGATCGGATAAAACCGCCGTTTGTGCCAGGCAACGAGTTGGCGGGAACGGTCGTCGAGGCAATCCCGGGTTCTCGATTCTCTCCCGGTGACAAGGTCGCATGTCAGGTCCGCAGTGGTGCCTTTGCACAATATTGTGGCGTCGCTTCTGACCGTCTGATGGCGATAGGAGACTTACCAGCCTCGGTGGCCGCCGCGCTTCCGGTTTCCTACACCACTGCCCATGTCGCCCTTTTCGAAAAGGGTAATCTCAAGAAGGGAGATACGGTCCTAATCCATGCGGCGGCAGGCGGATTGGGCATCGCTGCCACTCAGCTTGCAAAAGCAGCGGGAGCTCGCATCGTTGCCACGGCAGGCGACGAAGACAAGCGGCGAATCGCTAAAGAGAATGGGGCTGATCATGTGATCGATTATCGTCAATCTGACTGGTCCGAGCGAGTAAGAGCTCTGGCACCAGATGGGGTCGATATCGTCATGGATCCGGTCGGCGGCGAAACTTCGGAACAGAGTCTGCGTCTTCTGGCATGGGAGGGCAGGCTGTTAGTATGCGGCTTTGCCGGTGGGACGGTTCAGGCGCTCAAGGCGAACTACATGCTGGTTAAGTCCGCCAGTGTGCACGGTGTATACTGGAGCTTCGACCGCTCGCCGGAAGCGATTCGCACCATACAGCAGAAGCTGGTTAATCAATGTGCCAGAGGCGAAATTCGCCCCCTAATTCGGGATGTGTATCAAATGGATGAACTCGTTTCAGCAATGGAGTCGCTGCGCTCTCGCGGAACGGTAGGTAAAGTCGTGATTGCCATGTAGCAGCAAACGGTCTGATTGGGCCGGCTCAGCGACCTCGAAGGCAAAACCATACTCTTGCGTATTGACTTTTCGACCCGAAGATCCGATTGAACGATATCTGAGGTGCCGGAAGGGACGTGACAGATGAGTTTTGGAGCCGTCGAGCAACTGTTTTACGACGTGAGTACCAAACGGAATTCCCGCGCAGCGTTTCGCGAGGATGCCACAGCTTTCGCAGAGAAGTACGCCCTCAGCGAGCTAGAACGCGACATGGTCTTGTCCATGAATGCCGAGGGACTCTTCGAGTACGGCATTAACCCGATGCTTCTGATGGGCTTCTGGACAAGCGTAAACGGACCGCAATCGATGCCGGATTATCTGTCCCGCGTTCCGACGCTGACGTCACAGCTCGAGACGGTAAGCGAATGAAGTGAGAGGCCGGCGGCAGCGAAGCGCTTACCCGTCTATCTTTAGGAGAGTTTCAAGATGGCCGAAATAGTCGGCGGCTTCATCATGCCGCATGATCCATTGTTGTTTGTGAACCCAAAGAAGAAAGAGCGCGACCACCTGATTGGCGCTTATTCGGAAATTCGCGACAAAGTAAGCAAGTCCGGCGCGACGAAGGCGATCATCTTCGGCGCGGACCATTATATTCTCTTCGGCCCTCGCTGTCTGCCACAGTTTCTTATCCCGACAGGCGAGCTTCATGGTCCCATTGACCGGTTGCCCGGTGTTGGAGATTCACCGATCGCCAGCGATCCGGGTTTCGCAGAGTATTTGGTCGGCCATGCCCATCAAAGCGGCTTCGACGTGTCTGTGGCGCGCGACTTGGGGGTGGATCATGCAATCGGGGTGCCCGCCCAGCTTGCCCTTCCGGCCGACGGGTCGGTCAAGACGGTTCCCGTTTATATGGCGAGTGGCGTAGCGCCGTATGTTCGTCTCCAAAGGGCATATGATTTCGGACGAATGATTGGCGATGCCATTGCGAAAATGCCCGTAGACGAATCCGTAGTGTTGATCGGCAGCGGAGGGATCAGCCACTGGGTGGGCACCGGAGAAATGGGGCGCATCAATTCCGAGTTTGATCGGAAGGTCCTCGACTGCATCGTTTCCGGCGATGCGACCCCTCTCCTTTCAATGACAGACGAGGAAATAATGCGCGAAGGCGGCAACGGTGGAATGGAGATTCGTCATTTTCTTGCAGTGATGGGTGCTCTGCCGGCGGGCCGAGGCGAAGTGCTCGCTTACGAAGCCTGGGATGGCGGCGTTACCGGCCTCGGCTTTGCGGAGATACTGCCCGCCTGAACGGGTCGGGTTCGAATAGCTGGAGAATGACATGACTGAATCGCTCTTGAAGCCGGATAGTAATGCAAAATTGGCTGCGGGCATCGAGGAACTCGTCGACGCCGAAGCGGGAAATATTGACCGCCGGATCTTCTGGGACGAATCTATCTACAACCTGGAGCTTGAACGGATTTTTGCGCGATGCTGGATTTTTGTCGCGCATGACACGCAATTGCCCAATGTTGGCGATTTTCTAACGACGACAATCGGTGAAGATGCGGTCATCGTGTCGCGTGGCGAAGACGGCAAGATCCACACCTTTCTCAACTCCTGTACGCATCGAGGTAATCGCGTGTGCTTTGCAGAGGCGGGCAACTCCCGGCGGTTCACATGCAATTTTCATGGCTGGTCCTACGGTCTCGACGGTAGCTTGAAGAATGTCAGTCGCCCGCAGTCCTATAGTGGAAAATCGAACCTCGATAAGTCCAAGCTTGGCCTGCACAAGGCGCGTGTCGAAAGCTATAAGGGGATGCATTTCGCCTGCTTCGACCCGGAGGCCCCGTCGCTTGAGGAATATCTAGGCGAATTTCGCTGGTATCTAGATGTGATCCTCGACAATGACGAAGGTGGTATCGAGTTTATCGATGGCAACATCAAATCTCGGCTCAAATGCAATTGGAAATTCCCGGCAGAGAACTTCGTGGGCGACTCGTATCACGCTCCCTGGACGCATAGCTCAGCCTTGATCGCAATGTTCGGAAAACAGCCGACCATGCGACCTGACCGTTCTTATCATGCCAATGCGAACGGCCACGGCTGGGAGTTTGGACTGGATTTCATTGGGAACGCGGCAACGCTCAATTCACCGCCGATTATCGACTATCTGCGTGAGCAGGAGGCGAAATTTGCCGAACGTCTGGGGAAGGTTCGCAGCAGGATGGTAGGCGCTCTAAGCTCCGCTAACGTCTTTCCCAATCTTTCCTTCCTGGCAGGTCACAACACTTTTCGGACATGGAACCCCAAGGGTCCAAGGAGCACGGAACTTCACACCTGGGTGTTCCTGAACGCAAATGCCCCGGAAGAACTCAAGGAAGAATATCGCCGCGGGGTAATGTTAACCTTTTCTCCGGCGGGTGTGTTCGAAATGGATGACGGCGAGAACTTCGAGAATTGCACGGCGGTCAATGTAGGCGTGGTGACCCGGCAGCAACAGCTTCACTTCGGGATGGGCCTCGATTCGAAAATCGAACACGAGGAACTGCGCGGCAATGTTTATCAAAGCCAGATCAATGAAGCGAACCAACGGGCCTTCTACCAGCGCTGGGCAGATCTGATGGGTGCAGAAACCTGGGCCGACGTTCCTGTCCGTTAGAAATATTCAGAGGTAAATGTGAAGACTCTCGAACAAACCACCCGGCGCGATCACTGCTCTGTGTCAGCCGAGTTACTTTTGGAGATACAGCAGTTTCTGTATCGAGAAGCCCGTTTGCTCGATAACGAGCAATATGATGAATGGCTAGAATTGCTGACGGACGATATCCATTATTGGGTACCAGGAGTGCAGGCCCGCTATCGAAAGGATGAGGCGAAGTTCAGTTCCGAACGAATGGCCTATTTCGACGACGGCCTCGAATATCTCAAGATCCGCGTGGCACGCGCCAAGCAGCCGTCGGCATGGGCCGAAGATCCACCCACCAGGCATTTTCACCTGATCGGCAATATCGAGGTCTTACCTACTGAAGATTCTAACGAGTGGACGGTCCATTCTGTGATCCTCAACCATCGTCATCGGACTGAAGACGATGAAATGGAACTAAAAGCCAGACGCGTCGATACAATCAGGCGGAACTCAGAAGGTCTGCTCCAACTGGCGCGCAGGAAGGTCATCTTGCAGGAAACTGTCTTGCAAGCAAAGAACATCAATACGTTCCTTTGATTGTGTGAAGGCCCTTCTGCTTGCCCGCAACTGGGCCGAATCTGTTGCATAGGCCTGGCGGCGTAGGTTGCCCGAAAGTACTCTTGCCGCTGTTGCTGACGGCCTCTTGGCGGCTGCCACCGTGCGGGAAAAGTGGCTCGGAACGATGTAGAGAAGCAGGTGTCGTTTCTGGCACCGCAGCTGATCGGAACACCCCACGGCCTTGACAATTCCGCAATGTCAGGATCGGCAGCGCAAGATAGTGTGGATTGCTTCGCTATGGCCGGTCTGCCCTTTCGGGAGAGAAAACGAGACTTGGTTTCAATGAGGTGACAGTCGATATAGCGCCGATAATCAGGGAGTTCGCGATTTTGGCGGGTCGGAGCCTTTGCCAAATGGTCGGCAGGATACGACCCCAGGCAGAGTTCTTAGCAAAGCCTGCGGTGATGAGGTTGTCCGCTCCCTGTCGCGTGGGTCCGAGGACTTCTCGTCCAATTTGGCCTCCCGACAAGGAGCGACAGCAACGCCTTTCGTAACTTCGTTCTGTTTTGAAGTGCTTGAATCGCCGTCAAACCAGATCGCGTTCCTTGGCCATCGAGAGCGCGGTGTCTTCGATCATGTCCTCCTGACCCCCGATCATTTTCTTGCGAGCCAATTCCATCAAGATATCACGTGCAGACAAGCCGTACTTACGTTCGGCTTCTTTGGCCTGATACAGGAAGGTTGAGTAGACCCCTGCAAAACCGAGCGTTATGGAATCCCTGTCCGCACGGGGCGGCTGAGGCATGATCGGCAAAACCCGATCCTCTGCTACGTCCATCAGCTTAAACAGATCCACCCCGGTTTCGATGCCCAATCGCTCTCCGACGGCAGCCATCAGTTCGAGGGGTGTATTGCCAGCGCCAGCACCCAATCCGGCAGCCGAACCGTCGATGCGGTCCGCGCCCGCGGCTACAGCAGCCAGCGAATTGGCGACTCCCATCCCGAGATTGTGATGAGCGTGAAATCCGATCTCGGTTTCGTCCTGCAAAGCTGTGCGAAGGATGGTGATGCGATCGGTAACTTCATCAGGCAGCATGTAACCTGCCGAATCAACACAGTAGATTGTTGTTGCTCCATACCCTTCCATCAACAGCGCCTGCTCAACCAGGTGCTCGGGCGGCGTCATATGCGCCATCATGAGAAAGCCGACTGTATCAAGCCCAAGTTCCCGTCCCAGGCCAATGTGCTGTTCGGTAACGTCGGCTTCGGTGCAATGCGAGGCGACATGAACACATCCTGCCCCGCAATCGGCGGCCATCCGCAACTCATCCAGAGTGCCAATGCCCGGAACATGGAGTACCGAGATAGTCGCCTTTTTCACTACCTTGGCCACTGCCGAGATATATTCGCTATCCGAATGGAGTCCGCGACCGTAATTCAGGGATGATCCTCCCAACCCGTCACCGTGAGTGACCTGGATCAACGGCACCCCTGCGTCATCAAGCCCGGAAGCGATATCGACCATCTGATCCAGCGTGATCTGATGCCGCATGGAATGCATGCCGTCGCGCAGACACATATCATGCAGCTTGAGCTTTTTACCCCTAACCTGTTCTTCGAGTGTCATCATGCGTTCTCCTTCAATGGTGAGAGTTCAAGTCGGCCATCAAGGATGTCTTGTGCAAACATTTCGGCCGTGCGCGCTGCAGCGGCAGTCATGATGTCCAGATTTCCTGCATATTTGGGGAGAAAATCGCCAAGTCCCTGCACTTCCAGAAAGATCGAGACTTTGCGCCCCTCGAAAATTGGCCCGTTCTTCAATTGGTAGCCGGGGACATATTGTTGCACAGCAGAAATCATCTCGTGCACGGATGCGGTGATCGCTTCCTGATCCGGCTCGTCGACTGTTTCGCAATAGACGGTGTCACGCATCATCAGCGGAGGCTCGGCCGGATTGACGACCACGATAGCCTTGCCTTGCGCTGCACCTCCCACTTTCGCGACTGCCGCAGAAGTGGTGCGCGTGAACTCGTCGATATTCTTCCGAGTACCCACTCCGATCGACTTCGACGCGACCGTTGCGATTATCTCGGCGTAATCCACGCTTTGAACATTGCTGATGGCGGCGACCATCGGAATCGTGGCCTGACCCGCGCATGTGACCATGTTGACGTTCATTGCCTTACGGCCTGCCAGATCCTTGAGATTCACCGGGGGAACGCAAAGCGGGCCAAGGGCGGCGGGCGTCAGGTCGATCATAAGAATGCCCAGCTCGTTCAGCTTGCGGCTGTTTTCGGCGTGGACATAGGCCGAAGTCGCATCAAACGCGATGCTCACTCCATCCTCGATCGCGTGAGGCACCAGCCCGTCAACCCCTTCAGCAGTGGTCTTGAGGCCCAGTTCCTTCGCGCGGGCCAGACCTTCGGATCCGGCCTCAATACCCACCATCCAAACGGGTTCGAGAACTTCGGAACGAAGCAGTTTGTAAAGCAGATCGGTGCCGATATTCCCCGGCCCGATTATTGCGCATTTAATTTTGTCCATCCGAGCATCCTTACTTTGTCACTAGAGTGCGCCGAGGTCTGTCACCTCGCTGCTATCCTTGCCGAAGCACGCGATTGGCTAAGAAAAAATCATGCGACAGGACCCAAGCCCGTCGCTGAGGTTAAGTTGCAGCGTGTCACCGCTGGATATGTCGATCATCGGACCAAGTGCTCCGGAAAGGATTATTTCGCCCGCCCTGAACGGCATTCCAAGCTCGCCAAGCGTATTGGCCAGCCAGGCGACAGAGTTAAGAGGGGAACCCTGAACAGCGGCGCCGATCCCGCTCGCAACCTCGACTCCATTACACTCGATTGTCATGGCCACTTTTGCCAGATCGATCTCACGGGGATCGACCCGCTCGGTCCCTATCGCGAATATTCCGCACGAGGCGTTATCCGCGACTGTATCCTGAATTCTGATATCCCAGTCTTGAATGCGGCTATCGACGATCTCGAAACAGGCAGTGACATATTCGGTCGCCTCCAGTACATCGGCGGCGGTCACGCCAGGCCCGTTGAGATCATGTTGCAGGATGAACGCAATTTCGCCTTCTGCCTTGGGTTGGATGAGTGATTTGTGATCTACCGTAGCGCAATCGGGAACCAGCATTCGATCGGTCAATTGTCCGAAATCAGGCTCGAACACCCCGATCATTTCCTGCACCACTTTGGAAGTAACGCCGATCTTTTTGCCGATGATCTTTTCGCCAGCTTCCAGACGGCGCGCGACCATTCGTTCCTGGACGCGATAGGCGTCGACAATATCTATCTCCGGATGGCGATCCCGCAGATTGGAAACCGTTCGGCCCTTGATCAGTGCGCCGTAGAGTTCATCACCCAGGGAAGATATTATTGAACTTTCGAGTGGCATTGCCTTAAATTCTCCCAAACGTGCGCATCGAAACGCCCTTGTATCTTTTGCCGATCTCGTCTCCTGGCCACCATCGAGCAATTCACCGCCCGTCCAATCTGAGCAGTCAGCGAATCCGGCACGGTTCGAAAACGGCGTCTTCAATCTATGTTTGTGTCTGTGCGCTATCGTTTGGCACCCTGCCAAGCTTGACCGGCGGCAATTGAGGCCTAGAGCCTCACTCTGTGAGAGGAGCGACAAGATGAACGATGCATCCAGCACATCGGTTGTCGAGCGAATACTCGACCTGATCGGTTGCCTTTCGTCGGCGCCCAAGACGGTAAGGGAAATCTGCGAACATACCGGCATTCCCGTTTCTACAGCTCACCGGCTCTTGAGGCCGTTGGTCGAGCGCAAATTTGTAATCCGGCAACGTCGAGGATTATACGCTCTCGGCATCGCCAGCGTGGAAATAGCGGTACGTGCGGATATCGATTCGATTATTACCACTGCAACCCGGCCCATTATGGCAGACCTCGCCAAGACTTGCAGGCGTACGGTGCATCTGGGCGTCTTTCGTGACAATCTTGTACGCTATTTGGTCAAGGCCGAATCCGGGTGCCGACGGTCTCCTTCTCGGGAGGAGATCGAGCTCGAGGCTTACTGCACAGCGATTGGCAAGGCCCTGCTTGCTCAACTGGAACGGGACAGGCTTGAAGACTATCTTGCCTTGGGCGATTTCGTTCCTCTTACGGACAACACAATATTCGATGTCGATGACCTGAGACAAGAAATCAACGGCGTACGCCGACAGGGATGGGCGATAGATCGAGGGGAGATGTATCCAGAGCTGCGCTGCCTCGCGGTGCCGATACGGGGCAGGACCGGCCTGTTGGCGGCGGTGTCAGTCACCGAGGTCTGCAACGACGTTGATCCCGAGAAAGCGGAACAGGATTTGCTGACGCTTTTTCCGCGCATCGTTGAAGCGGCAGAGGCAGTTTCCGATGTTTTGCGAATGCCAGGGGACGAGGTTCGCGAGAAGCGAAGTAACAAGACTTGAAGTGCTCGGCCTAACCCATTCGCGAGATCAATCCGCCATCGCTGACCAGGATCGTTCCATTTAGGTTTACTCCATCTCTAGGTGACGCGAGAAGCACATAGCATCCGGCATGATCTTCCGCCTCTGCCGCCCTTGCCAGTGGCGATGCCTTCGCCACCATTTCAACTGTGCGCTGTTCGGAATCGAGACGACGCGATGCGCTCTCCAGTGTGTCCAATCCCGAAAGGCCCGTGACAGTCCCGCCAGGAGCAACGCCGTTAACGCGGATTTGCGGCGCCCATTCATAAGCAAGTTGATAAACTATGCCCCGCAGTGCGAACTTGCTGGCAGTGTACAATGTGCCACCGCCGCCAGCTCTGAAACTAGCATTGGAGCAGGTCACTATCAGAGAGCCCGTGGATTTCCGCAACGCATCTGCGGAAGCTCGCGCCAAGAGCAAAGTCGACAGCACATTAATTCGGAACAATTCCTCGAACGCTGCCTCCACGTCTTCCATTTTCATGCGATCTATACGCTTGTACCAGTCGTAAACGCCGGCGTTCGCTATCGTGGTGTCCAGTTTTCCGAATTTTTCCTGCGCAAGTTCGACGCCCGCTTCGCAGATCGCAGCCTCTGTGCAATCTCCCGCGAGGACAGAGCACCGATCCCCCAAGTGATCCGACAAATCCGCGAGAGCGTCGGCATTGCGATCCAACGCAACTACATTCGCTCCTTCCTCGACGAGACGTATCGCCACTGCCTTGCCGATACCTGAAGCCGCGCCAGTGATTAACGCTGTTTGGCCCGAAAGTTTTCCCATCAATTCTCACCCTCTGGTTTTTTGTCTATTTCAGATCAACCATCCATACTCCAGCGTATTGACATCTTCCAAGGTCCCTCGCAACAGACAAGGAAGAAGAATTTGGCGAAATGCTGCTTTGGAGAGAGGTATGCCCGGTAATACGGAGCTTCCCGATATCGGGTTGTCGATAGACGTCGACGGTATCCAGACAAATTATCACGATTGTGGAGAAGGTGACCCCGTCATCCTCCTTCACGGTTCGGGTCCGGGCGTGACCGCCTGGCAAAACTGGCGAGGAATCCTGCCAAAACTTGGGGAAACGCACAGGGTTCTGGCCCCCGACATCGTGGGCTTCGGCTTTAGCCAACTGCCTGAAGGAGAGAAGCCGGGCATCAAACTGTGGACGCGGCATCTGGCGGGCTTTATAGAAGCCCTTGGCCTCGACCGCGTAACGCTGGTCGGCAACAGCTTCGGTGGTGCCCTCGCGCTGGGAATGATGGCTTTTCATTCCGACAAGGTGCGCTCGCTTATTCTTATGGGCACACCGGCTGGTGAGTTTGAGCAGACGCAGGGATTGGCGGACAGCCGATCCTTCGAGCCCAGCATGGACGCCATGCGCGCTATGATGAAGGCATTCCCATACGATCCGTCAATAGTTACCGACGAGGCAGTGGCCGCGCGCCTGCGTGTGGCGGAAATCGCCAGCGGGAAAGAGACAATCCGCAAGCTGCAGCCTGGCGCTGATCAAGCATCGAAAGGTCCACGAATCGTCAAGGGCATTCCGCTGGAGCAGTTGAAAGCTATCGATGCGCCAACGCTGATTCTGCACGGCCGCGAAGACAAGATGATTCCATTGCATGTTGCAGTGCGAATGCACGAACACCTCAAGCGCTCCGAGATGCATGTCTATGGTCAATGCGGCCACTGGGTCCAGCTAGAGCGTGAGCATCAGTTTCTGGACCAAATACGCGCATTTCTCCGTCGCAATTGAAATCCTCGCTAGCCGTATTTCTTGGCCGCAAAATCCTTAACACAGTTTCCGGCGAAATGGTATTTATGCAGATGTCGAAAACCAGAACCGAGATACTTCGTCGTCTCAGTGAAGGCGATCGAGCTTTCCTGCGCGAAGAATATAGTGATGTCGTGACCATGTTCTGGGACGCGGTAGAAGCTTGTCCTGAAAAGCTGGCACTGATTGAGGGAGATCGAAAACTCTCATACGAGCAGTACGGTTCTGCGGTTGCAGGTCTCGCTGCGCGCATTGGCGAGATTGTCCCGCCATCAGGCCGTGTCGCGATTTCCATCCCGAATTCTATCGAGGCAAACGTCGCCATTTTCGCTGCATTGAGCGCTGGTGCCGAGATTTCGATGGTCAATGCCGAATATACGCCGCGCGAACTTGGAGTGTTGTTCGGGATTGCGGAGCCCGATCTCGTTCTGGCGGGTGGACAGAACGCCACGGTCGCCGGTGCCACCGCCGGCAGCATTGGTAAACCACTAGCGATCGTGGGCGAGGGCGGCATTGCGATCGAGCAGTTGCTGGAAACGCCGCCAGAGCGGCCGGGACTCGAAATAACGGGCGAAAGCCCCTGTATAATCATGTTTACGGGTGGATCGACGGGCGCACCGAAGGGTGTCCGGCGCTCTCAAAGCTCGGAAATGAGCTGCATCAAGGCAATGCAAACCGCTTGGCCTACTCGCCTATACGAAGAAGTCTGGCTTAATGTTGCCCCCGTCAGCCATGTCTGGGGCCTGCACATGGGGTGCTTCAATCCTGTTTATGGGCGCGCTCCCCTCGTAATCGTTCCGCGCTTCCAGCCAGACGTCACGGCAGGTCTGATGGAAAAGCACAGGGTCAGCGTCTTCAGCGGTGGTCCGGCGGCTATCTATCAGGGACTCCTTGCAGCCCCTGATGCCGACTTATCTGCGCTGTGGCTGTGCCCTGGCGGCGGTTCGGTATTCTCTCGGCAAACCCTTCTGCGTTGGGAGGCCAAGACCGGCCTTCCGATACTCGAGGCATTTGGCATGACAGAAGGCGGCCCACTGACGGCGCAACCACTCGACGGCTCGCACAAGTACGGCACTGCTGGCCTCCCATTGCCCGGTATCGAGGTGGCCATTGCTGCGCTCGATGGAAGTGGCAAGCGGCTGGATCCGAATGAGAACGGTGAAATTTTGATCCGCGGAGAACGTGTCATTGAGCAATACATGGGCCTTCCACCATGTGCAGATGACGGATGGCTCCCCACCGGGGACATCGGATGTTTGACTTCGGATGGTTTTCTGACAGTCGTCGACCGCAAGAAAGACATGCTCATTGTTGCGGGATTTAATGTCTATCCCAGCGAGATCGAGGAAGTAATTTCCCAAGTTCCGGAGGTCACGGATGTGGCTGTAATCTCAGTGCCTGACGATCGCAAGGGTGAAGTGCCCTTTGCTTTTGTAGCAATCGACCAGGGGGCCGGGATTACTGAAAAGACACTCCTAAATCACTGCGCCGAGCACCTGACCAACTACAAGATTCCGCGAGCAATCGTCTTGCTTGACGAGCTTCCAAAGACGCCCGCACGCAAGCCGGACAAAAAGAGGCTCGAGAAACTGGCTAGAGATTTTTTGAGGAAGCAAGGCAATAAAATTACTGCAAAGTAATACAGGAATAGATTGCTAATTTTATTATGCCAAATTGGGGAGGTTTTATGAAAGTATACTTTTTAACAACGGTGGCTGCGCTGCCGGTTTTGCTCTGCCCGGCCGCAGCTTTTGCGCAGGGTGCATCTGAGGATCAAGCGGGCGAGTTCGCAGGAGCGACCGAGGCACAGGCTGAGGAAGGCAATGGGACGATTATCGTTACCGCCACTCGCCGTGAGGAAAGCCTGCAGGAAGTGCCAGTCGCGGTGACGGCAGTTTCTACCGAAGCGCTGACGACATCCGGCGTCGAGCAGGTCCGTTCACTCAACCAGCTTGTGCCCGGATTCAATGGCGGGCGCAATCAGAACGTGATGCAGCCCAGTATCCGTGGCGTAGGATCCAGCGGCACCTCAGTGGGTGATGAATCGAACGTCGCCGTGTATGTCGATGGGGTGTACCAAGGCGATCCTTATTCGACACAGATTGATCTCGTCGAAGTTTCGCGGGTAGAGGTATTGCGCGGACCGCAAGGTACGGTATTCGGTCGTAATGCGACCGGCGGTTTGGTTAACGTCGTGACGCCGGATCCGCAGTTCGCGCCACGGGCCTGGGTAAGGGGAAGCTGGGGCCGACTGCGCGAAGACTCGAACAATTTCGACATCCGCGCCTATGCAACCGGCGGGTTGACAGACTCGATCGCTGCCGATCTGGCGGTACTGTACCGAAATCAAGATGGATACGCGACTGACTTGGTCAGCGGCGGCACAGTCGGCGATACCGAAATTGCTTCCATCAGATCCAAGCTGTTGTTTCAACCTAGCGACGATGCTGAGTTCGTTCTGACGGTTGCCTACGTCGATACGCACGAAGAAACTGCGGCGACCGCCCAGCCTTTTGAAGGCAACACCCGTGGCGCACAATTCGCCGGAGCGATCATCTCTGACGAGCCTTGGGAAATCTCGAACTTCGCCTTTGGAACACCGGGCTTGTCGGAATTCACCCGTCTCGATCTTGCGCTGAAGGGGCAGATTGATCTGGGCGGAGTTATGCTTGAATCGACTAGTTCTTATATGAAGACGCGCGTCCATCAGATCGCAGATTCCGATGCCACCAACATCCTCCTTGGTGAAACGAACATGCGGGTAAAGCCCGACACATTCACGCAGGAACTTCGTCTGATTTCGGACAATGCCAGTCCGTTAAGTTGGACTGCCGGCGTTTATTACTACCAGCTTGAGGGCGAGCAGCCGCTCATATTAATAAATCGCCAGGATACGGCGACCCCTGTTACGCCGATCACGATTGAACCTGAAGTCAAGAACTCTTCGATAGCGGCATTCGCCGAAGGAACCTATGAGTTGGCACCAAGGCTTTCGGTAACTCTGGGCGGGCGGTTCACCACTGAAACACGAAAGTTTTCTCAACGGATTAACGGGAATCAGCTCTTCTCCGATGCAGAAGAAGATTTCGATAAGTTTACCTATCGGGTGGCTGTCCAGTATGAAGCTTCACCTGACCTGAACCTTTATGCGACCTATGGGACAGGCTTTAAGAGCGGCACGTTTAACACGTTCAGCGCTTCCAGCGTTGCTGTCGAACCCGAAACCATCGAAGCACTGGAATTCGGCATCAAATCCGATCCATTCCCATGGCTACGCGCAAACCTTGCGACCTTCTATTATACCTATGACAATCTGCAAGTTACCGCGCGGGCGGCGGACAATTCCTTCGTTCTTCAGAATGCTGCAAGCGCGGAAATCTACGGCGGTGAGCTTGAACTTTCAGCAGAGCCCACGCGAGGCCTCAATCTGAGAGCTGCCCTGGCTTACACGCATGCCACCTACGATGAATTTGAAAGTGCGCAGGTGTTCATTCCTCAGCCCGGTGGGGGAAACATGGTTGCCTCGGCTGACGCATCAGGAAATCAACTTGTCCGTACGCCAGAATTCACTTTGACGCTGGGTGGTCGCTACACTTTCGATGCGTTTCAGGGTGAAGCATTTATCGGCGGCAACCTGTTTCATTCGAGTGAGGTTTATTACGACTACCTCAACATTTTCGGTCAGGATTCATATGAACTGCTTTCAGCCGAGATCGGCTGGATTAGCCCAGATGATGATCTGACATTCCGGGTTTACTCCAAGAACCTTACGAATGAAGCGGTGGCTCAACAGATCTCACCGGGTCCGCTCGGGGCATACATCATTTATGAGCGCCCACGCGAAATAGGTGCAAGTGTAGAATTAAGATTCTAACCTGACGGCTGGAGGGAACGCTGAATTAAAGTCAAGCTGTACTCTCCAGCATCACCTCGATTGGGGTCACGTCATTGGAGTAGGCGGTCTACTCACGCATTGCCGTGATTGCTGTAGGGGCGCTACATGTCCGGACCAGGCGGGGCTGGTAATACCAGAAAGCGCCCCATCCATGAACTATGACCGAAACGACGAGCCCCACAGCTCCGGCAATTGCACCGAGACTTCTCGGCTGTTTTGCCAGATGCCGAAATTTGAGCATCAGACGGGATCGAGCGTCCCAATCATTGAGGAGGACCGGCGTTGATTGATCGTTTCGACGTGCTGATTGTTGGTACTGGGCACGGTGGCGCCCAGACTGCGCTGGCGCTCCGCCAGAATGGCTTTGAAGGCACCATAGCCATGTTGGGGCGAGACAAAGAACCACCCTACGAACGACCACCTCTATCTAAGGAATATCTCGCGCGTGAGAAAGAGTTCGAACGCATCCTGATTCGCCCCGTCAGCTTTTGGAAAGACAAGCAGGTGCGCCTGATGCTTGGTAGTGAAGTCGTCGCGGTTGATGCCGATGCTCGCACCGTTGCGTTGCAGGATGGCCGAACGTTTGGTTATGGAGAGTTGGTGTGGGCCGCGGGCGGCTCACCACGCAAGCTAACTTGCGAAGGCGCTGACCTCCAAGGCATCCACTCCGTGCGCGACAAGGGGGATGTTGACGCAATCACGGGCCAACTCGGTAACGGAGCGAGGCGGGTCGTGGTGATCGGCGGCGGCTATATCGGACTAGAAGCGGCAGCCGTGCTACGCAAACTTGGCTGCACTGTCGTGTTACTCGAAGCAATGGAACGCGTATTGGCCCGCGTCGCGTGCGAAGCGATTTCCCGGTTCTTCGAGGCACAGCACAGAGTGCACGGTGTGCAGGTTCGACTCAATACAGTGGTCGACTGCATTCAAGGGGATGGTACCAAAGCCACCGGCGTGAAGTTGGATAATGGTGAAGTTATCCACTGCGACATGGTCATCGTCGGCATAGGCATTGTTCCCGTCGTCGAGCAACTTTCCGCAGCTGGCGCCGATACGCCTAATGGCGTGGCCGTCGACGAGTATTGCCGTACAAGTCTGCCGCATGTCCACGCCATCGGCGATGTCGCCCTTCAAGCCAACAGTTTTGCCGATGGTAAGATGATCCGGATTGAGAGTGTGCAAAACGCCGGTGGGATGGCAAATACAGTTGCGAAAAACCTGTGCGGAAGCCAAGTTCCTTATTTAGCGACCCCTTGGTTTTGGTCCAATCAATACGACTTGAGGCTACAGACGGCTGGCCTATCTGCAGGCCATGACAAGACCGTTCTACGCGGTGATCCGTTCAAACGAAGCTTTTCGGTGATCTACCTAAAACGGGGTAAGGTCATCGCACTCGACTGTGTAAATGCGATGAAAGACTACGTCCAAGGCCTTAAGCTAGTGGAGGCAAGGGCAGAAGTCGCGGTCGAGGCGCTGGTTGACTCTGAGACGCCGCTGAAGAATCTCATATCGGTTCTGAGAGGTGAGAAAAAGTGAAAACTCACGACGACTATTGTGAATGGCTACATCGTTTTCTCCCAATCGATGACTGATATCAAAGTATTAGGGATAATTATAATTGAACGCAAAGGTGTTGAATGGGGCGAAGGTGAACGAAAGCCTCAACCAAGAAATGGTCGAAGCGACATATTCCGGTGGCGAGCATGAAATGGCTGATCCCCGGATACCCGGGGCCGGTCGGCCCGTTGACCTGCACTCAACCTGGCTCGTTTGAATCCGTCCGATAACGCGGTTGGCCGCGCAACGGTTGTCTCGGCATTTGATACACCGGATGCTGATTAACGTAGCTCCCAAAATTTGCTCGGGAAAAAATCAAAGTCAAACCGCTTCGTTGCGCATGTGTTCGGTTGAAGTGTTGGGCGCCTTAGCGGAGCCAGTTGGGCGTTGCGGGAATAGCTGTTGCGTTATCAGTTCTGCGCCGAACGCCGCCGGATTTGCGTACACCAGAACAGTTGCGTTCTCTCCCGATTGTAGTCCTCGCCCAAGGCAGCGGCTCGATCCAGGCACGGGCTACTCTGCCACCTGAATCCTGGACCATTCGCGGTTAGACTTTTCTGCCGTAGATATCCTTGGCTGGCCGAGGAGTTATGGCATGAAGGCATCGGAGTTGACGGACGCGCAGAAGGCGTTCGTCATCAAGCAGGGTGAGGAAGGGACGCCGGTGGCGGAGATCTGCCGCAAGGCGGAATAAGCCGGACGACGTACTTCAATTGGAAGAAGAAGTACGCCGGACTTTTGCCGTCGGAGGTGCGGAGGCTGCGCGAGGTCAAGGACGAGAATCGGCAGCTGAAGCAGATCGTCTCAGACCTGACGCTCTATCGTGCGATGCATCAGGATGTCATCAAGCGTAAGCTCTGAGGCCGGATCGAGAGCGCGAGATCAACGACGAGGTTCGGCAGGACTTGCAGGTGACGATCCGCAGAGCATGTGCCATACTGCACTTCGATCCTTCGACCTATCACTACTGGTTCCGCCGCAACGATCCGTCATTTTTTGAAGGAGCGTATCAGGGAGACCTGCGAGACGCATGTCCGCTACGGCTATCGGCGCGTGTACTACATTCTTCGCCACCACGGTTGGGGCGTGAACATGAAGAAGGCCTATCGCCTTTACAAGGAGTTAAGTCTTCAGCTCAGGAACGAGAGGTCCAAGCGTCGGGTGAAGGCCAAGCTGCGGGAGGATCGATCGATGGCGATCCGGCCGAACGATGTGTGGGCGATGTTCTTTGTTCAAAACCAGCTTGCGACTGGTCGCAAACTGCGCATCCTGACGGTAGTCGACACGTTTTCGCGTCTGTCACCTGTGATCGATCCGCGGTTCAGCTACCGGGGGAAGATGTGGTCGCAACGCCTGAAAAGGCTTGCCAGAAGATCGACTATCCAAAGACGATACGGGTGGACAATGGCAGCGAGTTCATCTCGCGAGACATGGATCGGAGGGCTTACCAGCGCGGTGTTACCTTGGACTTCTTTCGCCCTGGTAAGCCCGCAGATAACGTGTTCATCGAAGCGTTCAACAGCAAGCAACGGGTGAATGCTTGAACGCGCACCGCTTCCTGTTGCTGGGCGAGAGCGGTGCCGCATCGATAAGCCGTTCGAGCCTGGGCTCCTGAGCGGGGGCGACCGCATCCTCAACCACGACGAGGCCGGAAACCAGCGAAGGCTGTGCAAGGTGCTTGCGAAAAGCTGGAGGCGTAACGTAGACACTACGACGAAGAGCGACCGCACAGCGCGATCTGGAATATCCCTCCGATCTTGCTGCCAAACTCAGCCGGTGCGACCAACCCACCGGACCTGAGCCAGGTGGAAAACTCCAGGCCCGCGTGGTCCAAGGTTCGGTAGGAGTATAAGCAACCGAATGGCTCTAATCCCAACTGGGGGACAGCCGGGGGTCTCGTCAGCTACCTTCATGAAAGATGATCACAAAAGGCGGGGCGTGATCCCTCCAAAAAATTGCGTTGGTGTTTCCAGGAGTCGTTTCAAGTCTCCTGCGATTCGATAGTATGCCGCCAACGAGCTCGTTTCGTCTTGATTTATCTCACGTGGACCCAATAAACCAACCGGGCTATCAGTGGCCAACCGTTGCCAGCCCCCATGTTGCCCATAGCTCTGGCAAGGCGACCTCGTGAGCTGATCAAAAGCCGTCGGATATTGAAACAGACTGGGTACACAAAGGCAGAACGGCAACTTCGAGCCTCAGAAAGGACCATATGGGAAAAATTGCGCAAGTGCCCCCTCTTCGCCGAGTGGTTACTCTCATCTCAACCATACAGGGGATCTGGGCCCCAAATCGGGCGGACCTCAACAATTCACTTGTTCACGCAATCTTAGCTCATTCTGCGCAATACTAGAAATGCACCGGACTTCGTCGCAGTCGTCGCAAAGTGGGGTGAGTCGACGCGTTGCTTTAAAGTTTATCTCCTGCACGAAAACGCGTTTTGGGTGTAATCTTACCTATCGAACCAGCGGATATCATGCAACCTTGGCTGGGCACGAGATTAGATATTGGGACATATATGCTTAACGATAAGGGTAAGAGTGGCGATTCTAAGCAACTATCGAAGGACGCATGGCTAAAACACACCCTCAAAACCATTGGCGAGGTGGGTGTCGCTAATATTCAAATAGAATCCCTTGCTAAAGATTTAAATGTTACAAAGGGTAGTTTTTATTGGCATTTTAAAGGAAGAGACGCACTTTTGAATGATGCCCTCTCATATTGGTACGAAACTGCAACAAGGATAATTGGTCGTGCCGCCAATCGCAGTTTCAGCGATCCTATTGATCGTCTAAGATATTTTTTCAGTTTAGCATTTAATCAAAGGTACGATGTCCCTGGTGGACCGGTTGAGCGGGCCCTGCAAGAATGGGCCCGGGTTTCTGAAGCGGCATCAAAAACAACCCAACGTGTCGATCAAGAACGGATTCGGTTAATTGCAGATGCCTACATCGAACTTGGAAAAAGCGAAGTCGATGCACGTCGAATTGCTACTATGGCTCTTGGTCAGATAATTGGCCTAAACGTTCTTTCGCGATCCGAACCCAGGGAAGATCTTACTGATTATAATAAAGCATTTCAAATTATGTTCCTTACCTCGGGATGACAGCGATTCAGCAGTCGTTGCTGGGGGATCGAAATGGCCGGCAACCGTGGTCACGCTCAGTAGTCCGCTCTGAATGACTGACCGGCTGACGCCCGTAGCTTCAAGCGGAGGGGCTGAAGCCATTTTTGTGGGTACGCCGGTCAAAATAGCGCTTGAAGATGTCATTGGGTGAAGTTGCCGGAGGTGGTCGAGAGGTAATCGCGTTGTCAAAAGCGCTGTTCCGAGTAGCGCTTGCGCATGTTTTCGAACTCCTGCTGGATTTTGCGCGAGGAGCGCCCCTTGGCCTGGCGCACGAAATCAGCGACCGAGAATTGTGGTGGGATTTTGACGAACATATGCCCGCAGTCGCGGGACAAGGACCAGTTGCTAGGCCCTGTTGACAAACTGATTGGTCCAGAGGCGGGCGGCGGCGATATGTATGAAGCCGAGATAGCTTGCTGAGGTTTTGTCGTATCGGGTTGCGAGGCGGCGCGAGCATTTGAGCTTGGCGAAGCACCGCTCAATGC
>NZ_JBSXNU010000017.1:0-2795 GCF_056857815.1 Qipengyuania sp. B-5 | reverse complement strand
TGTCCGTCGTCAGAACATTTGGCACAACTCGTGGCGTAGATCAGCGGAGTGTGGGCCTCGTCTCGGATTGATGTTTAGGCGGCGAGCTTGCAGTGTTGCAAGCGCCGATGTTCGAGTGTCTTTCGCTTGATCCTTTCTCTTCGTTCGATGATGGCGGCAGCCCTGCCGAAGTAGGCATCGGCGGGTGTCACATTGTCGAGGCTCTCGTGGTAGCGCTGGTGGTTGTAATGCTCGACGAAGGCCTCGATCTGCTGTTGGAGATCGCCGGGCAGAAAGTAGTTTTCCAGCAGCACGCGGTTCTTCAGGGTCTGGTGCCAGCGTTCGATCTTGCCCTGCGTCTGCGGATGGAAGGGAGCGCCGCGCACATGGCTCATCCTGTTTGCCTCGATGTATTCGGCTAGTTCCCCGGCAATGTAGCTGGGGCCATTGTCCGACAGCAGGCGGGGCCTGTGCAGCACGTTGGCGTGGTTGCAGCCTGAAGCTGCCAGCGCCATATCGAGCGTGTCAGTGACGTCCTCGGCTCGCATGGTGGTGCAGAGCTTCCAGGCGATGATGTAGCGTGAGTAATCGTCGAGCACGGTCGAGAGATAGACCCAGCCCCATCCGATGATCTTGAAGTAGGTAAAATCCGTCTGCCACATCTCATTGGGTCGAGAGGTCTGCGTGTGGAACGCCTCTGCCGCCTTGATCACCGTGTAGGCCGGGCTGGTGATCAGATCATGGGCCTTCAGCAGCCGGTAAACCGTGGCTTCGGACACGAAGTAGCGCTTCTCGTCGGTGAAGCGCACCGCCAGCTCGCGGGGACTGAGATCGGTCTGCTCCAGAGCCATCTCGACGATCTGGTCCTGCACCTCGGGCCCAATACGGTTCCACACCCGGCTCGGCGCTGAAGGACGGTCCTGGAGCGCCTCCGGCCCACCTTCGAGGTAGCGGTCATACCAGCGATAGAAGGTCCGCCGTGCCACGCCGAGCTGGTCCAGCGTACGCTTGGCGGGCAGGTGCGACTGCTCGACGATCCTGATGATCTCCAGCTTCTCGGATGCGGGATACCTCATTCGTCGTCTCCCCCATCCGCGATCATGCTTTTTTTGAGCAGACGGTTCTCCAGCGTCAGGTCCGCCACGCATTCCTTCAGATCGCGCGCTTCACGGCGCAGATCCTTTACCTCGTCGGTGGTAGCAGCACGGGCTGTATCGCCAGCAAGCCTGCGCTTGCCGGCCTCCATGAACTCCTTGGACCAGGTGTAATACAGGCTCTGCGCAATCCCTTCGCGGCGGCACAGCTCGGCAATGGAGTCATCGCCGCGCAGGCCATCAAGGACGATCCTGATCTTGTCCTCGGCAGAGAAGTGCCGCCGGGTCTTGCGGCGGATATCCTTTACGACCTGCTCGGCAGGCAATTTGGGCTTTGAGGATTTGGGCTTCATCTTCGTTCCTTCGTCACTACGACGAAGCCCAAATCCTCCTTAAATCACAACCTCAAATCTGTGCCATAGGTGCTGACGCGGGACACCGGGGGAGGTATCTGGCCAACGCTTCTCGTAATTCGAGGGAAGCTGTTGCAAGGTCTCCAAGACCCTTCGACAGTCCTGTCGGGTAATGTCAGCTACGAGCCGATCTTTCCCGAGTATGGCAACGACGAGATTCCTGACCGTCTCGTAGGCCATCGCCGTCTTTCGCGTGCGAGAACTACCGGGGTCAGCGAGGTATCGATTCCACGCCTCGAAGATCGTCAGTCCACCGGACAACTCGGCAATCGTGATAGGTGCTTCGGTTCCACGCTGCTCGATTGGCCGAGGCAGGGTCGGTATGCCGGTCTGTCTCGAAGCCTCAAACATCTCGGCGATGTCGAACGCGATGGCGCGACCTTTAGCGAGAGCATCACGGTATGACGCTGTGCCCAGAGATCGATTGACATGTGTCTTCCCGACGATGCGGACGAGGTCTGCCGGGACTCGAACTCTGAACTGGTAGATGCCCTCGCGACGCCAAAGTCCGGACAGCCGCTTGTGATACACAGTTGTGCGACACCCAGAATTCGAGAAATCCTCATGAGGACAGTCGGTTAGATCATGGGTAGGAGGGTTCGTGTGCAACACACTTGTGTCACACGACAACGGCAGAGCGTCCTTAAGATGCTCTGATTCAGTGGATTTTGGAGGTTTGGCGCACCCGACAGGATTCGAACCTGTGGCCTCTGCCTTCGGAGGACAATTATCCGGTGTTTTATGTCAAATATGTCAATGTCTTAGAATACATGGAACTCTGTTGTATAGAGTTTGTATATCCTTTTTGGCTTCTCGGAACGGCCAAATAGCCACGTTCGGGACCACCCGATTAAACAACGAACCCTATTTCCTGTCTGGGTCCGGGAAACTTCGATCGTTGCCTTTCAATCCCCTAAATACAAAGCCCGAAGAGAAAGTTTCGGGTGAAAGTGTATGAATTGAAAGGAATTTTCTATGGAAATCTATGAAGAATATGTCGTTTGGGATCATGAAGTATTGGTGGGCTTTTACGTGCCTGAAGGGCTAAAGGCCCGTTTTGATGCAGTTTGTCGGTCTAGGGGCAGTCGAAATGGTCAGGTTCTGGCAGGATTTATGAATGACTATGTTGCCATGCATGAGGCAATGGCAAGCCAAGTTGAGGAGCACGAAGTGAACCGCCCCGGGATTGTCGGAGGCCCTAACTCCTGAGAGGAAGGGTCTACGATGAGCAAGACGACGAACAAGTTTGCACCGGAAGTTCGCGAGCGGGCAGTCCGCCTGGTTCTGGACCAAGAGAGCGAGCATCCAT
>NZ_JBSXNU010000016.1:0-21185 GCF_056857815.1 Qipengyuania sp. B-5 | reverse complement strand
GAAGCCTTCCACGCGCGATGCATCTCGGGCTTACATCGACAAACGGCTGATACCACGGTTTGGGGCACTCTCGGTCGATGCGATTGAACGGGCCGACATCAATCGCTGGCGAGACAGCATGGCTGACGTGGGAGGAGCCTTTAATCGCAGCATCCCGGTCCTGTCGGTTATGATGCAATATGCCGAGAAGCTCGGCTATCGCGAGAAGAACACCAACCCGTGTCGCGGTGTCTCTCGTTTCAAGCGGGACCTGCCGGAACGCTATCTGTCGGCCGATGAATATCGAAGGCTCGGCAAGGTGCTGGCAGAGCACAATGGTGCCAATGCGTTCGTGGTCCCAGCCTTGCTGTTGCTGATCTATACCGGTGCACGGGTTTCAGAGATTGCGACCCTGCGCTGGCGCTATGTCGAGTTGCCCCGCCTTGCGTTGCCTGATAGCAAGACGGGGCCGAAGACGATCTACCTCAACCCGCAGGCAATCGCTGTGCTCGATGGGCTGCAACGGCGCGGAGACGATCAGCTCGTGTTCCCGGCAATGTATCGCGAGGTGCCGATCAACCTAGGCCAGCACTGGGAGAAGATCAGGCGCAAGGCAGCCTTGCCCGATGTGCGCCTGCATGATCTCCGCCACAGCTTTGCTTCGGTGGCCATAGCGAAAGGCATACCGCTTGCGACCATCGGCAAGCTACTCGGCCATGCGCTTCCTGAAACGACGGCACGATACGCGCACCTTGCTGACGAGGTGATTTCGGAAAGCGCTGACCGCATCTGTTCCAGCCTCGCAAGCTCAATGGGGATGACCGCATGACCAGCTATGATCTCAAGCGTATCCTTGCCGAGGAGCTGGCGCGCATCGTTCCGGGCGATGCCGGAAAGCGCCGCACGAAATTCGATTACGTCCTTCCCGGATTTGGCGAGCGCATCCACCCGTCCGGCAGGAAGAGCTACGTTCTTCAGCGCACAATGGGCGGCAAGCAGAGGCTCATCACCATAGGCGATGCGGCTATCCTAACCGAGCGGATCGCCAAGGATGTTGCGCGTCGCCTCATCTTGAGGATCGAACTGGGCCAGAACCCGGCAGACAGGAAACAACGCGGCAAGAAGACGCCGACCTATGCTGCCTTTCTTCGGCACTATTGGGAGGTTGCAGCTCCGGCCTGGAAGCCATCCACCCTTGAGATACATGACATCTACCGTCGAACGCACTTGGAACATGCATTCGCCGGAAAGTTCATCGACGAGATCAGCCATGCTGATGCTGTGCGCTGGCATGCAATGTTAACACGCACGGCAGGACCGGGCGCTGCAAACCGCGCTATGGAAATCCTAAAGGCGATGTTCGGCAAGGCGGAGGCATGGGGCTATCTCCCAGAGCACTCAAACCCCTTTCGTGGCGTCAAGCGCAACAAGGGGCGGAAGATCGAACGCTTTCTGAGCCAAGCCGAGATGGCCCGTCTTGGAGAAGCCTTGTCACAGCATCGAGCCGACAAACCCAATGAGGTGGCGGTCATTTCGCTTCTCGCTTTGACTGGATGTCGGCGCGGTGAAATTCTCAATCTCACTTGGGGCGAGGTTCAGGGGCGCAAGCTTAAGCTGACCGATACAAAGACTGGGCCACGTGTCATATGGCTTGGTAAAGAGGCGAGGGCAGTGATTGATCGCTTGCCGCGCAGAAGGGGCCATGAGCGCGTCTTCCAGTTCGATGTGCTGCCCGTCTCTGCAATCGATTGGTTCTGGCGCATGCTGAGGGTGGAAGCGGGCATCGAGGATTTGAGATTGCACGACCTTCGGCACAACTATGCTAGCCTAGCTGCGCGTTCAGCCGAGACCCTTCCGATGATCGGCGAACTGCTTGGTCATCGAGATGTCGGCACCACGGCACGGTACGCACATTTCGATGATCGCAGTTCTCTTATCGCGACACGCCACGTCGGCAAGATCATCGAGCACAATCTCACACCAAAAAGAGATTGAACTAGGTTTGGTCGAAGACACGTTTTCCCATGCTAATGCGCTCTTCCGTTGCATAGCCGTGGCAGCGATAAAACTCGCTGACAGCGTCATTATCGGCCCTGATTTGCAGATTTATTTTCTTGCACCCCATCTGAAGGAGCTTTCTCTCAGCCGCTTTCAAAAGTCGTGATCCAATACCACGACGCTGATGAGATGGTTCGACGGCGATCGTATACAGCCAACCTCTGTGACCGTCGTAACCCGCCATGGCGGTTCCAACGATATTACCTTTAACCTCGGCGACCAAAAACAGTTCTGGCTGTACCCTCAGCTTCTCTGGAATTGCATTCTCGGCATGGTTCCAAGGAGGATCGCCTGGAAAAACTTTCGCCCAAAGTTTCTCCACCTCTGAGAAATGTCTCGATTGATAAACGAGAATATCAACCATTGGCAGCAATGAAGGATCGTTCTTTGTCGGACAGCCCATAAGCGGATGCCACAAGTTCCCATACCTTGTCTCTCAAAATGGTTTGCTTGAGCCGAAGTCGCCGCTTGTCGGACTCAAGCTTTGCCGCGACTTCCTCGCTATTCACCGCCGTCAGATCCGAAACCAATCCGGCAATCTTTGCCGAACTTGGAATCATGGGAAATTCCTCCAACTGCTTTTTGGTGTACCACGGATGCAGCTTGTCATAGATGGCGTACTTCGTTCGCAGATACCATGCACCCAGCGGACTTGTGAGCACGCCAAGCGCTGTCATCAGGGCTTCCGTGTCGTCGCTCTTACTAATAGCTATGTATAAAGCCTGATCGATCGCGGCAGGTTCTTCGATGAAAGCGGCGGAAAGAATGGGACCTAGGGTCTTCCTAAAAACGGCCTTTGGTTTTTTCATGAAGTCTGGATCGCGAGGTTCTGCCAACCAATCACCGTAAGAGACGAATTGGCCTGAGTAGCGATGGTTGAGCCAAAATACGTCACGCCCTCTTACCTCAGGGAGATAAGTCTTATTTAGACGTGTGTCGGCATGATAGGATCTTTCGGTTTTATCGCGTTTCGTTTGGGGGCCTTTTCCGAACGCACTAGAACCATATCCATCTGTGCGATATGCATGTAGGCCGCGATTCAGCCGCACTAAACTCCCAAAGTTGGCGAATTTTTCGTCAAGGCGAGAGATGATGCGCTCAGCGCGTTTGTCGTAGCGAGGATTGATTAGACCGAGGCGATTGATGTCAGCGACATCTAATGTGCTCATGGTCTCAAACTCTGTAGGTGATGTGAATCTCACAATGTCGAGCTTCTTCGATGGCTTAGCATTGCGAGTGAAAAATACAGTGTTCTCGATGTTGGCATCGCGGAACACCTTGTATTCGAAAATGCTGAGTTCAGCGGTCGACCACTCGTTCAGCAAGCTGTGTCGCACGCGTGAAAAATTGGCAGAGTTTAGCCAAGAATCCGGGACAATGTAGGCCAAGATGCCGTCAGGTTTAAGTAAGTGAGTCCCCTTTTCAATAAAGTAAACATAAAAATCTGTTTGGTACTCTGAGAGCTGGTATCGTTTCTGATAATATAGAGCTTGATCCTTTCCAGCAGAGAAGAGGTACGGTGGGTTTCCGATGACGCAGTCAAACCCCTTAGTATCGGCTAGGAAAGGGAATTCAATTTCCCAATCGAACACATTCATCGCAATGTGATCATCGTCCGAGAAGAGCGAGTATGAGTAAGTTTTGTAAAAGTCACTTCCTATGAGCGAATTGCCGCATCTGATGTTCTGGCCCAAATCTGGAAGCGCCCGTATTCTAAAGAAATCCATCTGCCTTGCCATGGCATCTGCAGTTTCACCCTCAAGCACTTTCAAGAGAAGCGAGAGCTTTGTCACCTCGACGGCCTGCGTGTCGATATCCACTCCGAAAATGTGGGTCAGCAGTATCCGTCTGCGTTCTGCAATCGTTAGGCGCCAATCATCTTTTCCGACTTCAAGCAGCTTCGGCTCTTTGCCCGATGTGTATTTGGCAGGGTCGTCGGAAACGTATGCATCGCGATACCAATCCAACAGATATTGATAGGCGCCGATCAGGAACGAGCCTGAGCCACAAGCGGGATCAATAACACGAACGGGCGCCGGGTTTTTCGTACGCTTATCCTCACCCGAAGCCTGCGCGGGTGTCTTCCCTTCAAGTAATTTCCCCAAGGTGTTTTTGACTATGTAATCGACGATGTATGCTGGTGTGTAGTAAACCCCCCCGGCCTTCTTCACCTCCGGCTTTTCTTCGATGATCGCTCGAGAACCAGCAAGCCTGATGACCTTGCCTAGAAAGCGCTCATAGACTTGACCTAGAATATCAGCCGGGAGAACCGAGAACTCGTATGGGCTCTCCGGGTAATAGAGGCTCTTCAATATTGGCTTAAGAACCTTATCGTCGATCGTAAGATCGAGCGTAAAGGTGTCCAAGGTCTCAGCCGAGCCATCGCCCTTATTGAAATGAAATAGTCCTGAATTGTAACGGTCATCCGCCTTGAGGAAGAGCGCGGTCAGACTACCGTAAATTTCCTTTTCTGTAGAAAGCTTCTGAAGTTGTCCGTACTTTTCGATGCCTCTATCTTCAGCGATCCGCAGAAACACAACTCGATCAATAATTCTTTGAACGGCAGCGTTCAGCTCTCGCACATCCAGCTGGCGGTTTCGAAGTGCGATGTTCCGAGCTAGCGCGGCCCTCCATCCTTCGATTTCTTCAAGAAATGCGTCATCGACTTCCGCCGTACCCCGTTTGCGTCGATTGTCGGTCGCATACTTATCGAAAGAACCTTTCAGGACTGCTTCACGAGAGAAGATTGCAGCGATTTCATCCCATTTTTCGACGTAATCGTCGAAGGTGTAGTACGCGGTGCGCGCTACGCTAGCCTTGTCAGTTTTCTCTGGTTTGACCCGGCAATCGTAGACAGCGAGTTCCTCGAAGTCAGTGAGGATGGAGAGTGGTAATTTTGCGCTCCAAGCATACCGTCTCAATTGAAAGGCGGGACCGACGTCTTGCTTGATATTGACCGCGGGTTTTTTGGCTTCGAGGAAGAATTTCCGAGTTCCCCCGACACGGAAAGCATAGTCGGGGGCCTTAGTGTTTCCACCGATCTTTACGGCATCTTCGTGCACAACATCCTTGTAGGCTTCGGCGTAGCCTTGCTCGTTATCTATGTCCCAACCCAGAGCCTTGAAAAATGGATCGATGAACTCGCGCCGGACTTGCGTCTCGTTGTATGAGCTTGCTTGATACGCTTCCTTATGAAGTCGAAAGCGCTCGACAAGTTCGACAATGACTGCGGGTGTTGACATCGGTCCCCTATCGCATGGACCAGTGGCGTCGCAAAGCGGCTTTTCGCGACAAACCATTTCCAATTTCAATCATCAACATCCTCAAAAATTACAGAAAGTTGCTCTGTCGGGCTGAGTTTCGACGCGCTGGCAGGTGCACTGGGAGTGTCTGGTTCATCGTCATCATCGAGCGTTGCTGCATAGTCATCAATGGCCACCTCGGCAGCTGCGCATTCATCTAAGAGTTCAGCGTCATTCTGACCGAATGCAGCGAACCCCTGGATGGCCTCCTTTAGATCTTGGAGATGTCGAGCACGATCGCCGGTCAATAACCTCTCATCCCACTCCTGTGGTTCCAGTCCATACTCATTGACAATCTCATGGCGGAACCGGATTGAGAGGTCGTGCAATTCCTTAGCCTCAAATAGGCCCTGAACCATTTCGTCCTTGAAGGGGGTAGCGTCCGCCCAATTTAGGCAAAGCTCCGTCACTCGCTCGACGGTAGCGGCACGCAGTCCCTGATCGGCCAGGCCTCTAGCATGCGCCTTTGCGACGAAATCAAGTTCTGCGCTGAAATACATATCAGAATTGATGCGTTCGGCTATTGCTAGCGGGTCTTCCAAGCGTCCAAAGTAGCGTTCCAGGAAACTATCATCTCCACGATGCGCCGCGAAACGCAGTAGATCACGATCTGAGAGTTCTCTCTCCTGCATCCGATCAATCAGAGTATCGTACAGGCTTCGGGGTATATGAACGCTGGCGCCAGGCAACTGCGTTGTCCCGCACACAACTTCGCTCAGAAGCTTCTCTAATTTTGCTCCACGGACATACAATTCAATCATTTCCGGCGATCCAGACACTATTTCGGCAAAAGCGTCGGCGACAGTGGGATGTTTGAAAACCCAACGTGGACCGTCGGGTGCCTCGACAAGTAGGGTTAGGCTTCCTCGCAAGGCCTCCATTGCTCTTGCGACGTCAGCGAGCGGGACGCCCGTAAGCCGGTAGACCGTCGTTAGTTCAGTAGAATTGGCAATAGGAGATGGTACGCCTGTAGGGCCATGAAGAAAGATCAAAGCGACGGCAGCGCGTTCGGGCTCGGCTAATCCTATCAGCACATCTCGTAAGAACTCGATCGGCCTTTCGAAAAAGTCCGATAACCCGTCGCGACTTACCGACAACTTTCCCGTGAAATACGGTGAAGCAAGGCGGCGAGCGGTTTCCGGGAGGAAGTTCGTATTCGTCGCCACAGAGGGTAAAAAGGGCTTCAACTTTCTTTTGAGCGAGATCGGCTGTTCGCCCAGTCTTATGTGATTGTAGAGGATCTGCGCTCTCTCTAAATCAGTCAGACCTTGGACATCGATGATGACTTGGCTGTTCGATAGGAGTGGAAATTCGCCAAGTTTCAGGTCAAACTTCGCAGAATTCCAGATGTAGGTGCGGGAGGTCATAAGCACCCTCGCTCCTGACTTCACTGCAGCGTGCATCATTTTTAGTCGGCTATTCCAGCTATCGACCCTGGAACGCTGATACTGCGTTTCGCCAAAAGCGTCGTCGATCCAAAAGAACTGAGAAGGTTCATTCGGATTCCAGTGCTGCTCAAACCCTGGCCCGTCAGAAATCCGAACGGTGCCAATCGCACCATCGTCGAGGGCACCCACGGCTAAACTGGCCCCGATCGTGGATTTGCCGCTAGCAGGATCACCCAATAGCAAAACAAAACGATGCTTTTGCAATGCCTCAACGCTCTGTCGATGCGCCGCTGTAGTAACAAACGCTGCCAGATCATCGCCCATTGAGCTTAGGATAAATCTAGCCTGAGTGTACGCGCGTTCGTCAATTATCTGAGAAAGATCCCCAAGACCATAGAGCCGCGGCACCATCATGCGTAGCCGAGGGCGTGATCTGATTTCTTCGGTCAGCCAATCTCTTCCTAACACCCTAGCTCGCGTAGCGCCCGCTGCCTCAATGGCTGAAACCATTTCCCCTTCAGCTTGGCCCGAAACTCCAGCATTGGTCAGCAATACGTAATCGTGGGCCAGCCCACGACACTTCAGCGAGTCGATTTTGGAGAGTTCGCCCGAAATGTCGCTCAGCTTGAGCGTCTTACTCGGTTTTCCAGTGAATTTGCATTGAATAGTTGATTTGGCTTCCGGTACATCAGGTGCCCCCGGCCATGTGCCCCAGAACGCGCCGTCTCTCCCGCCATCTTGAGAAGGCAGAAAGGTTTGCACTGGGCGTTCGAGCACCTCGGCAGCGACCGCCACAGCCAAGTCTTGAAAAGCCTTCCAGCCTAAAGTGTGAAGCGCGAAATCAATCTGCTGAGCCTGCGCCAGCGGGGTTGCGTTTTTCGCAGCAGCCGTGCCCCCAGCTTGCCCTAAAATGTTCTTTCCTTGAGCCATTTACAACGCTCGTAAGCGACAGTTGAAAAAATGCCAACGCGCCATTTTGGAGACCAACATTCAATTTCAAAACTTCAGCAAGATGCTAGGCTGAGAAGATAGTAGAAGCTTGTTCTGGCTGTCGGGGAATATCGTGGAGCTTGCAAAGGTCACAATTGAGAATTTTCGTTGCTATCGTGAGCCGATCAGCATCGACATTGAGAATCTTACAGCTCTTGTGGGGCGGAATGACGTTGGCAAATCCGCCATAATGGATGCTCTCGCGATCTTCTTTGAGGTCGCAAAACTTGATCGAGACGACGCTTGTAAGACTGGCGACCCAACGAATGTGCGCATCACTTGCGAGTTCGATAGTCTCCAAGATGTCATTTTGGACACTGATTATGAAACAAATCTCGTGTCTGAATTTCTGCTCAACAACGATGGTCGTCTAGCTATAAGAAAAACATACAATGGAAGTCTGGTCACTCCAAAACTGACTTCTGTTGATGCGCTAGCCATGCATCCTTCAGCAGATGGATTTTCCGATCTCTTGGCATTGAAAAAGGCTGAGCTTATCGCTCGCGCAAATGAACTCGACGTCGATCTAGACGGGGTGAACAAGCAGGCGAATTCGCCGATAAGAGCGGCACTGTGGGAAGCATGTGAAGATTTGAAATTGCTTCCGACAGCTGTGCAACTGAACGCTGAGGGTGGGAAACAAGTCTGGTCCGCGTTGGCCACCTATCTTCCAACATATGCACTTTTCAAATCTGATCGCGCGAGCACGGATCAGGACGATGAAGCACAGGACCCGCTGAAAGCTGCGATACGTGAGGCGGTCAGGGCTGTCGAAGATAAGTTGCAGGAAGTAAAGGAGTACGTTGAGACGGAAGTTTCCAAGATCGCGGGTGCCACCGTCGAAAAGCTTCGCGAAATGGACCCAAGTATTGCGGAGACGCTTGACCCCATCGTTACGACCAAAAAGTGGGAGACCCTTTTTCAGACTAGCATCACGGGTGACCATGGAATTCCGCTCAACAAACGTGGAAGCGGAGTGAAGCGGCTTGTTCTCCTAAACTTCTTTCGCGCCAAAGCCGAACGAGCATCGTTGGAGACAAGCAGTGCATCAATTATCTACGCAATCGAAGAACCTGAAACGAGCCAGCACCCACGAAATCAACGGCTTCTATTAAACGCCTTGCGTGACCTATCTTCTGGTCCCGGCAAGCAAGTCCTGGTGACAACGCACACCCCGATGTTGGCTCGTTGCCTACCCGAAACCTCACTCCGTTTCCTTGAGAAAGGTGAAGGTGAACTCCGATCGATCACCCAAGGAGGGGCGGAAACAAGTGCTCAGATTGCCCGCTCACTTGGGGTCCTTCCAGATCATAGTGTTCGGCTTTTCCTGGGCGTCGAAGGACCGCATGACATCGAGTTTCTGAAAGGCATGGCTCGAATGCTCCTCGCGGGCGGAGAGGCGGTGCCAAATCTAGAAAACTTGGAGCTAGAAGGGGAGGTCATTTTTGTCCCTCTTGGCGGAAGCAACTTAGCTCTTTGGGCTTCTCGCCTGCACCATCTCAATCGACCCGAATTGCACATTTGCGATCGCGACAATGAGCCACCGGCGGAGCCGAAATACGCTGAGTTCATGAACACAGTGAATGAGCGCGAGGGGTGCCAAGCGATCGCCACCTCGAAGCGAGAAATGGAAAACTTTCTGCACCCGCAAGCGGTCGTTGAAGCCTACGCAGCGAACGGCATCGAGTTGACTCTGGATGACATATTCGCAGATTTCGAAGATGTCCCAATGACGGTGGCTAGAGCCGTACATATCGCTGGCGGAAGTGAGATAGACTGGGAAGATCTCGAAGCCGGACGCAAAAAAGAAAAGGAAAAAGCCGCCAAGCGCCAATTGAATGGCCAAGTCTTACATCGGATGACACCACAGCGCCTAGATGCGTCTGACCCAAATGGAGAGATACGTGGTTGGATGCAGACTATCAGCCAACTTCTGGACGCAGAATGAGTGTATTTGGCCGCTTACTTCGCGCTCATTTGGCCAATGAAGGCTCGTCAAATCACCATGCTTTGGACGCGGCCCTGGCGCAGGTTGATCTAAAATTTAGTCCCTCGCCAAAGGGGTGAGGGCAACCATTGGGGTTCAGAATAGAGATATGATGCTCAGTCAACTAAGGCTGAGGGGTTGCCCGAAGTGTCCTTTGCTTATTGCCTAAGTATGCTCCAGAGGTGGCTAGCTGCTCCCGCTCCAAAATTAAGGTTAGAAATTCAGTGTATTGAGCGTTTGCTCCAAGTTGCCGGAAACGCCCGTACACATTTGAACTTGACAGCACGCCTAACGCAGCGGACTGGAAGAAGATCAGCGGGGAGGTGCGGCAGCGGATCGATGCGCAGATTGCCGCGCTCGAAAAGGTGCGTGAGGATCTCGATGGATGCATCGGCTGCGGTTGCCTCAGCCTGAAGAAATGCGCGCTCTACAACGCCGGCGACAAATGGGGTGAAGGCGGCGTCGGCCCGCGGGTCTTGCGGTAGGATGCCGGACCTACCATAGCGCGGTGATGCCTGTGCCAAGCTGGATGCCGTCTTGAAATCGATCCTGAAATCCCGGCCATTTCTCTGGCTCGTCCTTGCCCTGCCGGGGCTCTGGATCGGCTGGCGCTGGCTCATGACGCCTGACGAGTATGGATACGGCCATGCCATTGGGGAGAGCGGAGATTGGGCCGCGTGGCTGTTGATGGCGACGCTTGCGGTAACGCCGATCAAATTGCTTTTTCGCAAGCAGGGATGGGCGATCTGGCTCATGCGGCGTCGACGCGATCTGGGTGTGGCCAGCTTCGCTTATGCGGCGGGGCATACGGTGATGTATTTGTGGAAGAAGGGATCGCTCGGGCTGGTTCTCGCCGAGCTCGATCAGGACTTCATCCTCGTCGGCTGGCTGGCCTTGGCGCTGTTCGTGCCGCTGGCCGTGACCTCGAACGATCTATCGATGCGTATGCTCAAGCGATCATGGAAGTCGCTGCACCGGCTGGTCTATCCGGCGGCGGTGCTGACCTTCCTGCATTGGGTCTGGTCGGCATTCGACCCGACCACGGCCTGGATCCACGTGGGTATCCTGGCCGCGATCGAGTTGATGCGGATCGTGATCCAGTGGCGTCAGAGAGTGACGTAGCTGCGGAAGCGCGCGACTTCGGCTTCGTCGACATACTTGCCGATTTCGCGGTCGAATTCGGCCATATCCTCATAGGGACGATATTCGAGGAATTCGTGGACCATCTTGTCGGTCATGCCGGGGATCAACTTGATGTCGGCTTCGCTGGCAGTGTTGAGGTTGACCGGAACGAACAGCGTTTCGCGCACAGTGGCCGCCTCTTCTTCGCTCAGCGTTTCGAGGAGCTTGGCATTGAAGGCGCTGACGTTTTCATAGGGCTGGCCGGCAACGATTGCTGCTGCGAGTTCGGCGGACATGCCTTCCATTCCGGCAAGCTCTTCCTCGGTTGCGGTGTTGGCATCGGCCACACTGTTCGGGGCCTCTGCCTCGGCAGAATCGGCCACCGGAGCTTCGGCGACTGTGTCCTCGGTGGCTTCCTCATTCCCGCCCGAACAAGCGGAGAGAGTGATGGCTGCGCTGGCAAGCGCGGTAACGATGGAAATCTTACGCATAGAGATGCTCCTCTTACTGATAAGTATTCGCATTAGCGGAATGCGCGTAGAATGAAAGGGAAGTTTCGGCAATCCACGTGTTGCCTATCCGTGCTCGGGACCCAGTTCCGGATCGAGATCGCGTGGCCGTGCGAAATGCACCAGCTTGCCGCAACCTGGTGCCAGGTCGGCCCAGTCGTCGATGTCTAGTTCGAATACTGCAAAGGCGGCGGTGGGAAACTTGACTTTGGCCTCGTCGAACAGCGCGTTTTCGTTTCGGGGGGAGACCAGTTCGAAAACCATGTCGCCGAAACCCGGATTGTGGCCTGCCAGCAGCAGACGGTCCGCATCACCGCCCTGTTCACGGATCACGTCGCAGATCGTTTCGGTGGAGGCGAGATAGAGACTGTCCTCCCATTCCGGCTCGGGACCGATGTCGGCCTCTTCAAGGGTCGTCTTTACCCGCTGCGCAGGGCTGGCGAGCAGCTTGTCCCATTTCACGCCGTGATCGCGGATATGCGCCCCGATCAGTTCGGCCCCCTTGCGACCACGGCGGTTGAGGCCCCGGTCGAAATCGCGCTTGTCGCTTTCGCCCCAGTCGGACTTGGCATGACGCAATAATCCCAGGATTTTCACTGCCGTTCGTTCTCCGTTGACGTTTCTGCGGCTTGCGCTGCGGGCTCTCCAACACCGTTCGTCACGCGCTGTAAAGCTTCCGTAAGCGTCAGGCGTATGACGGGTGTACCTTCGGGGAAAGCGGAAAGCAGGCGGCTGGGAAAGGCTGGCGATAGAACGATGAAATGCCCGAAATCCTCGCGGCTGCGGATCAACCGCCCGAATGCCTGTGCCAGCCGTGCACGAATGATGCGATCGTCGTATTTCTGCGCGCCCCCTGCCTCCTCGGCTGCGGCCGCGCGGCGGGCGCGATGCAGGATGGTGGGGCGCGGCCAGGGCACACTTTCCATCACCACGCAGCGCAGGGACCGCCCGGGCACGTCCACTCCGTCGCGCAGGGCATCCGTGCCGAGCAGGCTGGCGCGCGCATCGTCACGGAAAATGTCGGTCAGCGTGCCGGTATCGATCGGATCGACATGCTGCGCGTAAAGCGGCAGTCCGGCCCTGGCGAGGCGATCCGCAATCCGGCCGTAAACCGCACGCATCCGGCGGATTGCAGTGAACAGGCCCAGGACGCCGCCGTCGCTTGCCTCGATAAGCCGGGCATAGGCACCCGCCAGGGCGGGAATGTCTCCGCGTTTGATATCGGTGACGATCAGCACTTCGGCGCGGCTCGCATAATCGAACGGGCTGTCGGCCTGTGCGGTTTTCGGCACGAGATCGAGATGCGCCGCGCCGCTCTTGGCGATGGCAAGGGGCCAGTCGTGCCCGCTCTCGTCGCGGTCGGTCAGCGTTGCGCTGGTCAGCATGACACCGTGGGCGGGTTCGAGGACCATCTTGGCGAAAGGTTTCATCGGGTCGAGCCAATGCCGGTAAAGCCCGACATCGAATTCGCGCGCATCGTTGCGGTCGACGGCCAACCAGTCGACGAATTCCTCGTCCGCGGGCCCGCCCAGCCGGCCCAGCAGCGCTTCCCATGCCGCGATGAGGTCGATCCGCCAGGCGAGCGAATGGCGCGCACCCTCGATCCGCGCGCGGCCCTGTCCGTCGAGCCAGTCGGGCGCATCTTCCATTACAGCTTCGAGCCGTCCGGCAAGCTTCAGTAGCGGCTGGCGAATTTGTGCCAGCGCCTGCGCGGCTGTGCCCGCCGCTTCCACCAGTTCGCCCGGAAGCTGCGCGGTTTCGGTCTCGATGCCGTAGCCCGCTTCCTGCCCGCTTTCATCGCGGGCGTAGGTGACGGCGCGAACCTGGCCCAGAAGCGCCTCGAGCGGACCCGAAGGCGCACCTTCGGCGAGTCTTCCCAGCCAGCCGTCCGAAGGGAGCGCCTCCGCTGCCTCGACTGCGGCTTCCACCGCGTCGCCGCCCGCCTCGTCATAGCTCGCGACATCGGCAAGCCTTGCGGCGAGTCCCCTCCGGCGCCCGCGCGAATTGCGTTCGGGCCCGATGATCCAGCGCCTTAGTTCGATAGCTTCCTGCCCGGTCAGCGCGGCGGAAAAGGTGCTGTCGGCAGCGTCGAAGACGTGATGACCCTCGTCGAAGACGATGCGCGTAGGGCGGCTTGCCACGTCGCGGCCCCGTGCTGCGTTGACCATCACCAGGGCGTGATTGGCAATAACCAGATCGGCCTGCGCGGCATTGCGCGCACTACGTTCGATGAAGCACTTTCGGTAGTGCGGGCAGCCGGCATAGACGCATTCGCCGCGCTGGTCGGTCAGTGCCGCGATGCCGCGTTTGCGAAACAAGGTCCCGAGCCAGCCGGGCAGGTCGCCGCCGATCATGTCCCCGTCCTGCGTATAGGCAGCCCAGCGCGCCACGAGGTGTGCGAGGATGGCGGCGCGGCCGGCGAAACCGCCTTGCAATGCATCCTCCAGATTGAGCAGGCAGAGATAGTTTTCGCGGCCCTTGCGCACGACTACCGGCGGCGAACCGTCCTCGCGCGTCATCGGCCAGGCCCGCCCGCTTTCGCGGCGCAATTGTCGCTGCAGGTTCTTGGTGTAGGTGCTGACCCATACCGTCCCGCCGGAGGCTGCGGCCCAGAGCGAGGCGGGGGCGAGATAGCCCAGCGTCTTGCCGATGCCGGTTCCCGCCTGCGCGAGCAGAACGTGCGGGCGCTTTTGCCGGTCGCGCGGGGCGAAGACGCTTCCCGCGCCGCGTGCGAATTGTCGCTGGCCTTCGCGCCGTTCCGCCCCTTCTCCGGTCAGTCGTTCGAGATGCGCCTCGATCTCCGGTTCTTCGATCAGGACCTGTGCGGGCTGTGGCCGTTCCGGCGTCTCCTCCCATTCGGGCAGCCGGGTGAACAGCCATTTCTCGGCCTTTTCCGGCTTGCGCACATGAGGGGCGAGGACATTGGCCCAAGGCCAGCGCAGCCGGCTGAGCGATTGCAGCGAGGACCACGCCCCCTCCCGTTCGGCCCAGTCTTCCCGCTCACACTGTGCCACCAGGGCGCCTGCCGCCTGCTGCAAGAGCAGCGGTACGCCTGCATCGTCTTCCGGTTCGTCGAGATTCAGCGCATGCGCCAGGCCCTTGGGCGTGGGTACGCAGAACCTTGCGGGATGGACGAAGGCGAACAGTTCTAGCAGATCGAGTCCCGAAAGGTCGGGATAGCCGAGCCGACTGGCCACGAGCGGCGCGTTCATGAGTAGCAGCGGCGTATCGGCCGCGGCCATGACCGCTTCACCCTTGGAACAGCCGCGCGTCGACCCGTTCGCATCGCGCAGCCAGGTCCCCGCGTGGCTGGCATGAAGGGCAGGGAGGGGGAGCGCCTGGGTCACGCTTGAGACCATGAAAGCGGCAGAACGAAAAGTAAACAGAAGCGCGCAGCAATGTGCCGGAGGTCATTCGGTTCACCGCAAGGAATCGGCAACCGGTCCCGATTTCCACAGTGGAAAGGGATTAAAAACAATATGTTCCTTGTTCCTGAACAGGTCATTACAGGAACTGTGGCAAAACTATGCCCGTTCTTAGAGGCATGACCAGACCCGGACACATGAGCCGCAAGCCGCGGATCGATCTTAGCCAATCTACCAATATCTGGCCCCAACTCGTGGCTGGAGACCTGCGACTACCTGATTTGTCTCCCGACCCTCCCTAGGTGTCGCAGCGGAAGGGGCGTCCACTACCGAGTTGGGCGTCCCTTTTGCGCGTCGGACAGGGACGACGAGGAGGCGGGGGCATCCTCCATCCGGCATCTCAACAGAGTGAGTGGAACGACAAACCACCTGGGGAGTTGGACTCCCGGCGCCGGGTCGCAGAAGCGCCGGGTGGCCTGCCGTCCCGCAATCAGTGTACGCGGAATCGAAGGTTATTTCTTGCTCAAGATGCGACCGGTCCGTTTTGGGACAGCACGCTTGGGATGGAGTCGTGCCGATGTGACCGCTCTTGTTGGTCAAACTGCTTTCAGCCCTTTGAACCCAGCAGCTGTCCTACACGCCCCGGGCGAAGTATCGAGCTGGAATGGAAGCCCGCTTCTCCAATAAAAAACCGCCGTTGGAGGTCGCAGGCTGCCCGCCGGTTTTTCTTCCTTTGGACAGTGGTCCATGTGGTCCATGTCTCAGTTTTCCTGCCGCGTAACTGAACGCCGCGACTCTCTTCGCACTTGCAACAGGAACGCGGTTCGGCGAGAGGCATCGTTCATGAGCATAACCGATCTGATTACCGCCGCCCGCGTGTCCAAGGCCTGGCCGTTCCAGGAGGCGCAGCGGCTGCTCAAACGGTATCCCGATGGCGTGAAGCCCGATGGCTCACCCGTCCTTTTCGAAACGGGGTATGGCCCCAGCGGCCTGCCGCATATCGGCACCTTCCAGGAAGTGCTGCGCACCACGCTGGTCCGCCGGGCCTTCGAGGCGATGATCGGGGCGAAGCCCGAAGACGGCAAGACGCGTCTCGTCGCCTTCTCGGACGATATGGACGGGCTGCGCAAGGTGCCCGACAATGTGCCCAACCGCGAGCTGTTGCAGGAAAACCTGCATCTGCCGCTTTCGCGCGTGCCCGACCCCTTCGAGAAGGGTCATGAAAGCTTTGCCGCGCACAATAACGCAATGCTGCGCGCCTTTCTCGACCGCTTCGGGTTCGACTACGAGTTCATTGCGTCGAGCGATGAATACAATTCAGGCCGTTTCGACGATGCGCTGAGGCAAGTGCTGCGCAAGAACGATGCGATCCTCGACATCATGCTGCCCACGCTGCGCGAGGAACGGCGCAAGACCTATTCGCCTGTCCTGCCTATCTCGCCCAAGACGGGCCGCGTATTGCAGGTGCCGGTCGAGGTGGTCGATGCCGAAGCCGGTCTCGTGCGCTTCACCGACGAAGACGGGACAGTGGTCGAGCAGTCGGTGCTGGGCGGTATGAGCAAGCTGCAATGGAAGGTCGACTGGGCAATGCGCTGGTACGCGCTGGGCGTCGATTACGAGATGTACGGCAAGGACCTGACCGACAGCGGCGTGCAGTCGGGCAAAATCGTGCAGGCGCTGGGCGGTCGCAAGCCGGAAGGACTGATTTACGAACTGTTCCTCGACGAAAAGGGCGAGAAGATCAGTAAATCCAAGGGTAACGGCCTGACCATCGAGCAATGGCTGACCTACGGTAGCGAAGAGAGCCTGGGCTTCTACATCTTCCCCAATCCCAAGAGCGCGAAGAGCCTGCATACCGGGGTGATCCCGCGCGCGGTGGACGATTACTGGCAGTTCCGCGAACGGCTGGCCGAACAGGAACTCGACAAGCAACTGGGCAATCCGGTGTGGCATCTCGCGCGCGCCAATGGCGGGTTCGAAGGGGCAGAGGCGCCGGGCGCGGGTGACAGCCTGCCGGTGACCTATGGCCTGCTGCTCAACCTCGCCAGCGTGCTGGGTGCCGAAGCGAGCGAGGCCAGCCTGCGCGACTATCTCGAAAGCTACATCGGAGCGGGCCGTGTCACCCCCGAGCTAGAAGTGCTGATCGGTACGGCGGTCGCTTATACGCGCGACTACATCGTGCCGACGCTGGACAAGCGTGCGCCGACCGCAAACGAAGCGGAGGCGTTGAAGGTACTCGATGCCTATCTGGCCGAAGCGGCGCCTGACACCAGCGCAGAGGACCTGCAGACGCAGGTGTACGAGATCGGCAAGCGCGAGGAATACGGCTTCGAAAGCCTGCGCGACTGGTTCAAGGCGCTTTACCAGACGCTGCTCGGCAGCGATCAGGGCCCGCGCATGGGCAGCTTCATCGCGCTTTACGGGATCGAAAACAGCCGCAAGCTGATTGCCGAGGCACTGGCCCGGGCCTGACGCACTTCGTCAGTTGTGCTTGCGCGTGCGGTACCATTTGGTGAGCACGTATTTCGAGCCTTCGATCACCGGCGTGCCGGCGTGCATCGTATCCTCGTTCGGCGACCCGTCGGGTTTGGCATTGTTCCAGATCAGCAGCACACCGGGTTTGGGTTCGATCGAGGCGCCGACATGGGTGAAATGGGTGTGTCCGCCCTGGGGTACGGTGTTGAGGAATGCCATAGCGGTCCAGCACCGCTGGCCGCCGCGCTTGCGCTCCAGTTTCCAGTATTCCTGGTCGGTATAGAACCAGTCATTATGCGGCTTGAATTCCTGCCCCGGCAGGTAGCGCTGGCCCTGGATCGCTTCGCCGGTCGCCGGGTTCAGCCCAAGGAAGTCATCGATCCGGCGGGAGACTCCTTTCACGAACGGGTCGTGCGGGTTGAAGTTGCCCGAATAGGAGGTGCGGAATTTCTCAATATAGGCAGTTTCGTGCAGCTCGCTCGGCCGGGCCACGACATCGATCATGGTGATGAAGCGGCGGCATTCCTCGGGCGTGAGGAAGTTCGGAACGGCGAAAATCTCAGCAATGTCGGTCGGCACCTTGTAGATATCGGGATCGTTCTCGAGCCGCTGGCGCACCTGTGCGCCGATACGCTTGAGGGCGTCCTGGTCGGGAATCACAGCAGTCTTCGTCATGCCCATAGTGTTAGCGATGCAAAGGCGTCTCGCAACCAGGCATCTTGTGCGAAATCCATACCTGTCTAGATTCGCATCCGTGCACAGGGATGGGAGCTTACCGAAATGACCGATACCACAGAACGCCGTTACTCGGCCGGTGCGATGATCTTCCACTGGGTGATTGCCATTGCGGTGATCGTCAACTGGCGGATCGTAGAGAGTGCAGAGCAGCTTGACGGAGCGGCACGTGGAGCCGCGATGGGCAATCACATGGCGCTGGGGATCACGATCCTTGCCCTCACCATCGGTCGTCTATTGTGGCGCTGGACGCATCCCGTTCCGCCGCTGCCGTCCGACCTCGCCAGATGGGAAGCGATCTTGGCGCGCACGGTCCACATTATCTTCTACGTCCTTTTGATCGGGCTCCCGCTGGGCGGATGGATTGCCAATTCGCTGGCCGGGCGCGAAATCGACATGTTCGGCTTGTTTACGATCGCGCCACTGCCATTGGGCGAAAACGAGGACGCGGCGAAATCGATCTTCGGCTTGCACGCAACAGGCGGCAGTATCTTCATCTATCTCATCGCGCTGCATATCCTGGGCGCGTTGAAGCACACCTTTTTCGATAGGAACGGCGGGATCTTCCGCATGCTGCCCTTCGGCAAGGTGCCCGGCTGACGAAAAACCCCCGCCGATCGCTCGGCGGGGGCCTGTTGCCTCCTGCAGTCCACTCTCACGCCGCAAGAGGCGAAGGAAAGTCTGGAAAGCCTTACCAGAAGAAGTCGTGGATCACGTCGACCACTTCGCCGGAGTAGATGTCGACCAGTAGCACGTCGTCGTAATAGCGTACCCAGCGATAGGGGCCGTATACTTCGGGCAGGCGATACCGCCACGGATCGTTGATCCAGTAACGGCTTCCGAAGAAGAGGCTGCCGAGGCGGAAGCCGATATTCAGGCGCCGATAGCGATAATCGCGATAGGGCGCGTAATAGCGACCGATCCGGTAGATGCTCCGGTTGGTCTGGCGATAACGGTTCCAGTCATAGCGACGGTCGGCGCGCCAGCGACGCTGGTCCCAGCGGTTGTAGTCGTGCCAGCGGCGGCCGTCGTAATAGCGGGCGCGGCGGTCGCTGCGGTGTTCGCTCCGGCGAGCGTCGCGATATCCGTTGCGATAGGAATCGCGACTGATCGACCGGTCCTCACGCGCGTCGCGGCGACGTTCGTCACGCCGACCCTCGCGATAGGCCTCGCGACGATTTTCACGCCCCTCGCGGCGACTCTCGTTCCGGCGCACATCGCGATAGGTGCGGTTACGGTCGCCCGAATAGGTGCGATTACGCTCGTCGCGGCGATTGTCATTGTTGCGCCGGTTCCAGTCACGGCTCGAACGCTGCTGTGCCACTTCCGCGCGCCTTTCGCTGCGATTCTGCTCGCGGCCCCGTCTGTCCGAGCGGTATTCGCGCGCCGCAGCTGCCCGCTGGGCAGCGGCTCGAACGGCCTGCTGGCGCTGCGCATCGCGGTTGTAACTGCGCTGTTCGCGGCGATTGTCGCGATTGTCCGCGCGTTGCTCGCGCCGGTTCTCACGGCGATCGCTGCGGCGTTCCTGACGTCGTTCGTTACGACGCTCGGCGCGGTCGCCCCGATCATTCTGAATTCGTTGTTCGGACGAAATTAATGTCGCCTGCGCGGGGGCGGGAAGGGCGGTGATCGCAATCGCAATCGCAAGAGCGCTCAGCGCACTGCCTTTCATCAATTTTGACAAAGTCATGGAGCGTATCCTTATGGCTCGGTAGCCGCTCCACACCTGCGGCCTGTTTCAATGTCAAATCTTGTATCAATCCGGCCTGACCCGGAACTGAACCGGACCTGCAGGCATTTGTTCAGGTTTGTATCGAAAAAAATTAATACAGGCCCCGGTGCTTCCGGCAGACGTATCTTACGCCTGGGTCGATTTTTGCTTTTACTCGACAGCGGACTTCTGAAGGGGCGATACTGTCATGCCGCGTGTACGGCGTGCCTGTTGCGGCCCGCATCCTTGGCTTCGTAAAGTGCTTCGTCTGCAGCTTTCATGATATCCCGCTCGTCCCATCCGGGCTGCAATTGCGCGACCCCGATGCTGAGTGTGGCATCGACTTGCCGATCCCATTCGACTTCAGCCAGTCGATCCCTGATCGCGATGCAGCGATCTTCCAATTCGGAAGCCATGCGGCCCGGGAAGACGAAAAGAAACTCCTCTCCGCCCAGGCGGCCCACCGAGTCACTGTCTTGCGCCTCTTCGCAAAGGATATCGGCGATCTTCTTAAGCACGAGATCGCCATAGCCGTGACCGAACCGGTCGTTGACTGTCTTGAAGTGATCGATATCGATCATCGCCACGGACAGGGGCGTGTCTTTCAGCAGGGACTCGTCCATTGCTTCGGCGAGGTTGGCCAGGATGCAGCGGCGATTGGGCATGCCGGTCAGCGGGTCGGTTGCAGCCAGCGAACGAACCTCTGCGGCTTCGCGCTCGGCCCGCGCACGTGCGAGTTCGAGTTGGCGCATCGTTTCGGCGCGCTCTGTCACGTCGAGCATGGTTCCGAAAAGCGCAGCTACACGGCCATGTTCGTCGGTCTGGACGTCACCGCGACAATCGACATGTACGATATCGCCCTGTGAGCGTTCGATACGCGACTCGAATGCGAATGGCAGCCCATGGGTAGTAGCTTCCACCATGAATGCGCGAACCCGCTCGCGATCTTCGGGCAGGTGGAGCGAAATCCATTGCTCGAAACTCGGCTGTTCGTCCTCGGCGAAACCGCAGATACGCAGCGCCTCGCGTGACCAGTGAACCGTATTGTCCACCGGGCCGAATCGCCAGTGGCCGACCTTGGCGGCTCGTTCTGCCGCTTCCAGCCGGGCAGCATGTCCGGCGATGGTGGCAAGATCGTTCTCGCGCTGGGACAACAGATAGGCGAGAGGCATCGAGGATGCCAGCAGGGCTACGAGGTAGACCTGAAAGAACAGTACCTGCTCTTCAGTCGTGGGGAAGAACAGCGTTACCGGGCCTGCGCCCTGTGCGGTAAGAATCGAGCCGATAGCGGCCACGATGACCAAGGCGCCCGCAGCACCGCTGAGACGGAGAGTTGCGGTAGCGATGGCAATGGCCATGACCGGCAGGAACAATAAGGGTATATCTGCCTGACCGAAAGCAGCGACGCTCAAGATGGTGACCACTAGGCCGTAAACTCATAAATTGACTTGCGCGGCGCGGGCGCGGTTGATTCAAGGCTTCGGGAAGGAGCTTTGGATGACGCGTCGTAGATTTGAACTGACCGATGATGAGTGGCTGGTGATCGAGCCGTTGTTGCCGAACA
>NZ_JBSXNU010000015.1:0-17164 GCF_056857815.1 Qipengyuania sp. B-5 | reverse complement strand
GGTCGGAACGCGGAGCTGCGTTTCACCGAAGGCTTCGCTGCTGATGCGGCCACCGGGGACACCGCGAGCGGTGAGGTAGTCGCGGACCGAAGCGTTACGACGTTCGGCGAGGCCCATGTTGTACTGCGCCGAACCCGAGGTATCGGTGTGACCGGCGAGCATGACCGAAGCGGTACCGCAGTTGGCGTAAGCCGAGACTGCGTTGTCGAGGATGGTCGCTGCTTCCGGCGTGATGTCCGATTCGTCCCAGTTGAAGAAGACGATGTACGGGCCCTGCTCGCAAACCGGAGCCGGCGGCGGCGGAGGCGGCGGGGGCGGAGGTGGAGGTGGAGGCGGCGGAGGCGGCGGGGGCGGCAGGACTTCTTCCTGTTCACCGAAGTTCAGCGTCAGGGTCCCCAGGATGGAATGCGAAGCCCAGTCGCTTTCGATATAAGGCGTGCCGAAGGATCCGCCGATCCGGTAACTGGGCACGTTGAAGAAGCGATAACGCAGGCCAACGTCGAGATTGTCGGTCAGCGGAGCGCGAACGCCCGCCAGTGCCTGCCAGGCGAATTCCCATTCATCGCCGTTGAAGCGGTTCTGCTCCAGGCCGTCCGGGGTCACTGCGACCGACTGATCGATGTAGACAGACCCGGCGCCTGCGCCGACGAAGAAGTGCAGGCCGTCGTCATTGCCAAGGTCGAGCAGGGCGTTGCCCATCACGCTGGCAGTCGTGGATTTTCCCAGCGGGGCTTCGAAAACGGGGCCGGATGCAAAGGAGAACCGGTCGTGATCGAATTCGCGGTAGCTGCCTTCGATCTCGATGCGGAAGCTGCCATAATCGTATCCGATGGCTACGCCACCATCGAAACCGTGATCCGCTTCGAGTTCGGCATCGGCGAGACTGGCAGAATCGACAGGCTCGATCTCGAAATCCTGGGCGAGCGAGGGGCCGAAACCCGCTTCGACGTAAACTGCGTTATCGCGCGCAAGTGCGGGCGTGCGAGCGCGGTCGAGCAGAGCGCCAGACCAATCGCTATCTTCCTCATGGTGATCCCCTATTTTGAAGCTCGGGAAAACCATTGATTGCAGAGACATATGACAATTATCCGCTGCTTCGAAGCCGATTGTCACAAGACTGCAAGGAAGCGGTCGATTATTCTGTCAGCCCCGCTTCCTCGCCTGCGCGTAGCTGCCCAATAGCCGCACGCCGTTCGTCTGGAACTCCAGCTCATCAAGCGCGGCATCGACCCGCGGATCGCCCGGGGCGCCTTCGATATCGGCATAGAAGCGCGTGGCGGCAAAGCTCGCACCCTTCTGGTAGCTTTCCAGCTTGGTCATGTTGACGCCATTGGTCGCGAAACAGCCGAGCGCCTTGTAGAGGGCGGCGGGGATATTCTTCACTTCGAAAATGAGAGTGGTCATCACCTGAACACCGTCGAAAGCGGCGTGATCAAGCGCTTGATTGGCAAGCACGACGAAACGCGTCGTGTTGTCATGCGCGTCCTCTACCGCCTCCTCGATGATGTCGAGCCCGTAGAGCTGCGCGGCCATCGGGGGGGCAAGGGCGCAGTATTTCGGGTCTTGCATCTCCGCCACATAAGCCGCCGCACCTGCCGTATCTGCATGCGCCAAGGCCACGATTCCGTGCTTCTGCAGATATTCCCGCGACTGGCCGAGCGCCTGCGGATGGCTGTACGCCGCCTCGAAAGGACCCGGCCCGGTCGCCATCAGCGCATGGGTGATGCGCATGAAATGCTCGGCCACGATGGACAGCCCGCTGTCGGGCAAAAGGAAGTGGATGTCCGAAACGCGCCCGTGCTGGCTGTTCTCGATCGGAATTATCGCGCAGCCGGCGCGGCCCTGCTTCACCGCATCGAGCGCATCCTCGAAACCGAGATAGGGCAGCGGCAGGCAGTCCGGATCGAACTGCATCGCTGCCTGGTGCGAGTTCGAACCGGGGGCGCCACCGAAGGCGATGGCGCGCTCGGGATCGCTTGCAGCGATCTGCCGCATGGTGTCGACCATCTCGATGGCGGGTCTGGCAAAGGTACGCATACAAACCGCTGCTATCGGCGCAAATCCCCAGCCGCAAGCGCTATTGCCGGTAGCTGGCCTGCCGAGGCACTTGCGCGATAGCGCACTCGGCACTAGAGCGGCGCGCAATCACCAGATCACCACGGATTCTCGCAGGCTTTCACGCAATGGACGATCGTTTCAACACCGCTTCCGGCTGGGTTCTCTTTTCCGGCATCGTCGCGCTCGGCGCGTCGATCGCTTCGGGCATGTATTTCCATGCCGACAGCCAGGAAGAATTCGAAGACGGCGAATGGGGCTATTTCGTTGAAGGTGCGGAAGAAGAGGGCGGCGAAGATGCAGGCCCCGATCTCGGCACGCTTCTCGCCTCGGCCGATGCGGCTGCTGGTGAGCAGGTCTTCGCCAAGTGCACCGCCTGCCACACGATCGAACAGGGCGGTGCGAACGGTATCGGTCCGAATCTCTACGGCACGATGGGCAAGGCCATCGCAGGCCATGCAGGATTTGCCTATTCCTCTGCGCTGGCCGACAAGGGCGGCCAGTGGACCTGGGAAAACATGGACGCATGGCTCGAAAGCCCGCGCGGTTTCGCCAACGGCACCAAGATGAGCTTTGCCGGCCTGTCCAAGCCGGAAGATCGCGCCAACGTCATGGAATATCTCGCGACCTTCGGCGGCGCTCCGGCCAAGCCCGCTCCTGCCGCTCCCGAAGCCGAAGAAGGGGCAGAGGGTGATGCTCCCGGCGCGGGTCCGGGCCCTGTCGAAGGTGCCGAAGCCGGTGCAGCTGAATCTGCCGCGGGCATGGGCGCCGACCAGCCCGTTCCGGCCGACAATGCCGCCACCGACAACGAAGGTGCGACCAAGGTCGACTGATCGCGAGTTCAAAAATTCAGCGAAGAACCCCGCCCCGTGCGGGGTTTTTTGTGTGCGTAGTCAGCCGCCCTTGAAGCCTTGCGCGATGACATACCATTCGCTCGAACCTTTGCGGCTTGCAGGCGGCTTGGCGTGCTTTACCGTCTTGAAATGCTTCTTCAGCAGGTCGAGCAGGTCCTTGTCGGTACCGCCTGCCAATACCTTGGCGAGGAAGGTTCCGCCCTTGTCCAGGTTCTCGATCGCGAACCATGCGGCTGCTTCGACCAGCCCCATCGTCCGCAGGTGGTCCGTCTGCTTGTGGCCGACAGTGTTTGCCGCCATGTCGCTCATTACCAGATCGGACTTCCCGCCCAGCGCATTTTCCAGGACCTGCGGCGCCTCGTCGTCCATGAAATCCATCTGGAAGATGGTGACGCCCTCGATCGGTTCGGTTTCGAGCAGGTCTATGCCAACCACATTCGCCTTGGGGCGCACCTTGCGCGCAACCTGGCTCCAGCCGCCAGGTGCGATGCCGAGGTCGACGATACGGTCGGCCCCCTTGAGCAGGCCGAATTTCTCGTCCAGTTCGATCAGCTTGTAGGCCGCGCGGCTGCGATAGCCTTCGGCCTTGGCTTGCTTGACGTAGGGATCGTTGAGCTGGCGCTGCAGCCAGCGGGTCGAAGATGCGGTGCGCTTCCTCGCGGTGCGCACGCGGGTGTCCTTGTCCTTGCCAGATCTAGACATCCTGTTCCCTCATGCGTTGCAATGCGGCGCGGCTGCGCTCGCCATCGGCATCGGCGGCCATCAGGCTGCGCAGTATGCCCTCCCGAATGCCGCGGTCGGCCACGCCCAGCGTCACCGATGGCCAGATGTCGAGAATGCTTTCGAGAATGGCGCAGCCGGCCACCACGAGGTTTGCCCGGTCGTCGCCGATGCAGGGCAGTTGTCGCCGGTCATCCCCGCTCATGTGCGAAAGCTTGAGCGAGATGTCGCGCATGGCCTGCGAAGGCAGGATCAACCCGTCGACCGCCTGCCGGTCGTATTGCGGCAGTTCGAGGTGCAGGCTGGCGAGCGTAGTGACCGTGCCGCTGGTGCCGAGCAGGCGGATAGGATGCGGGCCCCTTGTGAAATCGCGGATGCGTTCGGCGAAGGGCTTGAAGCTGTCGTAGACGGTTTTGCGCATCCGCCGGTAGCGATCCACGCGCAGGTCTTCACTCTCGTCCGATCCGGTCACTGTGTCGGTCAGCGAAACGACTCCCCAGGGCACGCTCATCCAGTCGAGGATACGCGGCACTGCGCCGCTCGGTTCGACCAGTACCAGTTCGGTCGAGCCGCCACCAATATCGAAGATGACGGCCGGGCCTTCGCCATCCTCCAGCAGGATATGACAGCCGAGCACCGCCAGCCGCGCCTCTTCCTGTGCGGAAATGATATCGAGCGCGATGCCGGTTTCCTCGCGCACGCGCTCGATGAATTCCGCACCATTGGACGCGCGGCGGCAGGCTTCGGTGGCGACCGAGCGGGCCAGATGGACATGGCGGCGGCGCAGCTTTTCGGCGCACACGTGAAGCGCAGCGAGCGTCCGCTCCATCGCATCTTCGGACAGGCGCCCGCTCGCCGCCAGCCCTTCGCCCAATCGCACCACGCGGCTGAAGGCGTCTATCACGGTGAAGTTTTCGCCCGAAGGCCGTGCAATCAGGAGTCGGCAATTGTTCGTGCCCAGATCGAGCGCGGCATAGGCCTGCCGGCGACCACGGCGGAATTGCGCGGCGGTATCCGCCGGGCCTTGGGAGCCGATTGCATTGCGCGGCTTCGCATCGCGAGCCTTCGCTCCATTGTTCTTGGAGCGTTTTTCGGGCCGGGAGGGGCGCTTGTAGCGGAAATCGGCTACCTTGCCGGACGTGCCGCCCCTTTTCTTACCGTGCCCCCTATTCATGTCCGGCGGAGAGTGTTCCGCCATGGGGATATCTTTCATTATTCCTCCCGCGCGAAACTACCTCGCGCGGGGACCTGGCATTGATGCTAGCGGGAGGAACCCTCGGGGGCAAGCGGAAGGGTTGACCTTGGGCCCCCGCGAAACTAGATGCGCGGCCTCTCTCCGGCCCGGGAACGATTCTCGCCATGCCGGACGGCTGATGCCCCGTCGTCTAATGGTAAGACTACGGACTCTGACTCCGTCAATTGAGGTTCGAATCCTCACGGGGCATCCAATATTCTGCAACGACATTTCGAAGGTTCTTGCAAGACGCGGTTCGTGCCGTGTCTCCTGATCCAGCAATGCGCGCGTCAGTCGTTCGCGGCCGCCAGTAAAGGGCACCGCGATATCCTGGCGGAGAAGGCATAGGCGCCTCCTTCGGGTTCGACCTCGATCAGGCTCTCGCTATCTTCGATCAGGCAGATGCCCAGGCCCTTCGCCTGTTCGGGGTCGAGGACGATTGCATATCGTCCGGGCCGGACCTGTTCGAAATAGGCATAGCCATCGGTCTCGCTTCGCAGCCAGCGCGTCTCGCCCTCGGTATCGAGCGGCTTCAGGCCCAGCCTGACCCCGCCGACGGCCTGTTCGTCCGATCCGGATACGAAAACCACCGTGCCTTCGACTTCCCCTACGCTGACGATGGCGAATTCCGCCGAATGCGTGCGTCCGCGCCGCGGTATGATTTCAAGCCCAGGTTCTGCCGGGACCAGCGTGATGTCTGGCAGGGTGGCCATATCGAGCTGGATCTTGGTCGGCCGATGTTCGGGAAGGCCGGTGATCATCGCGTAACCCCGGTCGTCGGTGAGTACGGTCTCGCTCGGCGAGAAGAAGGCCAGATCCGGGAAGATTGCCTCGTCCTCGTTTCTCACGCCATCGGCATTGCGATCGTGGAAGGCACGGACCTCGACCGCACCGAGCCGGGCGCGGGAAAGGTGGTCGACATAAAATCCGCGGGAACTGCGACCGAAGGACAGGCCCCAGCGCAGGGCGACCGCATGCGACTTGCGCTGGAAATCGTAATCCGCTTCCAGTGCCAGCGTCGTCTTTCCCAACCGGGTGAGGACCGAGGCGCTGGTGGTGAGGCTGGAACCGTCGAAGCGGTATCCGGCGCCGGCCTGCAACAGAAAATGCTCGCCGAAATTGCGGTCGGCCACCAGCGATACCGCGTTCGGCTCCAGCGTCGGCAATATTTCGTATTCGAACGATGCCCGGACCCGCGTGTTCTCGCCCCGGGCGGCGGTGAGGTCGAATACGCCGATCGCCTGTTCGGCCTCGAAGCCCTCAGCCGTCTCGAACGACACATATTCGGCGGAATTCGAAAACAGGAAGTCGCCCTTCCTGATCGATCCGCGCAGGCCGATGCGATTCTCGAACGCGCCATCGTCGTATTCTATGCGGCGCGCACGGGCGACGACCGGCACGAACAGCTGCTCCGACAGATCGAGCGAGGTGGAGAGGTTGACGTCGGTCGCACGCGATAGAGCGCGTCTTCCCGGGGCGAGCAGTTCGTCGACGAAGCCCCCGGAATATTCGCCGTGGTTCACGGTGAAATTCGTATTTCCGAACCGGCCGTTGAGACCCCCGACAAAAGCCCGGCCTCCGCCGGATGCGAAGGCGGTGTCGAAACGCAGCCCGGTGCTGCCGAAGCCGGTCCGCAGGCCGATGGTTCCTGCCAGTTCCTGTCCGTTCACGGCTTCCTCGTCGAACGAGGCACTCGCCACGGTGGTCAGGCTTTGGGAAAGGCCGTAGCTGGCTTTCGCTATCGCCCGCCAGCCACCTGCATAAGGGGGGACGATCGCACCTTCGCGGCGAACGTCGAGGACCGTGCGTTCGTTCTGGACGACGCCCAGATCATAGACCAGTTCGCCCTTGCGGACGCGCCCGTCGCCCACACGGATGGTGCGGACCTCCTCGCGCTGCTGGCCCTGCGGCCCGTAGAACACGAGCCGGAACGCATTGATGCCGAAGTCCACGGGGACGCCGAGGAATTCGTACTGGCCGTTCACTGGCCTGGCGGTCGAACCCAACAGGACTCCGTTGCGATAGAGTTCGACCTCGTAACCGTCTTGCAGGACCCCGCGCAGATCGATTTCGTCGAACACCGACTGCGTATCCAGCGCCGCATTCGAAATGCGGAAACCGCGGCCGAAGGAATTGCGCAGGCCGACCGGTTGCTGGACGGTCTGGATGTCGCCCAGTGCAAAGCTTGTCGCGTCGAGCGGGCCCAGCATGCCGCCGTCCGGATTGTCCCGGCCGATTTCCATCAGGGCGGCGGTCAGGCCGTCATTGCTCGCCGCGGCAAGGAATATCTCCGCACTGGCGGCAGCGAGATCGCCGGCGAAATAAAGCTCGCCCTCGAGGCGTTCGCCCCGGATCTGGTCGGACATTGCCCTTAGTTCGAGGTCCGCCTTGGGCATGCTCGCGAGAAGATAGGGCGTATGGGCGCGCGGGAATTCTGTCACATCGTCGGCAGTGCCCTGGCTTTCCAGCAAGCCGCGCCGGCCGTCGCGGCGCTGGCGCGCCTGGAAGGGAAAATCCTCCAGCGTTGCGATTGCGACCGATTGCGCCCTGAGATCGACTTCGACTTCAACCGGAAGGATCAGTTCCAGCACCGATGGGCGGACATAGAGTTCGCCATCGAAACCGACCACGGCCTCTTCGTCTATCGCGATCTCGCGGCCTTCGAGCACCGCGAACCCTTGCCCGGCTGTCAGCGACAGGGTGCGTGTTTCGCTGAGGATCCAGCCGCTCGCATGGCGCCCGTCCGGGCTGGTCGAAATCGCGAGATCGAGAAGCCGGGAAATCAATCCGAAAGGCAGGTAGACTTCGGGCAACCGCCCATAGGCGATGATCGTGTCGCGGCGGTTGGCGCCCTCGATCTGCAATTCGAGAACGAGTTCGTCCTGGGCGGTGAATGGCGTCCCAGCCTGCTCTGCGGCCGGGGGGGACAGGGGGGCGGTGGAGGGATCTGCGGCGGTTTCCCCGGCTGCTACAGGCGCGGCAAGGACGGCGCAAAGAGCGCCGGAGGTTCGCAAAATCGCGCGAAGAATGGCTGATCTGCGATCCACGGACGATCAGGGTGCTGTGAAGACAGCCTCCGCCAGAACGGCACCGGGTTCGTAGTCGTCATCGACAAACGCGACCCGCAGTTCTTCGCCGCTCGAGAGAGGGGCTACCCCTTCGCCGAGTGTGAACGGCAGCAGGACATCGCGGGCATCGATTTCGGGATAGATTCCCACTCCGCGTGCGACCACGATCGGCTCGTCTTCGCCCGCGCGAAACACGCGCACATCGCCATAGGCGGAGCGCGTTCCCTCGCGCGTCAGCCTGAGGCCTAGGGCGCGCCTGCCGTCGGGCAGGTCGACCAGTTTCGTATTCTCGATCGCCAGGTTCAGAGTCGTTTCGCCGACCCTGACGATGACGGGAATTGAAATTCCGAAGCGCGGCTTGATCGTCACGCCGATGCCGTCCGCCTGGCGGCCCGAGATCACTTCGTCGATCGACACGCCGCCGCCGGAAGACTCAGGGCGCGAAATGGCGAGGAAATGCGCCCGGTATTCGCCGGGCGGAGTATCCGGCGAGGGGCGGGCCATGAGCCTGATCGTCTGGCTCTCGCTGCCGTCCAGGGTAAGGCGCTTGGGCGACCAGCGGATCATATCCTTGGCCGATTTCACCCGATCTGCAAGCGCGGGATCGTCGACCTGATCGAGCGCGACCAGGCGCCCCTCGGGCGTCATCGCCATTTCGGTGATGTCGATCTCGTAATCGCCTTCATTGGGCGTGCGGTTGAACAGGCCCACCTGCGCGGTGCGTTGCCGGCCCTGGATGACGACCCGGCGGGGGTAGAGGTTGATATCGCCCATCCCGCCAACCGCACCTTCCGGCATGGCCGTGGTTTCGGCATCCCCGGATTGCGCCGTGCCTTCCTGCGCAATAGCAGCAAAGCCGAAGCCGCCCAGAAGAGCGGTGGCGAGTGCGGATTTCATTAATATCTTGGCAGGTTTCATTCGGTCGGTTCCGTAGTTTTACGTACCTTCCGCTTATGACCGGACTTGGTAAATTAATGATAAATTACCGTTACCTCGTAGGTGCCGGTATAGTCGCCCGCAGGTTGGTTCGCACCGATCTGCAGTCGACCGCCGATGCGGAGCTCATAGCTGCCGTTCACGTCAAATCGTTCCTGGCCATTCACGTTGCTGCGTAATTTATCCACAGTCATTGATGCAGTTCCGTTGAATATCGTCAGCCTGTTCGGATGGGATACTCTGAACATCCTGTTTGCATCCCCGGTGATGGTGAAGCGGCCAGCGCCGCGTGTGCCGGGTTGTGGAGTTGTAATCCCGACGACGGCGCCGCCCGTCGCGCTGATCGAGTCATCCGTACCCACCGTCACCGTCCCGGCAGTGGCCGGCTGCATGATCGCGCCGAAACGCAGATCTTCGATGGCGGTTATCCCGGCCGGTTCGACGACGATCGCTTGCGCGCTGCCCTCGAGCCGGGCTTCGGCTGTCTGGGCGGCAGCGGGCTCAGCGGCGAATGCGCAGAAGCAGGCGACCGCGGCGGCCGTGAAAAGATGGATGGACGGCTGCATGGAGGAGTGACGGACCCGGCCGACCGAAAACCCGGCCGACCGGATCCGCCCACGTTCTTAGTTGTACGCTACAGTCGCGTCGTAGGTGCCGGTGTAGTCACCAGCGGCCTGATCGGCTGCGACGGTCAGCGTGCCGCCGACCGTGAAGCTGCCGTCACCGTTGGTGTCGAGCGTATCGGAGGCCGAAGATACAGCAGTCGTAAAGGTCATGGTTTCGGTTCCGTTGGAAACCGAACCGCCCGTTGCCGAGATGGTAAAGGAACGGTTTGCGTCACCTGCAACGGTGAAGCTGTCGGCGGTGTTAACCGAACCGCTCACGAATTCCACGTCGCCGCTCACCGAACCCGCGCCGCCCGGCGTCACGACGACAGTGCCGCCCGCGCCTGCCAGGAAGCTGCCGAATGAAAGGGCGGCGCCCGCGTCATGCTCCAGTTCGATCGGAGCGACGACCGTGGCGGTTGCGGTGCCGGTTGCGGTGTCGGAATCGCCCGGAGCTGCAATAGCGGCGACGGGAAGGGTGAGTGCGATTGCACTTACAAAAATCTTTTTCATCGTAACGATCCTCGAATTGCTCACAGTAACGAAGGTGTCCCCTTGCGTGACCTCAATTCTAGGGTTGCGATTTTAAGAAAACGCTTATTCGTGGTTAGGAGAGAGTTAACCATCAAGAAGCGCAGAAAAGCGGGATTCAATCTTGCCGAACAGGCTTAATGATACGCTAAATTAACCAAAACATGGCCGGTGTATTCATCGCCGTCTGCACCTTCGGGAACCCGGAGCCGACCCGAGAATCGGACCGTGCTGATACCGTCGGGCCCGAGCCACTCCGATCCTTCCAGCCAGTTCGAACCGCGCGCCTCGATGCCGCCCACCGCCAGGCCCGTGTCGGATGTCGGGGAGGTGGCCAGCACATCCGGCTGGATCGTCAGGGAAAATTCGTAAGCGCCTGGCGATCTGATTTCGAATCGTCCGGCCTTCCCGGCAATCCTGGTCTGGCCGGATGTCGCCACGATCGAGAACGTCATATCCGCCTTGGCCGTGACGGATAAGGGTTCGATCACAAGTGCCGAGGCGCGACCGACCGATGAAGAAGCGCTATCCTGCGCGCTGGCAGCCGAAGTACAAAATATGAAGGGAAGGGCAGCCAAAGTGGCCAAGGCAAGAGGACAATAATTCCCGGACTGTTTTGTACAAGTCGGCATAGGAAGTTTGTGCCTTTCCCAACAAGATGTTCCGCTACCTGAATGTTCTCTTGGTACGAACAAGTCAAACTGTCCCAAAATGGGAGAGGGTGCGTGCTTGTGATATTCTACATATAGGTCAGTTATACTAAGTAAGAACTCAGTAATGACTATAGTGTTTAGAAGGTTCTACGTAATAACCGCAAATTAACCATATGGCAGTAATGGAAGAGTTATCGGGAAATTACATGGCCTTTTTCATGATGCCGGACCTGCAAAGGAAACTATTGATGCGCAAGGGGATGGCTGCCGCGGCAGGTGGAGGACGGGTATTGTCTGAAGCCCGGAGAATTGCATGCGTATTCGGTAAAGGCTCGGGCGCATTCCTTGCTTCGGCCTGTCTGATGCTGGGTTCCTTGCCAGTCCCCGCCGCCGCAGCACCCCGGACGATCCAGATAATCGAACAGAGCAACCTCCGCTTCGGGAAGATCGCCGTGCCCTATTCCGGCGAGCGAGTGGTAGGCACCGATGGAAGTGTGCGGGATACCGGCATTCTTTCAGCAGGAGCGGCGGATACAGGCCCGGCCAAATTCGTGGTCACATATGATCGTGGGAACGAAGGCAAAAGGGTCATCACGGTCGAAATCCAGCTCGGCATCAGCAGCGGCCTTTATTCTAACGGTGGGGTCGAGGCGAGGCTGAAGAACCTCACTTCGGACATTCCCGGGTATACGATGATTGCCGATGGACAGATCGTCACACTCAGCCTGCCCAATTGCCAGACCCGCGTGTGCAGAACGGAATTCACCATCGGTGCCACGCTGCAGGTGACCAATACCGGAGGCGGTGCCGAAGTGGTCATCCCGACATATCTGGATGTGACGGTCGTCAGTATCGACTAACACGGACAGATGCCAGGTTGCCTATCCGGGCGTGGGTGACGAACTGGCGGTATGCGCCTGAAGAGACTGCGAGCGAAGTCGTCGGCGTGCTGGAAGACCATCGTCTATCCGAACAAGATTTGCCCCCGAGATCGCGCGCTATAGCAATCACGCTTTCTTGCCCGAGCCGCTGGACGCGCCGGCTCCAAACGCCTACACCGTCGGCCATCCCCGGGGAGCCATGAGGCTGAGAGGGCGGTTGAAGTCCGCCGACCCGTCGAACCTGAACCGATTAGCATCGGCGGAGGGAGTGGGCGGCCATTGCGCGTAGTCCGCTCTCCCGCATCGTGGAGAGATTACGCATGGCCGAAGGTGTCGACATTCCTGCATGGATTGCCCTGTTCATGGGGCTTTACGCCCTAGCGGCAGGTATCGGAGAATTGCGCCATCCGGGCGGGTGGGCCGCAATGCTCGAGGATTACGAGCGCAACACAGCGCTGCGCTTCCTGACCGGCATCGTCTGCATCGGACTGGGCGGGGCGATCTACCTCGTGTCGCCATGGCGGCCGGACGACTGGCTCGCGATCCTCATCACCGTGCTCGGCGGCTGGATGGCGGTCGAGGGCGCGCTGATCCTTGCGTTCGGCGATGGCCTCATGCGCTTCGCCCGCCGCCTGATGGGCGCGGTCAACCGCTTCTGGGCGTGGTTTTCGCTGATCCTCGGCGCGTTCCTCATCGGCTCCGCCCTGTTCCGTCTCTAGTTACATCTGCATCGAAGAAAGGTCCGTTTCATGGCCGACATCAACAGCAAATTCGACATCGGCGTCACCACCGGCCCGATCCGCGGCAGCCGCAAGGTCCATGTCGGCGCGAAAAGCGGCAGCGGCGTGCGCGTCGCCATGCGTGAGATCGATCTGGAGGGCGGCGAGCCCAGCGTGCGGGTTTACGATACCTCCGGCCCCTATACCGATCCCGATGCGGTCATCGATATCCGCAAGGGCCTCGAGCAGAAGCGCCGCGAGTGGATCCTCGCCCGCGGCGATGTCGAGGAATACGACGCGCGTGAAGTGAAGCCCGAAGACAATGGCCAGCTCGGGCCCGATCGTTCGGGCGGCGTGCCCGCTTTCCCCAACGTGGCGAAGAAAGTGCTGCGCGCAAAGCCGGGCGCCAATGTCAGCCAGATGCACTATGCCCGCCGCGGCATCATCACGCCCGAGATGGAATATGTGGCCGAGCGCGAGAACCTGGGCCGCGAGATGCTGCGCGATGAAGCTGCTCGGCTGGAAGCGCGCAATGACGGCCAGCCCTGGGGCGCATCGCTGCCCGATTACGTCACCCCCGAATTCGTCCGCGACGAGGTGGCACGCGGCCGCGCCATCATTCCCAACAACATCAACCATCCCGAAACCGAGCCGATGGCGATCGGGCGCAATTTCCTCGTCAAGATCAACGCCAATATCGGCAACTCCGCCGTCGCCAGCGATGTGGCGAACGAGGTCGACAAGATGGTCTGGTCGATCCGCTGGGGCGCGGACACGGTGATGGACCTCTCCACGGGCCGCAACATCCACGACACGCGCGAATGGATCATCCGCAACAGCCCCGTCCCCATCGGCACCGTGCCGATCTACCAGGCGCTGGAAAAGGTCGGCGGCATTGCCGAGGACCTGACCTGGGAAATCTTCCGCGACACGCTGATCGAGCAGGCCGAACAGGGCGTCGACTATTTCACGATCCACGCCGGCGTGCGCCTGCCCTATGTCCCGATGACCGCCAAGCGCGTCACCGGCATCGTCAGCCGTGGCGGCTCGATCATGGCGAAATGGTGCCTCAGCCATCACAAGGAGAGCTTCCTCTACGAGCGCTTCGACGAGATCACCGAGATCATGAAGGCCTATGACATCGCCTATTCGCTGGGTGACGGCCTGCGTCCCGGCTCCATCGCCGACGCCAATGACGAAGCCCAGTTCGCCGAACTCTACACGCTGGGCGAACTCACCAAGCGCGCCTGGGCGCAGGACGTGCAGGTGATGATCGAAGGCCCCGGCCACGTGCCGATGCACAAGATCAAGGAGAACATGGACAAGCAGCTCGAAGCCTGCGGCGAGGCCCCGTTCTACACCCTCGGCCCGCTCGTCACCGACATCGCGCCGGGTTACGACCACATCACCAGCGGCATCGGCGCAGCCCAGATCGGCTGGTACGGCACCGCGATGCTCTGCTACGTCACGCCCAAGGAACACCTCGGGCTGCCCGACAGGGACGATGTGAAAGTGGGCGTGGTGACCTACAAGCTCGCCGCCCACGCCGCCGACCTCGCCAAGGGCCACCCCGCCGCCAAGGTCCGCGACGATGCGCTATCCAAGGCCCGCTTCGAGTTCCGCTGGCGCGATCAGTTCAACCTCAGCCTCGACCCCGACACGGCCGAGCAGTACCACGACCAGACGCTGCCCGCGGAAGGTGCCAAGACCGCGCATTTCTGCTCCATGTGCGGCCCGAAGTTCTGCAGCATGAAGATCACGCAGGAAGTGCGCGAATTCGCCGCGAAGCAGAATTCGGACAGCTATCTCGCCAGCGAGAACATCAAGCGCGAGACGAGTGCCGAAGAGGCCGAGGAAGCGCGCGAAGGGATGGAGGAAATGGCCGAGAAATACCGTGAGGGTGGCGATCTCTACATGCCTTCTTAATAAGGTGCGGCAAGTCCTTGAACTCAGTCTGGCAAAAGACCATTGTGCGAAGCAGTAAAGGGAGTGGGGTTTGTCAGGGCAGGAAGAATTATTCGCGGCGACTAAGGACGACGACGAAAAGTTGTATTATGCGACGGGGTCAAAAGAATATGTAGAAAAAGTTTCGAAGGGTTGGGGTGGCAGCAAGGAATCCGAATCTATTACCGGTGAAACTGAGGGAAAAGACGAAGAGGAAGATGTCTTTAGTCATCATACAGCGCTCTCTGAAACCCTAAGGTCGGCGGTAGATTTTTGCCTATCTCAATATCAAGTACTTCTTCTTCTATCATCAATCGAAAATGGTCTTTATCTCGGTTACATAAAGACTAGGGTCCGGACCCATAAACGGGATTCACACCGGCGCTGCAATGTGATTCACGTGCCTCCAGCAAGGAGGCTTGGTGAATGGCGGATTTCTTCTGGTTTTCGGATGATCAGTGGGCGCGGATCGAGCCGCTCTTGCCGAACGATACGCGTGGGATGCCAAGGGTCGATGATCGGCGCGTGCTTTCCGGGATTGTCCAGGCTCTGAAGAGCGGTGGTCGCTGGGGCGATTGCCCGGAACATGTCTACGGTCCGAAGAAGACGCTCTACAACCGCTTCCGGCGCTGGGCCGAGCGAGGTGTGTGGGAACGGATCTTCGCCCAGCTCGCCGGGGTCGATGGCGTCCCTGAAAGGCTCTTCATCGACAGCAGCTGCATCAAGGTCCACCGCACCGCCGGCGGCGCAAAAGGGGGGCCTTGGCTCATGGTATCGGCATCACCAAAGGCGGACGCAACACCAAGCTCCATGCCGTCTGCGACGAGAAGGGCCGCCCGCACGTCCTCTTGCTGACGCCGGGCAACACGCACGATGCCAAGGTCGCTATCCAGACGATCAATGCCGTGCCGCCATCCGACTATCTGGTCGCCGACAAAGGCTACGACAGTAACGCTTTGCGTTCCTGGCTGATCGAACGCGGCACCATCCCGGTCATCCCGTCGAAGTCCAACCGCAAGGTGCAGATCGAGCATGACCGACAAATATACCGCCAGCGCAATGTCGTCGAACGCATGTTCTGCCGCTTCAAGGACTGGCGCCGCGTCGCCACCCGCTTCGACCGCAATATCAAGACCTTCATGGCAACCATCGCCATCGCAGCCTTCGTCACGTGGTGGCTCTAATGAGATGGGGTGGTTGCCGCCCTCCCTGACGGCATCGCGATGTGCCAAGATAGTGGTGCTTCAACCACGAGCAGAGAGGACGGCAACCATGAATATAAATACAATGATTGGTGTAGATCTGGCAAAGTCTGTTTTCCAGGTTCACGGGGCGTCGATGAACGGCGAGATCCGGTTTCAACACAAGCTGTCGCGGAAGGCTTTTGGAACGTTCATGGCCAAACAGCCTACCTCCATCGTCATAATGGAGGCCTGCGGTAGCGCTCATTACTGGGCCCGTGTGCTCACTGGACTTGGTCACGAGGTGAGGCTGATCGCGCCCAGCTACGTCCGTCCATTTGTGAAGCGGCAAAAGAACGACGCTGCGGATGCCGAAGCGATCGTGATCGCCGCCCAGCGACCCGAGATGCGCTTTGTTGAACGGAAAAGCGAGGAGCAGCAGAGCGCGGCGATCCTGTATCGATCACGCCAGCGCATTGTGCGTCAGCGGACCCAGGCGGTGAACGCATTGCGGGCAGCATTGTATGAGTTCGGGCACATTATCCCGCAAGGCGTCCATCATATTCCGCGCATCCGTGGGATTTTGGAGATGCCGGACAGCGATCTGCCCGCTTTGATGCGCGAGGAGTGCTTGGCAATGCTTGAGCAAATCGCCGTACTCAGTGGCTGGATTGACACGAAGACAGCGAAGATCAAGGAACTTGCGTCTACTACGCCGGTATCGAAGCGATTGCAGACTATGCCCGGCATCGGCCCGCTTGTTGCGATGGCTGTGGAAGCCTTTGCACCTGACATGTCGAGCTTTCGCAGTGGTCGCGACTTTGCAGCTTGGCTTGGATTGGTGCCGAGACAGTTTTCATCAGGCGGCAAGGAACGGCTCGGGCGGATCAGCAAAGCCGGTCAGGCTGACATCCGGCAGATGCTGATCATTGGCGCTATGTCACGCTTGAACTGGATGGGACGCAAGTCGATCCCGGAAAACTCTTGGCTGGCACGTATGATGAGCCGCAAACCGCGAATGCTGGTCGCGATCGCCTTGGCAAACAAGATGGCGCGCCAGATCTGGGCCATGCTGACGAAGAACGAAGATTTCAGAGATCCGGTACTGGTCATGGCTGCCTGATAGGAGGCTGCCTGAGACAGGCTGGATGAAAGGGAGTGTGAGAAGGCGACGACCCGAATGGGCAAATGATCGAATAGATCTGGATCAGGAAAACCAGTTCAGGACTCTGAGCACTCAGCTCGGTAATGAGTTTTGGACCTGATCCGCGGATCACCATACCGGCCAGCGGCCTCTGAAAGCGCCGCAGTAAAGGCCTGACAGAAGACCGCACTCGATCACCAGCTCAAAAGGTCACAAACCCTCTTGCATTACAGGCGGCAACCACAGAAGTCCGGACCCTAGCGGACCGAATTCTGACATTCGCGCTTTCCTTAAATAATGCTGATGTTAGCGAAGAGGTTCGAAAGATGATGATCGTCAATCGCGCAAGCGCGGTGAGCGGTCGCGATGATCCAGATGCGGGCAAGAAGGTTCTTGAGGCGGAGGATTGGTCGGCTAGTTCAATGCAGTTTCAATTAAGCGTAGCTGCGTTGAAAGTAGATTTGGATGAAGTCGTTCGTCTAATCCCACAGGCAGAAAAGCTAGGCCGTAAACTCATAAACTGACTTGCGCGGCGCGGGCGCGGTTGATTCAAGGCTTCGGGAAGGAGCTTTGGATGACGCGTCGTAGATTTGAACTGACCGATGATGAGTGGCTGGTGATCGAGCCGTTGTTGCCGAA
>NZ_JBSXNU010000014.1:0-17569 GCF_056857815.1 Qipengyuania sp. B-5 | reverse complement strand
AACCTGATCGAGCGCCTGTTCAACAAACTCAAGAACTGGCGGCGCGTTGCGACCCGATACGACAAAACCAAGGAATCCTACCTTGGCTTCGTCGCGCTCGCCTCAGTCAAACTCTGGATACCCTTTGTCCACGAAACCTAGCGGGCTAATTTGACAGGGGTTAAATATGAGGGTCGCATTTTGGATGGCATCCATTTCGGGTGCCGTATTCCTTACATCCTGTGGAGGTGGCGATGGTTCAAGCCCACCAGTTGCAGGACCACCTCCTATTCCGACGCTATCAGTGACGCTTTCCGAGACTTCAGCTGACATATCCATTCCGGAAGGGGGAGAAGCTGAGTTCGGATTTGATGCGACCTATACAGGATCCTCCTCGGATAGCGTTATTGCAGATGTGGCCGTGGGCGATCAAAGATATGTACTGAAAGGCACGCCAGCGGCCTCAGGGAAGACCTTCTCAGTTAACTTCGAAACGGTCCCATTTCCAGCAGGTGGGCTATCCAGCAGCGAGATCGTTTTTCGCCTTTGCAAAACAGCCGCATGCGACACCGTTTATCCAGGCTCTACCAAGCGATTCACTGTCAATCTCGATGTTATGGTGAAGGATTGGGCGACGTTCCAAAGAGATATTGCGCATACTGGATACGTGCCCGTACGATTTGATCCTGCCAATATCGAAAAGGCGTGGGAATGGACTGATTCCTTTACTGCGGGAAGGATCCGTCCTCCCGCTGCGTCGAGAGGGAAGGTGCTGATCGTTGCCGCCCGTGATGGTGTCATTGCTTACTCCGGGACCGCGCGTCTTAAGGCCTTCGAGACATCTTCGGGCAGCGAAATTTGGTCTTACGATATGGGCGACCAGTTCCACGCCAGCGGTCCGTCGATCTCTAATGAGCTAGTGCACGTGACCTCTATGCGTTCGTCGAGTTCGTCGAACCCGCAGTGGGTTTTCAATCTGGGCTCTGGAACGTTCAAAAATCAAATGACGTTTGCAGCCCAATGGACTGACTTCAACCAGCCAGTCGCGGATGGCAACGAAGTTTATGTGGCCGCTGGGTATACTGGCAGTGTGATCTATGGTTACAATGCTGACGCCGGAACTCAAAAGTGGGTCACGGAACGCACCGGCGGCGCGGTCTGGGGCGGTCAAAGCATGGCGCTGGATGACACCTACGCCTATTACTATTCTGGTGCCGCTCTCGATCAGGTTGATCGTGCCACTGGAAAGATCGTGAAAAGTATCGCCGATCCCGAGCACGTTACAAACACGTACGACTACGCGACCGGGCCGGTGCTCGATGGGAAAGGGAATGTATTCCTTTTCTCCGGCGACAAACGGTTCGACGGAAGCAATAAGATCGTTGCCATGTCACTCGAAACAGGGTCGATCAAATGGCGTAGCGCAGCCGAATATACGACAGCCTTCGCGCTGGCTGACGGTATAATTTATGCGGTTCGCCAAGACGCTCACGTATTGTCCGCTATTAATTCGGAGAATGGCAAGGTTTTATGGTCGACGCCCATTCCCGGAAGTGATGTGTTGGTCGGGAATGTGATTGCAACCGAGAACCTGATTTTTGTATCTTCGGTCTCTCAGACTTGGGCAATAGAACGCAAGAACCAAGACCCCCGCGTGGTTTGGGAAGCTCCTACCGGTGGAAGACTGACGATCACGCCAGACAACTATCTGCTGACCACCGGCCAGCGAGGTGCGAGCCGACTCACAGCGTACAAGCTGTTTTAGCTCAAATCGGGAAAGCCTTTTGAATGCACATCCAAGTGCATTAAAATCGGGAGTTCCGAGCGAAGCCAAAGCTGGAAAAGAGTTGGAGCCAGACGACCGCTCCCCATCCCGCAGCAGACAAACAGTTTTCCTACACGCGCGGCGTCTGCTCCACCCTTTCCAATGGACCAGACACACGACACCCCTACCCGCGCGGCACCTCGCCGCATTCCTTCCTTTCATATCACGCCCGGCCGCAGGCGCGGCGATGGGTGGACGCCCGTGAAGCAGGCCGAATTCATCGGCGAGCTGGCGGAAACGCGCTCTGTGACGGAGGCTGCGCGGCGGGTGGGTATTACGCGCGAGACGGCCTATCGCCTGCGTCGCCGCAAATGGTCGGCCAGCTTCTGCACGGCGTGGGATGCGGCGATGGGGCGGCCGGTCATGGCATTCCGGCCGAAGTTCGAAGGCGCAGGGCTGATGGTGGCGCAACTGGAGAAGCTCGGGCTGCGCGGACGGGCGCTGGGCATGGCGCGGTCGGGGCCGATCGCAGCCGGCGAAGCGGCACCCCTTTCAAAGGTCACAAATGCCGAACTGCTCTGGCGCTGCGAAACGGGGATCTGGAGCGTTATCCTGCGGCGCGGAAAATATGCCGGAGTGCTCCGCAAAGCCGACGATTCCGCGCTTCTCCGGCTGGTCGCGCGCACCGACCGCCTTGCAACCCGCTGCGACGTGGAGGCAGGTGCGGGCGGAAAGTCACGGGTTTGAAAACATGCTTGGGCGTAACACTACTTCCCTTGCCCTAACGGCCCTTGCGCAAAGCCCTCGCGGCCAATCTCGTAGATCAGGTGGACCACACGTTTGCCCTGATAGCGCTCCAGCTCGTACTTCTCCGTGCGCATCGCGCCGATGGCCTCCAGCGCATTGCGCGAGCGGTAGTTGGTATCGCCGACGCGGAATTCGACCGTGGCGACGCTTTCCAGCGCATGGGCCAGCATGGCGCGCTTCATTTCGGCATTCATGCCCTTTCCCCAGAATTGCGGGGCGAGGAAGGTCCAGCCGATCTCCACCATACCCCCTTCTTGCGCGTCGTAGCCGTCATAGCGGCTGTGGCCGATGATCCGCCTGTCGCTCTTGCGGATTACCGCCAGCGCGCCCCCGGACTTCAGCCCTTCGTCGAAGAAGGCATCGAACACCTCGCGCCGCCAGCGGTCGTGGATTGGGTGCTGTTCCCATACGGCGGGATCCGAGGCGATTTCATAGAGCGCCTCGCGGTCATCCTCTGCCAGAGGGCGCAGGACCAGCCGCTCGGTCTCCAGCCTCGGTTGCCGGTCGAGCGTCACCTCGGGTCAGTCCCTGACGACATCGCCCAGCGCGGCAATGAACTTCTCGGTATTGCCCGCATGGAGGCCCGCCACGTTGATGCGCCCGGAACCGGCCATGTAGATGCCGTGATCCTCGCGCAGCCTGGCGATCTGCTCCTTGCCGAGCGGCAGCATGGCGAAGAGGCCGTTCTGACCGGCCAGAGCGGCAAGGCCCACGCCGGGCACCTCATTATCCGCGGCGGCCAGCCGGTCCCGCACCCGCCGCATGCGCGCGCGCATCTCGTCCAGCTCTTCGAGCCAGGTGGCCGTCATGCCCGCGTCTTCGAGCAGCAGGCGCACCGCCGCTCCGCCGTGATCGGGCGGCATTGACCAGTTGGCACGGGCCAGCGCATTGGCATTGGAGGCGATGGCGGGGAGTTGCCCCTCTTCGCGGGCCATCATGTAGAAGGCGCCCACACGGTCGCGGTAGAGGCCGAAATTCTTGTCGCAGCTATAGGCCACCAGCGCTTCGGGCACCTTGGCCAGCACGGTGCGGACGCCCGCGACGTCCTCTTCCATGCCCTGCCCCAGCCCCTGATAGGCGATGTCGAGGATCGGCAGCACATCGCATTCGGCGAATGCCTGCGCGATCGCGTCCCACTGTTCTGCCGTGTAGTCGATACCCGTCGGGTTGTGGCAGCAGCCGTGCAGGAGCACCGCATCGGCCCCGCCCGCCCCGCGGATCGCGCCAAGCACTGCGTCGAGATTGGCCGTCCCGTCGGCATTTGCGTGATCGAAGGGGACGATCTCGACGCCAACATCTTCGAGGATCTGCGCGTGGTTGGGCCAGCTTGGAATGCCGAGATAAACCCGCTTCACGCCCGCCTTTGCGGCAAGCGAGACGGCCAGCCGGACCGCACCTGTGCCGCCGGGGGTCTGCATTCCCTCGATCCGACCGGTCAGCGGAGACTCCTTGCCGAAGATATAGGGCATCAGCGCCTTGACGAACCCACTGTCGCCTTCCGGCCCGAGGTAGCTCTTGGAATCCTGGACCTCGAGCAGCTTCTTCTCGGCCTGCTTGATCGCGCGGAAAACCGGAGTCGCGCCCTCATTGGTGCGATAGACCCCCACGCCAAGGTCGATCTTGTCCTCGCGCGGATCGGCCGCATGCATCTTGATCAGGGCGAGAAGGGCGTCGGGAGCCTGTGCGTCGAGTTTGTCCAGCATGCCGCGTTCTTTGCGCAGATATGTTTGAGGCCGCAACCTCAATCGCGGTTGCGGCCCCTCAAACGCGGCTTGTTTTCCCCTATGCCGTCAGAAGGGGAGCCACTTATGCTCCTTGGTGAACTTCATGTAGCCCGCATTCACGCCCAGCCGCAGCCCTGCGCCGACGCGGATAGGGATCAGCACAATGTCGCCCTTGCGCACGTAGCTGGCATTGAGCCCGCCCACCGCATAGGCCGTGCCTTCCGCCGCGGGGAAGCGTTCGTACAGCTCTTCGGTGTCGTAGAGGTTGTACACCAGCACGAAGGTGCTGCCTGCGTTGGCGCCCGCATCGAAACCGACCGAGGGGCCGGTCCAGTAAACCGGCATCTCGCCCTCGATCTTGTGAAACAGCGTGCCAGAACCATAGCGGGCGCCCACGATGAAGGCACCGCCGGCTTCGCGGCCCACGATGTAGCCATTGGGCTCGCCCTGATCGGCGAGCAGCTTGCGGATCATGTCGGCCACACCCTTGGCGCCCTTGCCGAACACGCCCTCTGCCGCGCCGATGAGATCGTCCTCGCGGTAGGTCGTGGCTGGATCGTCGACCTGTGCGGTCTCCACCGCATCGCTGGCCGCCGTCTCTGCCTGCTGTTCGTTCCATTGCGGCTGTTCGGCCGGAGTGGCAGGCTCTTGCCAACCGAACCCGGGCTCGCCGGTTCCGGGATTCTGCTCGTCGGCCGGAGGCAGTTCACCCTCCGGCGCTTCGAGGTCGCCGTCGATCGGCGCATCCCAAGCGGCATCGGGGTCGACGCTTTCGACCTGCGCCGCAAGCGGCGTTGCGGCGAAGGAGAAGGCAGCCAAGAGGCTGGCGGCGAATTTGGTGACGGTGTTCATCTCGATCCCTTTTCCCGGCTTCGCGGCAGGCGAGCAAAGCGCTGCACCGCAAACAGAATCCCATTCGAGCAGCCTCGCAATGAAAGGGCGATGAACCGAATCCGAAATGCGCCGAAACGAGTCCGCACCGCGCCCATTGGAAGGAATTGAAGACCCGCCGATTTCTTCCTTGATGGGCGGGGGAGTGCTGGCTATAGCGCGCCCCTCGCAGCCGATGCGCGTCTTGCGGAGACGTGGGTGAGTGGCTGAAACCAGCTCCCTGCTAAGGAGCCATACCTGGTAACGGGTATCGAGGGTTCGAATCCCTCCGTCTCCGCCACCTCGCTTTTCCCAGACAATCCCTTATAGTCCTCAAACCCGCAGAAATGCGGCGTTTTTTCGCTTTTCGCCGTCCGCATAGTTCCCTATATGTTCTTATGCATCCGGCGTCGAGTGTGGGTCTGGATGTGGGTCTGAGAGGAACGAGCAATGGGCAAACTGACGGCGATGGGAGTAAAGAATCTCACAGAACCAGGTCGCTATTCAGATGGAGAGGGTTTGATCCTCAAACTCGCCGCAAAGGGTAAAGGTAGCTGGATTGTCCGCATTCAGGCCGATGGAAAGCGCCGAGACTTCGGTTTAGGTCCACTTTCCGAGCTGCCGCTGGCCGATGCTCGCGAGGCCGCGCGGGCTCTCCGCAAGGAGGTGAAAGCGGGCGTCGACGTTCTCGCAGAGCGGGAAAAGGAAGCGTTGGTCATCCCCACTTTCAGCGACGCTGCCAAGCTCGTGCATGAAGAACACAAGGCCGCTTGGAAGAACGGCAAGCACCAAGCCCAATGGATCAAGACGCTTGAAACCTATGCCTTCCCGACTTTGGGCGACAAACTCGTTTCGGACATTGAGGGCCCTGCAATCCGCGATGCGCTTTCTCCGATCTGGCTGACGAAGCCAGAAACCGCGCGGCGGGTACGGCAACGAATCGGATCGGTACTGGATTGGGCCTGCGCCAAGGGTTTTCGCGAGACTGAAGCCCCGATGCGGTCGGTACTCCGTGGCTTGCCGCGCCAGCCCAAGAAGCAAGGCCACCTGTCAGCAATGCCTTATCAGGAACTCCCCGCGTTCTTCACATGGCTGCGCGGGCGCTCCTCGGTCGGTCGTCTTGCCTTGGAGTTTGTGATCTTGAACGCCTCTCGCTCCGGCGAAGTCCGCGGTGCCTGTTGGAACGAAATCGACCTCAAGAAGAAGCTCTGGACGATCCCCGCCGAACGCATGAAAGCAGGGACTGCCCACGTTGTCCCGCTTTCGGAAGCGGCCTTGGACGTTCTTAAGCGAGCGAAAGCATTTCGCTCCCCTGTCAGCGATCTAATCTTTCCGGGCCAGAACCCGCGTCGGCACCTTTCCGATATGACCTTGCTGAAAATTCTGCGCGACAAAGGCCACGATTATACCGTCCACGGCTTTCGCTCATCGTTTCGCGATTGGGTTGCGGAAAAGACGAACTATCCAGGCGAGGTCGCAGAGGCAGCACTGGCCCATACGATCACAAACAAAGTCGAAGCGGCCTATCGACGCACGGACTATCTCGACAAGCGCAAGCCAATGATGGCGGACTGGGCGAATTTCGTGGCCGGCTGAAGGTGCGAATACGGATGGCAGCTATGCGCCCTCATTTCGGTCATTTGGGCCGTGTCGCGTGTGGCGCGGAAGCTGCCGTTCGTTCAACGACGAATGTATGGCGGCTACGGTTTAGGTGGCGAAATCTGATTCTCTATCTCGTTGCTCAATCTCGGCCCACGGGACCGACAATGGAGTACTTACACCGATACGCAGCGATGCAGCATCGCCCGACTTGGTGCGCCGCTCATCTTCGCGACCCAGATAACGACCAGTCGCATGTTGTTAGAATCTCAAACGATGCCACATCATGTTCGCGGTTGCAAAATTCCATGTTGCAGGGCACAATCGCTTGATGCGCATCGCGATCGTGGATGAGAGCGCAGCCCGCGCTTCCGTCATCGAAGACGGTCTTCGCGATCACGGCGATACGCAATTATTCGTCATAACCGAACGAGCCGGCTTGATGGCGCGATTGCAGGACGTCGATCCGGATGTGGTTCTAATCGATCTTGCCAACCCCTCGCGCGACGTGCTGGAGGAATATTTCGCGGTCAGCCGCGCGCTATCCCGGCCGATTGCGATGTTTGTCGACGAGAGCGACGACGAGGCCATAGCGCAGTCGGTCGATGCGGGCGTGTCCGCTTATGTGGTCGATGGCTTCGCACCGCACCGGATCCGCGCCATCGTCGATCTCGCGGTACGGCGTTTCTACGCCTATTCCCGACTTCAGGACGAATTGAACGAGGCGAAGGGCAAGCTGGCGGAGCGGGAGACGATCGACCGCGCCAAACGCCTGCTAATGCAGAGCCGCGGCATCGGCGAGCCCGAGGCTTATGGCGAATTGCGACGCAAGGCGATGGAATCCGGCAAGCGCATCGCGGCGATAGCAGAGGCGGTCGTAACGGCGCATGATCTGATGGAGGGCAAGTGAGCGAGCATCTGACAATCGGTTTCCTGCCTCTGATGGACGCCTGCCTGCCGATCCTCGCGCAGGAACACGGCTTCGCTCGCGAGGAAGGGCTGGAGCTGTCTTTCCAGCGCGACAAGAGCTGGGCAACCGTGCTCGACCACCTCCTGTATGGCCACGTCGATGCCTCGCACCTGCTCGCCCCCCTGGCCATAGCCACGACCCTGGGCCTCGGTCGCCCGGCCCAGCCCCTGAGTGCCCCGTTCGCGCTTGGGCTGAACGGAAATGCCATTACAGTATCGAACGAACTGGCAGCTCAAATTACCACGCCCGGTTCCCTAGGCGATCCTGCCGAAATTGGCGCGCGGCTCAAGCCGATCGCACTGGCCCGCAAGGCGCAGGGCCGCCCGCTGCGGTTCGCCAAGACGCATCGGTATTCATGCCACAATTACATGCAGCGCTACTGGCTCGCGGGGTGCGGCATCCGGCCCGACGCGGATGTCGAGATGACTGTCGTGCCGCCGCCCTTCATGTCGGATGCGCTCGCGGCAGGGGAGATCGACGGATACTGCGTCGCCGATCCATGGGACAGCATGGCTGTGGACGCGGGGCACGGCACCATCATTCTGGCCACCAGCCAGATCTGGCGACGGGGGACGGAAAAGGTTCTCGCCGTCCGCCGGCCGCATCTGGAGTCGAAGCGCGACGTGTTCGAGGCGCTGATCCGGGCGATGCGCAAGGCCGCGGCGCACTTTGTCGATCCCGAGGCCTTTCGTGAAAACGCGGCCATCCTCGCCCGAGACGAGTATATCGGCGTCGACAAGGCCATATTGCTAAGGTCGATCAGCGAGAAACTGGTGCTGTCGAACGGGAAGCCGCCGGTCCACTTCTCCGACTTCATGTTCCAGCACGCAGAAGCCGCCAACTTCCCTTGGATCAGCCATGCAGGCTGGCTCTACACACAGATGGTACGCTGGGGCCAAACGCAGTTTGCCGATGCGGATTATCAGGCGGCATGTGCTGTCTTCAGGCCGGACATATACCGCTCTGCGCTGCGAGAGACCGGTGATGTTCTTCCCGGCGCCAATTCCAAGGTCGAGGGCAGTCTCGACCGCATGATTCCCGTGACCACCGAGCAGGGCGAAATGGTTCTAAGCGACAACCGCTTTTTCGATGGGCACACCTTCGATCCCGACCGACCACGCGACTACCTCTCCGCCTTTCGCTTCTGAGCTTAACAGGCTGATTGTGCGCAACCCTATTGCGCTGCAACATCGAATTCCGTAACAACCTTCCTGCTTCGAAGGCGCGTCCAAAGAGGGATGCACTTCCGCTTTCGCAGCAAACCTTCGAAAATGCGTGGCAACGGCGCCGCCTCGACCGATCCGGTTCGGATCGTCTCGTGGCGGTTTTTTGCGCGTGCATCCGGGACGCAAAGGGCCCGGCGGAGACCACGGGAGGGACTGTCTGAAGGGCGAGCTTTCGGGAGGCAGTTCGATGAAGCGAAGTTTGGTAAATCTGGGAAGCGTGGCGGCCATCGCGGCGGCCAGTCCGGCGCTGGCGCAAGAAAGTCCCCTCGGCCCGGTCGAGATCGCGGACGGGGTAACTCTGGATCCCATAGTGGCCGCGCGGCTGCGCTACGAAACGGTCGATCAGGACAATGGTCTGGACGATGCGGAGGCGTTGACTGCCCGTTTGCGCGCCGGCGTGGAGATCAAGGCGGGGATCGTGTCTTTGCTCGCCGAGGGAGAAGGCACGCTCGCGCTGGCCGACGACTACAACGACACCCTGCCGTTCAACGGCGTCGAGCCGTTTCCGGTGGTGGCGGACCCGGAGAATCTCGAGCTCAATCGGCTGCAGCTTTCGGTCATGCAGGATGGCACTGGCGCGACACTCGGGCGGCAGCGCATCATCCTCGACAATGCGCGCTTCGTCGGAAATGTTGGGTGGCGCCAGAACGAGCAGACTTTCGACGCTATTCGAGGACAGGCGAGCCTCGGCCCCATAGCGCTCGATGCAACTTATGCGATCAGCCAGCGCACGATTTTCGGCGTCGACAGTCCGAACGAGCATTTCGACGGCGACTTTGTTTTCCTGAATGGCGGCGCAGAGATCGCGGGTGTGGACGCCAAGGCCTTCGCTTATCTGATCGATTACGACGATCGCCTGGCATTTTCCAGCCAGACCTACGGCCTTCGCGCGGCAGCGACAATCGATCTACCGGGAGTTTTTGCCCTGAACGCGGAAGCCAGCGTCGCGACGCAGTCTGACTATGGCGCCAACCCGGTCAGTTATTCCGCGCCGTATTTCAGCGCGAAGCTCGGCGCGACCGTCGCCGGCTTCGGCCTCACCGCCGGCTACGAAGAGCTGGGCAGCGACGATGGCATCGCCGCGTTCCAGACGCCGATGGCGACGCTCCATGCCTTCAATGGCTGGGCCGATGTGTTCCTGACGACACCCGCTTTCGGCGTGCGCGATTACTACGTGACCGTTGGGCGCAGCTTTGGCGGAATCCGCCTGCTGCCCGGCCTCAATGCAAATGTCACCTACCACCAGTTCGACAGCGACTTCGGCAACCTCGACCTCGGTTCCGAATGGGATGCCTCGCTCGGTTTCAAAGCCGGGCCGGTCTCGTTGCTGGCGAAATACGCGAACTACCGAGCCGATGCGTTCGCGGTCGATACCGAAAAATTCTGGCTCCAGGCCGAAATCAATTTCTGACGAAGGAGGGTTCTTGTCATGTCCTATCTTGCACCAAGCGAATTCGTACCAAAGCTGATCGACGCGGGCGAAGCGAAGATCATGATGTCCACCAAGGACACGCTGATCCGCGCTTTCATGGCGGGCGCGACTTTAGCTCTTGCCGCGGCCTTTGCCGTGACGATCAACGTGCAGACGGGCCAGCCGCTGGCCGGCGCGATCCTGTTTCCCGTCGGCTTCTGCCTGCTATACTTGCTCGGATACGATCTGCTGACAGGTGTCTTCGTCCTGTGTCCTCTCGCCGTCTGGGATAAACGCCCAGGATGTAAATGGAGCGGCGTCTTCCGAAACTGGGGCCTGGTGTTCATCGGCAATTTTGCCGGTGCACTGACTACGGCTGTCATGATGGCCGTGTACTGGACCTACGGTTTTGCCGCAGAGGAAACCAACCCGGTCGGGCTGGTCTTTGCCACGATGGGTGAAGCCCGGACGGTGGGCTATGCCGAATACGGCGTGGCCGGTTTCGTCACCGTCTTCGTGCGCGCCATGCTGTGCAACTGGATGGTATCCACCGGCGTCGTCGGTGCGACGATGTCGAGCACCGTCAGCGGCAAGGTCATCGCCATGTGGATGCCGATCATGCTGTTCTTCTACATGGTCTTCGAACACTCGATCGTGAACATGTTCCTGTTCCCATCGGGCCTGATGATGGGCGGCGCGTTCAGCATCGGCGATTACTTGGTGTGGAACGAGATTCCGGTCGTTCTCGGCAACCTTGTCGGTGGCCTCACCTTCACCGGCATGATGCTGTATTCGACGCACTACCGCACCTCGAAGAGCCGCAAGGCGGACCTGAAGATTGCTGCCTGAGGCGATTAAGCTAACCAGCGTGGCGGGGCACGGCGACAGGCCGCGCCTCGCCATCGCGCTGGGCCAATATTCTTACGCCGGGCGAAAGGCGGAGAATCAGGATTTTCATGGCTCGCTTCAGCCGGACGGGCCGGAGTTGGAGCTGAAGGGCATTGCCTGCTGCATCGCCGACGGCATCAGCACCAGCATTCGCGGGGCCGAAGCGGCGGAGATCGCTTGCAAGAGCTTTCTCACCGACTATTTCTGTACGCCGGATGGGTGGTCCGTGCGCCGGTCGGGCGAGACTGTCATCACTGCCGCGAATAGCTGGATGCACGCGCAGAATGCTGCCGTGCGCCCCCGCGAAGAAGGCGAGGATCGCGAACGCGCTGGGCTGATCTGCACGCTGAGCGCTCTGGTCCTCAAATCCCGGGTCGCGCACATCTTCCACGTGGGCGACAGCCAGATTGCACGCATCGTGGGGGATCGCCTGGAAGTGCTGACGAGCCCGCACCGGGTCGAACTGGGCGGCGGGCAAAGCTATCTCGGTCGCGCGATGGGCGCGAACCAGTCGCTGGCGGTCGATTACGCGCAGGTCCACGCCGCGCCCGGCGATGTTTTTGTTCTGACGACCGACGGCATTCACGAGTGCTTGCCCGATCAGGCGCTGGTCCGGGCCGTGCGTGATGCCGCCACGCTGGATGACGCGGCAGCCGACATTGCACGTCTGGCCCTCGCTGCGGGCAGCGAGGACAATCTGACGGTTCAGATCGTGCGGGTCGAAAGCCTGCCAGCGGGCGAAGTGGAGGACCTGCTCGGCCTCGAGCTCAAACTGCCGCCGGCGCCTGTGCTTCATGAAGGGCAGAGCTTCGATGGTTACCGCGTGATCGAACGTCTGCATGCAGGCAGCCGCAGCCACGTGTATCGCGTACGTGACGACAGCACGGGAAAGGAATTCGCGCTGAAGGTGCTTTCGAGCGAACGCGCCGGAGAGCCCGAAGCCGTGGCCGCCTTGCTACTCGAGGAATGGACCGCGCGCCGTCTTTCGCACCCGAACCTCTTGGCAGCTGGGCCGGCGAGAGGCCGGCGCAGCCATGCCTATTGCGTAATGGCGTTGGCGGAGGGCACGAGCCTGCATCGGCATATCGCTGAGCATTCGCCGTTCGACCTTCAGCATGTCCGGCAAGTGGTGCGCCAGCTGTCCATGGGGCTGGAAGCGATGCACCGGCGCGGGGTGCTGCATCGCGACTTGCGCCCGCACAATGTGATTGTGGACGCGGATGACCACGCGACGATCATCGATTTCGGATCGGCGGAGGTTGCAGGCCTCGACGAGCTGGCTCCGCGCGCATTCGAGGACGCGGCGTTTGCCGGGACCATGCAATACAGCGCGCCCGAAGTTTTTCTGGGCCAGCCCGCCAGTCCGGCCAGCGATGTCTTTTCGCTCGGCGTCATCGCCTATCAGATGGCGACCGGCGACCTACCCTATGGACCGCGCGTGTCCGCCGCGCGGACGCCCGCCGCGCAGAAAAAGCTCGCCTATGTTTCGGCGTCGGAGCGCAATCCCGACATTCCCCCATGGTTCGATGCCGCGCTGGCCAAGGCGCTCGCGGTCGATCCGCGCCACAGATACGCGACCCCTGCCGAGCTGGTGCAGGATCTTGCCAATCCCAATCCTTCGCTGCCCTCGGTCGCGCCGACGCCCTTGCTCGCGCGCGGCTCGGCCAGTTTCTGGCGCACCACGGCGCTGGCGCTGGCCGCCGCGCTGATCGCCTCGCTCTCGTTCCATCTGACTTAAAGGAGATCCATCATGATGACCAAGTCCGACCTCACCACCCTGATCCGCGCCGCCAAGCGCGAAAAGAGGATAAGCTGGTCCGAGATTGCCTCGGCTGCCGGGGGCAGCGAAATCTTTGTGACCTCGGCCTGCCTCGGGATGAACAGCCTAGCCGAAGAGGCGTCGCGCAAGGTGGTCGACCTGCTTGGTCTGCCGGACGAGGCCGCAGTCGTGCTGGCCGAATATCCCACCAAGCAGTTCGAGAAGACCGTACCGACCGACCCGTGCATCTACCGCTGGTACGAGATCACCGGCGTGTTCGGCGAGGCGTTCAAGGAGGTGGTGCAGGAGAAGTTCGGCGACGGCATCATGAGCGCCATCGATTTCGACATGGCGGTCGAGCGCGTCGAGCACGAAAAGGGTGACCGTGTCCAGGTGGTCATGAGCGGCAAGTTCCTGCCCTACAAAAGTTTCTGACGGTCGCAGGCGGACGGCGGCAGGCCTCATGTTGCAGTGCAAAAGGAGCTTGCCGCCGAACGACCAAATCTGATACAAGGTGCGGTAGCCGATGGCTTGTCCAACGAAGGGCAATGCAGCCTCCGGCTTACCGATGATTTTCACACAAGCGTGGCAACGGCGCCGCCAGTCCCCTTCCGGACCGGCGGCTTTTTTGCGTGCGTTCTTGGCAAGCGAAGGACAGGCGAGATGAACGCCCCGACAACATTCGAGCCGCCCGTTGGCGCAAGGGAAAGACTGGTCGTGATCGGCAACGGCATGGCCGGTTGCCGCGCGGTGGAAGAGTTGCTGGCGCGCGATGCGGGGCGCTTCGCCATCACCATATTCGGCGCCGAACCCCGCGTGAATTATAACCGCATTATGCTGTCCCCCGTGCTGGCGGGCGAGAAGGCCTTCGACGAGATCGTTATCAACGGTCAGGACTGGTATGACGACAACGGTATCACGCTCATATCGGGCGACCCGGTCGATCACGTCGATCGCGAGGCCAAAACCGTGGTCAGCCGGTCGGGTCGCGTCGAACCGTACGATCGCCTGCTTATCGCGACCGGTTCCGATCCGTTCATCATCCCGGTGCCGGGTGCCGATCTCGATGGTGTGGTGACCTTCCGTGACCTGGACGATGTCGACACGATGGTCGCCGCGGCCGACAAGGGCGGCGATGCCGTGGTCATCGGCGGCGGATTGCTGGGGCTGGAGGCGGCGCACGGGCTATCCCTGCGCGGCATGAAAGTCACGGTCGTCCACCTGATGCCGACGCTGATGGAGCGCCAGCTGGACGAGGCGGCAGGCTTCCTGTTGCGCCAGGAGCTGGAAAGCCGCGGCCAGACCGTCCTCACCAGCGCGAACACGAAGGCCATCCACGGCGTCGATGGCAAGGTGGTGGGCGTCGAACTGGAAGACGGCACGCGGATCAAGGCGGACATCGTCGTCATGGCAGCCGGCATCCGACCCTCGACCGGCCTGGCCGCAAGGGCGGGACTCGACACCGAGCGCGGCATTCTGGTGGACGATCACATGGTCACCTCCGACCCCGACATCCTGGCGGTGGGGGAATGCGTGCAGCATCGCGGCCTGTGCTACGGGCTCGTCGCGCCCTTGTGGGAAATGTGCCGTGCGCTAGCCGACTACCTGACCGATCTGCCCACCGGCTATCTCGGCTCGGTCACCTCGACCAAGCTCAAGGTCAGCGGCATCGACTTGTTCTCCGCTGGCGACTTTGCCGGCGGCGAGGGTTGCGAAGACATCGTCATGCGCGATGCGAGCCGCGGCATCTACAAACGCCTCGTCGTGAAGGACGACAGGCTCGTCGGCGCCGTTCTCTATGGCGATACCGCGGACGGAAACTGGTATTTCGACCTGCTGAAGCGAGAGGAGGATGTCTCGGATATCCGCGAGGCGCTGATCTTCGGTCAGGCCTATGCATCCGGCGGGGCGCTCGCCGATCCGAACGCCGCCGTCGCCGCCCTGTCCGACGATGCGGAAATCTGCGGCTGCAACGGTGTCAGCAAGGGGCAGGTCGTCTCCTGCATCGTCAGTGACGGCGCGCACAGCCTCGATGCGGTCCGCAGCCAGTGCAAGGCTTCGGCCAGCTGCGGCAGCTGCACCAACCTGGTCGAAGGCCTGCTGGACCTTACACTCGGCGGCGAGGTCGAGAGCAGCCCGAAGACCCTGTGCGCATGCACCAGCTTCAACCACGACGACGTTCGCCGCCTGATTTTGGAAAAGGAGTTGAAGCTGATCCCGCAGGTGATGCAGGAGCTGCACTGGACCACGCCCGATGGCTGTTCGGCCTGCCGCCCGGCGCTCAATTACTACCTGCTGTGCGCGTGGCCGGGAGAATACAAGGACGACGAGAAGAGCCGCTTCGTCAACGAGCGCCTGCACGCCAATATCCAGAAGGACGGCACCTATTCGGTGGTCCCACGCTTCTTCGGCGGCATCACCAATCCGAAGGAATTGCGCGCCATCGCCGACGTGGTCGAAAAATACGATGCGCCCATGGTGAAGGTGACCGGCGGCCAGCGGCTCGACATCTTCGGGATTAAAAAAGAGGATCTGCCCGCCGTCTGGGCCGATCTCAATGCTGCAGGGATGGTGTCCGGCCACGCCTACGGCAAGGCGCTGCGCACGGTGAAGACCTGCGTTGGCAGCGAATGGTGTCGTTTCGGCACGCAGGATTCGACCGGGCTCGGCGTGAAGCTGGAGCAGGCCACCTGGGGCAGTTACATGCCGCACAAGTTCAAGATGGCCGTCAGCGGCTGCCCGCGAAACTGCGCCGAGGCGACGATCAAGGACTTCGGCGTGGTCTGCGTCGATAGCGGCTACGAACTGCATGTCGGCGGGAATGGCGGGATCAAGGTTCGCGCCACCGATCTCCTCAGCAAGGTCGAGAGCGAGGAGGAGGCGATGGAAATCTGCCTCGCCTTCATCCAGCTCTACCGCGAGGACGGGCACTATCTCGAACGCACCGCCCCCTGGCTGGAGCGCAAGGGGCTCGACTGGATCAAGGAGCAGCTTTTCGACGATCCCGACGCCGTGCCAACTCTCGCCGCCCGGTTCCGCTTCTCGCAATCGCACTGGCAGGTCGATCCGTGGGAGCGGCGCGCCAAAGGCCAGAACGCCAAGCTGCACAGCCACCTGTCCATCGTTCCGCTCGAGCTGGAGACCGCATGATGAGCGTTTCGCAATCCGACTGGCTCGACATCGGGCCGACCGCGCAGATCGATCCCGGCATGGCGGCGACCCTGCCGGTGGAGGGAGGCGAGGAAATCGCCGTCTTCCACACGATCGGCGGCGAATTCTATGCGCTGGTAAACAAGTGTCCGCACAAGCACGGACCGCTCAGCCAGGGCATCGTCCATGGCGACAGCGTGTCGTGCCCGCTTCACAATTGGAAAATCTCGCTCAAGAGCGGCAAGGCCCTGGGCGACGATGATGGTTGCACGCCGACCATTCCGCTCAAGGTGGATGCCGGGCGGCTCTATCTGCTGCGCGAAGCCGTGGTGCCTCAGGTGGGGCGCGCGGCATGAGCGCGGCGTTCGCAAGAGGGACAGTCTGGCTGGTGGGTGCAGGGCCCGGCGATCCGGACCTTCTCACGCGCAAGGCAGAGCGTCTCATCGCCGCCGCCGACATCGTCTTTCACGATGCGCTGGTTGGCCCGGGAGTCCTCGCGCTTGTCCCGCCTTCTGTCGAACTCGTATCGGTCGGAAAACGCTCGGGCCGTCACTCGAAAGACCAGCGCACGATCGATATGCTGATCGTTGAAGCAGCTCTCGTCGGCAAGCGCGTGGTGAGGCTTAAAGGCGGCGATCCATCGATCTTCGGACGTTCCAACGAGGAATTGGAGGCTTGCCATGCGGCGGGCGTTCCGGTCCATATCTGTCCCGGCATCACTGCCGCCAGCGCCGCAGCAGCCGATCTCGGCCTGTCGCTCACGCTGCGGGGCACGGCGCGGCGGCTGACCTTCGTCACGGCGCACACGAAACGGGGCGAATTGCCCGAACTCGACTGGGCAGCGCTTGCCGATCCGCAGGCCACCCTCGCTGTCTACATGGGGAAGGCTGCAGCGCCGCACGTATCGGCAGGACTGATCGCCGCCGGACTGGCCACAGACACGCCGGTCGCGCTGGTCGAGAATGCAAGTCTGCCGCGAGGCTCGCATTTCCGAACGCGCCTCGACCTCCTGCCCATCGCGGCGAGGACCGCTCTCGGCGACGGACCTGCTCTGATCCTGATCGGTGCCGCTGTTGCGGAGCCGAATGCAAGTTCTATCTTAGAAACGAGAGAACGGCTTTCCAGAGAAGATATCAGTTCATTCGCCGCTCATTGATTGTGGCAATAGGCGCAGCATCCGCTGTCGACGTGGCAAGCGCTCGACAGCACCCGCAGCGAGACAGATGCCGTCCGCTTTGCTTTATATCATCGCCCATACCGGACAGTCCGGAAACGGCCCCGAACTCGCCACGATATGGCAGCTAAACTACCGGCGCCCGAAACCAAGCCGGTCAGACGATTCATACGTCGGATTGGTTCACGGGAATTCTGGTCACTTTCACTGGCCGGGAAATGGGATGACATTGGCGCTATCAAGAAAG
>NZ_JBSXNU010000013.1:0-20301 GCF_056857815.1 Qipengyuania sp. B-5 | reverse complement strand
CTCGATCATCATCAACTACCTTGCGCAGGACCGCGTGCTGGGCCAGCCGGAAAGCGTGATCGGCTGGATGATCGGCCTTTACTGGGGCGGCGCGATGGTGGGCCGCTTCATCGGCTCCTACTTCCTGCGCATCTTCTCGCCAGGCAAGATCCTCGCGTTCAACGCGACCGGTTCGATCGCGCTCATCCTCATCAGCACGCTGACTACAGGCGAAGTATCGGCCTACAGCCTGCTGGCGGTGGGCCTGATGAACTCGATCATGTTCCCCACCATCTTCTCGCTCGCCTGCGAGAAGCTGGGACCGCGCGCGGCCGACGGATCGGGCATCATCAACGTCGCCATCTTCGGCGGCGCAGTGGTCCCGCTGCTCTACGGCGTCCTCGCCGATACCAGCGGCAGCCTCGCCTTCGCCATGATCCTCCCCATCGCATGCTACGCCATCATCGCAGGCTTCGGCATCTTCGCAAGAAGACCCGCCGCCGCCTGATGGACATTTCTGAAACGGACAAGATCTAAATTTGATGCATTGCATCGAAGCGCCCATCTTTCAGAAATCAGAAACGGCTTCTCAATTAATGCTCAAGCGATAGTGGGCGGTGCCATGTTGGGTCTGATTGCGGACTTCTCATCAGAAGCTCGACCTCGCCGCGTTGTTTCAGTTTTTGAAAGGTTGGGCAGGCGACTGATTTTTAGGCAATTCGGATAAAAGCACACTATCAGCAACCGGCCCCTTTTCAGACCTCCAGCTGTCCATTTTGGGGACAGATTAGGGCCTCGAAAGAGAAATTTCCCAATGATTTGGGTGCCCATTTTTGTCGTCTATGGGGCACCACTATCTTTTCTGCGGGTTTGGTTTGGGGGTTAATTACCCAGGGCCAATCCTGATCCCGGGCCGTGACCCTCGGAGCTTAGTGAGTGAGGCTTTGGCGCATCCGGTAACGTCCGTTTTCGAATTGTTCGAAATAACGATGCACTTCGGGATGGGACACTGGGCCTGCTAGCGAGTCGCCGACCAGATTTTGCTGGCTGACATATGCGACGTAGTCGTTGTCGTCACTCTCGGCGAGCAGGTGGTAATATGGTTGTTCGCGATCGGGGCGAATTTCTTCCGGAATGGATTGGTACCACTCTTCGCTGTTCGCGAAGACCGGATCGATGTCGAAAATGACTCCGCGAAAATCGAATGCCTTGTGGCGAACCACATCACCGATTGTAAAGCGCGTGCGAATGTGGCGTGGCGCTTCAAGTGTGCGGCCAGCCTGTGCGGAAAAAAACGATGCTTTGTCCATATCTGTCGAGGATATGGGATGCCTTGCCGGTCAGACAACCATCGGAGCCGCAGAATCCCCCGATTATGCGTGTGAAAGGGGTTGGCAATGCTCGCTTGCAAAGCTAATGGGCGCGCTCGCTTCGACCCGGGTCCAGGCCCATTCAAGCGCACCCGATATGCGGAGAGGTGGCAGAGTGGTCGAATGCGCCGCACTCGAAATGCGGTATACGGGCAACCGTATCGAGGGTTCGAATCCCTCCCTCTCCGCCACGTCCTAGATTCATCACAGGTCAAATAGGCTCACTCTTGCTCAGCAGCCCAGGGACTGAGCCATTTCCAGACTAAATCTGAGATCAGCTGATTTCAAATGATTCCAATCATGCTCGGAGAACTGGGGGCACTTGCGGGGGCACGAGTACGGGAAGTGGGGGCATTCTAGGACTCGCCCAATCCTGATCTCTCGAAAGGGATTTCAAATCCGATTTTCTTCAGCTCGAATGGGAACGGGCTTGAATTGTGCGGCTATCAAGTAAATTCAGCTTAAATGGCAGCAATTGGGTTCAATCAAGTTCATTTTTTGGAAGACCTGCGCGGAGCGATGAATTTGTTTCCTAAGAAGGGCGATAGAACTTCAAGAGGAAATTATTTCAAATGCTTACTGATGCCCAATGCCGGGGAGCAAAAAAAGAAAGCAAAGCCTACAAACTGACTGATGCGGATGGCCTATTTATGTACGTCACACAAACCGGACATCGGTCGTGGCGCTATCGATATCGAATTGGCGGAAAGCAAAAGCAGGTGGTCCTTGGCAGCTATCCTGAGATTTCGCTTCGGGCTGCTCGAGATCTTAGGGACGAAAACAAGCGGATCCTTCGCAGCGGGAAGGATCCGGCAATCGAGGCGAAGCGTCAAACCCGGCCTAGCGAAGAGTCTACCACACCAACCTTCGAGGTTGTCGCGCGCGAATGGCACGGAAAGCAGATCGGACGTTGGAAGGCCGTGCACGCCAAAGACGTTATCACAAGTCTTGAACGAGACGTCTTCCCGGCGATCGGCTCCCTTTCGCTGGACTCTATCGATCCGCCGTTACTTCTCACAGTTCTAGAACGCGTACAGGATCGGGGCGCGATCGAAACTGGTCACAGGCTGCGACAACGGATCTCTTCCGTTTTTGAGTATAGTATAGCCAAGGGATGGGTCATGATCGATCCTGCAGCTTCACTCGGCAAAGCACTGGAACCGAGGATCCCAGGCACGAAATGGCCGGCCGTAACTTCCATCAGTGATGCCCGAGAGGTACTTCGGACTACGGATGATGCAGAAGCAACGCCGGCGGTCATCCTTGCTTCTCGCTTTTTGGCACTCACTGGTCAGCGGCCCGGAATGGTTAGATGGCTAAGGTGGGACGAGTTGCACAATCTTGATCTCGAAAAAGATGATGATTGCCCAAGCGCAGTTTGGATAGTGCCAGCGGAGAAAATTAAGCAGGAACTGGAGCTTAGAAATGACGAGGATTTCGATCATCCTGTTCCGCTGTGCGCGAGTGCCGTTGAGGTGCTACGTACCGCCCACATTTTGAATTCGAGCAGCGAGTTTGTCTTTCCAGGTGCGCGCTCCATGCTCAAACCGATCAGTGAGAATGCGTTGAGTTATCTGCTCTCAAGAGAAGGGTTCAAAGGGATCCACGTCCCCCACGGTTGGAGAAGCACCTTCTCTACTTTGATGAACGAATGGTCGATCGATTTCGGACATGAAAGCGATCGCATGATTATCGATTTGATGCTGGCCCATCGACCAAAGGGCATTTCTGCCTCCGAATTGAAGTACAATCGGGCGAGGTTCCTGGCGCGGAGGCGCTACCTTGCCGAAACATGGTCCTCGCTGCTGATGGAGGGAGCCCCACCAGCTCGTGAAATTATCCAGGGCCGCAGAAGGCCTAAAGCCTAGGCCGACCTCCACTGCGCTCCTCCGCGCCCCGCTCGCAAAACTATCAATGACTTGGGGTGTCAACCCTTCGGTCGTGGTGAGCGAGCTTTCGAACGAGGGAGAACGTCTGCCCTGCTCGTGAGGCGTTCCGTTCGTGCGAATTCTTGCCAAATGCGGGTCAAAAGGCTGGAGTGCGGTCGCGCTGGCATTCAATGGGAGACCCGGCGCTACAAGGTGGACTACTCAGCGACAGAACGGTGATCGAACCGTGCTTGGTCATTGACCGATCGCTATCACCAGAACCCGCTTGTCCCCTAGTCGCAGGCAGAACAAATACGACACCCATTTATCCCCCATCCCGCTAACCGACGAACGCGTGTAGGTCACGCCGAGCTGGCGCTGGAGTTCCTTGCCACTCACACCATGGCGCGTCGTGCAGAACAGGTAGATCGCATAATACCAGTTAACTAGCTGCGTGCGCGTGTTTTCACGGATAGCGCCAGCGGTCGATTTCACATGGCGCCCACAGGAAGCGCAAACACAGGTGCGGCGCTTTTGAAGCTTGTGGATTGTGCTTTCCACGATGCCACACTTAGGGCAGTCGAAACGGGTGCCGCCAAACCGCACAGTCATGAAGTCTTCAACGCAAGCCTTTTCTGAATTAAAGCGCTGGAAACACTCATCAACTGAAAGGTCGGGGCTGGCGGAAGGACTATTTTTCGTGCCCCCGTTTGAAGCTAGAAACCCATACATGTGTCACGGGGAGAATCCGGCTTCAGAAATGATTTTGATCGCGGGCCGCCAAATGCGTAGTTCGGAGGGATTTTTTAGCCCAAGTTAAACAGGGTATTCTTCTATCCAATGCCTTAGTTGCCGCCGCCCTTTTCGGAGGGCGGCGGCTTAAATTCGTAGAGATTTACTTATGTGCGGCGGCTTGCAAGCCAGGCCATCACCTCGTCTTCGCGCCAGCGGTTGCAGCCCGAACTCAAGCGAAATGGCCGAGGGAAGTTCTCCTTTTTAGCGTAGCGTCGCGCTGTGGTTGGACTCACGCAGCAGTAGACGGCAACCTGTTTGATACTCAACATTTTTTCGAAATGCATAAAATTCTCCGTAGTTGTTCAGCTAGCGTAATTGCGTCGCTCACAACCTTTATAGGACGCTCGACATGCTTTCCGGTCGAGTTTTCAATTTTTTTTCCATTTCGGTCATTGTTGGGCCCGATTGACCCAAATTGCCGCGATTTTTTTGACCACATTGCTACACGGCACTGCTGAATATGGAGTTGAAGGGGGTGGTGCAGTAAAGTTACGCCTGCCAATCCTTTCCGCATACCGTCGCCTAGAAGAGGAGATCATAGCCAAGGGATCAGGTGAATTTGTTGGCCCATTCTGTTGGCGAGCGAGGCGCGGTCTAGGCCGGGCGCATCTCAAACTCGTGATACGTCAGGTATGCGCCCCACTCTCAGACATTCGAGCTGCAATTCAGATCGCCTAAAAGCGGACATTCATCCATGACCGTGATTGCGACTGCTAAGCGCGAGCAATTTGGCTCCGAGAGCATCTGAGTAGGCTCGGGTTCGCTCTATTTTTTATCGAGGCGTCGGTAGTAGATTCGTTGACCGGGATTGGCGGGATCGATCTGTCGGAAATTTTCTGCATATTGATCGATATCCTGCAACACTCCCAGCAGCATATGTGCGGTGAAGGGTTGGCCGACCGCGGTCTCGTAGTGTGCGATGCAATTGGCGATAATGGACGTTGCGTGGGTTTGCTTGACCGCTGTCTTCTGCGCTGCGTCCAGGACACACTCGCCTGCCTTATCGTAAAGGTCGACCGCCCGCGTAATCGCGTCGAAATAAGTGGAAAGGGTGCGGTTGTCGGGCCGTGTCGCATAGTCCGGCGGTACAGGAATCTGCAGCCGTGCGATGATGTAGCCGAGCTTGTACTCAAGATATTGGCGGACGAGCGGGCCCGCGAGGTCGACACTGCCTTGGTTGAGCAGCGCGGTCGCCCGCTGCTTCAGTCGGTCGGCACCTTGGCGGCTGCTCTGCACGGCACCTGTCGGCGGCATGCCTTGAAGCTTCTGGTGGTGCCAGTCCTTGGTGTTGCCTAGCCGATCGAAGAATTTCTCTAACGCACTGTCGTGGCTTAGTAGGATAAACTGGACGCCGTCGGGTTTCGCGCCGTAGCGAAGCTCTTTCACCAGCACTTCCATCAGATTGAATTGATGGCCGCCATCAAAGCTTGACGTGATGTCGTCGAGCACCATGAAGCGTGGAGGACGAGTATGCTTCACCGCAGCCGATAGAAAGATGGAGGCGGCTACCGCATTACGATAGCTCTCCGACAACACGGCGCGGGCGTTCACATTCTCTTCGCCATGGAAATCTGAGAGCGTCAGGTCGATATTCTCGCTCTTTGCGGCGCGGGCGAGATGCGGCTTTAGATCAGGCGCGCCGCGCATGATTAACGGAAACAGTGCTTTGTAGGCCGTCTCTATGTCCTTGAGACGCTCGGTCGACAGCTTGGTCTCCGCATCAGCAAAGACTTTATCGGCTTTGCCAATGAACGCCAGCCAGCGATCGATTTTCGACATGGAGGTTTCGGCCGCAGCGAGTTTCGAAGTGGCGCTATCCAAGCCAGCAAACTCGTCGCGGAATTTTTTGGCATTCTCAATTGCGCGCGCCGCCGCCGCGACAGACGGCGGCAGACTCTTCTCCAGCTCGAGAATTTCGCTCTCCAAAGCCGTGACCTTTTCGTCGCGGGCCTTGGTCAACGTTTCGAGCCGAGCCTTTACCTGCCCGATCTCCGCGGTCTTAACCGTACCCTCCTTCGCCCCCTTGAACAGCCCGTCCGCAATCTGCTCCTCGAGCGGCACGTCGAGCACGGCCGCTTTCTCGAGCTTGCTAAGCAGTGTTATAGCCGGACAGCCCATACATAATTTGGCGAGTTCGGCATCTAGCTCCTTAACGGCGTCATAGGCAGCGATCTTTTCTTCGAGCCGCGCTTTCAGGGGCGTCTCCTGCGGCAGATCGCAGACTGGGCAGCTTTCGTCGTCAGGCCATGCCGGCGCTCCGATTACAGTGGAGGCGCTCTTGAGCAGCGAGAGCAAGTCGGCATGGCCGACCTTCGCGAGCGCCTCGTCACGTTCTTTGGCGGTAGCCTCAAGCGCATCGAGCTGACCGACATGCTCTTCAGAGATGGTCAGTTCGCGCACCGCTTCGCGGTCCTGCTGCATCTTCTGCAGCTTGAGCCGGTTCGCGCTGTCGGAGCCTTCTTCTAAGGCGGCGACTGCCGCCTTGTGGTCGAAATCCTTGACGGTCTTCCCGACCATGACCTCTTTCAACGCGCCAATATCAGTCAGCACCTTGGTGACAGTTCTCTCCAGCGTGGCGCGATCGTCAATCTGGTCGAGGGACTGCCCAGTCAGTTCCGTATAGGCTTCGATAATCTTGCGCTTAGCCTCCGCAACACTGGCCTTGTGCGCGCCGATGTTCGCACTCAGCACCTTGATCCCAAGATCGTTGCGCAGCGTGGCGGTGTTGTTCGCGCCCTGGATCGCTTGGCGGAGGTTCGAATATTGGCTGAGGCCGATAAGGGCTGAAAAGGAACGGCCGCGCAGGAGAGCGGTGTTGTCGATGAAGCCGGCAAACGTCTTGTAATCGACGAGTACGAAATCCTCGCGGAGTGCATATAGGAGGTCCTCCGGCGTCGCGTAGCCGGACGGTGAGGTGACGACGCGGTTGCCATTGGCATCGCGCACGATGCGGATGGTCACATCGGCGCTGCCGTCGTCGGGTGAGAGCTTAAGTTCGATCGTCGCCGTCTTGGCTGGATGGAAGCGGTTGGCGATGTAGCTGTCGCCCTGCTCGGCACCCTGCAAGGCGGCAAGGCGAGGGATTTCCCCGTGGATCGCGAATTGGAGCGCCTCGAAGATCGAAGTCTTCCCGACGCCGTTGTTTGCGTAGATCGAGTTCACGCACTCCGGCTTGAACGAAAGTGTCAGCGGATCGCTGTCATTGTTGATGCCGCGAAAGCCTTCGATCGCAATTTGCGTAAGGAAGTAACGACTCATTTTGCCTTCTCTGCCGTGGGTAGGGCGTCGAGTGCCGCGTTCACTTTCGCGTTAAATTGAGATCGCGCGTCGCGATCTGCGCCGTGCGTGATCAAAATATCGATATTGTCGAAGAGAATCTTGGCGCATTCAGCATCAAGCTCTTCGCACGCCGCCTTAAAGATGGCGAGATTTTCATCGAAAGATTTTTGAGCTTCGAACACAAATTCCCCCAACAGCTGAAATTTTGAACTGCATATAGATCACTTCCATGAAGACTACATCGTCCCGCCGCTCGAGATATTGAATGGTGGAGCGCAGAACTCAAGCATCAATTAGGGGCGACTTCTTCCGTTCAATCGCAGCCCGTTTCGCCATGAACGAGATGCGTTGCCTCGGCCGTCCGCTTCGGCACAATTCTACCGGGCAGCCGCCATTCCCCTATCGGCCCCAAATGTGTCTCCAGAGGTTGAGAGATAGAACACTTGGCGTTCTGCTCGACACTTAGCTTGGCCGGCGATCACCCCTTCGAGATTTCCTGGTATGTCTTATTTCTTTTCTGAAACGAAGTTAAAGCTTCGAAGGCTTCGTCGGCCTTAATGCTTGGATCTAGCAATAGGTCATAGCTTTTCTTCAGTCTCGCATTGGCCTCAATTGCAGAATCCGAAGCTGCTTTCATGGTACGGACCGTGTAGTGAAGCTTGGGCGTGTCACCGTTCGCGGAGCCAAAGCGCTCAAGTTTCGATGAATTGATAAGGCCGGCCAAGATCGGATGTCGAGAAAATCTCGCGACACGATGACCCATAAAGGCACTGGCCATGCGAAAGTTTTTAGCGGGATTGGAGATCACGGCGCTCAATCGCTCTTTTCGCGACAGGCGAACGATTTGGATGCCAGAATCCATCATCCCGAGGCGCATTTTCTTTCCTGCGTTGTCGCCCATGCCGTCCTGAAAGCTCGCCGAGCCGTCTTGGTTGTTCAGAACCGGGACGACTGTGCCTAGGCCATCAAATTTTCGCTCCAGCCGCTCTATGAATGCCGAAGTGTGTGCATTTGTGGAGATGACTGCACAAACAGTGATCCTAACTCCTTGATCAGCAAGTAGACGCCATGCTGAATCCAGAAAGCACATTATCGGTAAGCCCGAACTGTCAATGCCCGCGCCGAGGTCGAAGATTATTGCATCGTGATTCAGCGCCGGTCGTGAAACCCAATCGGGCGCAGCGGTTGCTGCTGCGCTCCAGTCGAGCTTGATTACATTTTCTTTCCCCACGCGCCTCAACAAGCCGCGATTGCTGTCATCTACATCGACCAGGCCAACACTTAGCCCGCTCATTGACAGTGCTGCCTCAAGGCAATCCGCAGTTTCTGTTTTGCCGCTCCCACCTTTTGGGGTCGTGACGATAAATATGTGTTTCAACCGGTGCGACTGCGGAGGAACAGGAATCCCATCCACCCTTGATGTCCTCATTGTCATTCCCCGTCGTCCACCCAGCGCTGACTGTCGAAGAGGCCAGCATTAGGTTCGTTATGCTTGGCGCCTGCATCCTTGACCGACTTTCTCGACACTTGGCGAGAATTTCGCAGCGAAGTGGAATTAACGCCCTTCTCACGACAAAGGCGCTTGTACGCGCTTTCGACAGCTGAGACCGAAACGTTATCATCATGCTGGAGAGCAACTGCGATATCGCTCCAAGGCATGCCGCGCTGCCGCGCCGCTCGGATTTCGTCGAAGGTAGTTTCCACGCGGCCGATTACGGACTTGAGTCCTCTCGTGCGCTTGATCGGTTGAGACAAGGCCTCGACCGCGCCCTTTTTCCATTTCTTGGCGTTCTCCATTTCGGCTCCTTAAATTGAAATTCAACCTTTAGTGGAGTACTTGCAGAACATTTTCCAGACGTGAAAGTTATATTGGAATCAATTGAGTGCACGATACTTAATATGACACAAATTGATATCGATTGAATGAGGGCGATAAATAAGTTGCTTGCAAAATACTTTGCATGATGCATTCGTAACTTCATGTCCTGTATTAAATTCGTCGAAACTCGCGACATCAGCGTGCAACTTGCGATACGGCCGTGTCGGGCTCTTGCTTACGTTCGTGCGCTCGAAGCAGTTGGGCGCGGGGATCATCGAGTGCGGGGTTCCGCGCCGCTCGCTTGGACGGGCATTGCGTTACTCAACACGTTGATTGCGGCTACGACAAAGTCGGTGAAAGTGACCCCGCGCGAGCAATTCAGGTGCAGGGACTATCGATGGAGCTTTGCTGGATCGATGGCTCGGCACTTCCTAGAAATTCGACGGATCGAATGTTTCGCTCAGGAGCGACGTCATGTTGGCTGGAAAGTATGTCCCCTTGTCGTAGCGATGGGCTGGCTCGTTGACGTTGCCATCGACTGGCCCAGCGAAGATTTCCGCGCGGCGAGAACGAGGCTCCTGAATCTGAACTTTGACCGTGGACCGGCTGTGGTCGGAGCCACTGTTCAAGATTGTCCAACATCGTCAGTTGACCGGATCATCAGGGCCGTGCTGGCGGTGGAGATGTTTGTTCGATGCAGGCTCTTTAGTCGCTCGCGTGACTTGCTTATTCGCAGCATGGCGACAGCTTCCAGGCCTAGAGGTTTGACCGCTGCATGCCTGTCCCCGACAACTTCCGCACGAATGGCTCAAGGCCGCTTTAACAGCGGTAATGAGGAAGCCGGGCCGACCGGTCCCCTGCCCGGGAATTATGAGGAAAAAGATAAGCAGGATGGGGCATGTACACATGCCCGAAAAAAACGCGCTCGGCGGAGAGCCTTCTCGCACGTTGAAAGGGGAGGGTGATGAAGCGGTCGCAAACGCCAAAAGCGGCGCCAACCAAGACAATTCCGGTTCGGCTGCCGATCAATGAGATCGCCCGTATTGAGAAGGAGGCTGCGGCAGCGGGCTTGTCCCGATCCGGGTTCATTGCGGCAGTGCTTCGTGACCGCGAGCCATCACCATACCCCACGCTTGCCATGCTTGGGCAGGTCATTGCTATGCGCCAGTTAGTGCTGAATACACAGACGGTCACAGATGATCAGATCGACCATCTGACGCAACTCGTCGCAGACCTTGCCCGCCTGACGACCGGTGAGATTTCAAAGCTGTGATAGGTAAAATCATCCGCATGAATCGAGGCCGGAATTTCGACCTTTCCCGATCTCGTAACATTGAGAGAGTTCAGCGCCTGCGAGAGCCAGTTGTCGCTCTCACGCGCTATATCATTGACGCGGATCCAGATCGCATGATTGGTCTTGCTGACGATATCGTGTCGCTGTCCGACTATTCACTAGCCATTAGAAATGCTGGAGTAGATCCAGGTGAAAAAGTCGAGGCTTTTGGTGCTAGAAACCTGGTCGGGGAGGATCTCGGACTTTGGCAGGCCCAAATGTTGGCCGTGGCATCGAGCGCAAGGCGTGTCACGTCTCCGCTCCTTCACCTCATTCTGTCGGTACCTGAAGATGAAGAATTTACTGCCGTCGAGCGTGACCAAGCGATCGACATCGTGTTGCAAACTTTGCGGCTTGATAGATGTCCAGTTGTCTGGGCGCAGCACTCCAACACGCGCAACCCTCACTTGCACCTCGCCATCGTCCGAGTTGACCCTGTCACCCAGAGTGCTGCTGGCTCCGACTGGCTCGTCGAAGACCTTCATCAATCGCTCGCGCTCATCGAGGAGAAACAGGGGCGACGTCGAGAACCGAACAGTCTCTACGTTGCGCGTGAAGGCGCGGTGTTCGATGCTGAAACCAATGCGATGGTGCGGGATGCGAGTGGCCGCTACATTACCGACTGGTACAAGAGCAAAGGCAAGAAGAGGACCCTGCTCCCTGGTGAGTTGCTCAATCTCCGCGCTGAGCTGATTTCAATCGCTAATGAGGCGCAGAGTTGGTCTGAACTTCACCAGTTGTTTGCGGAGGCTGGCGTGAGATATGACTCCGTTGGCAGCGGAGCCCGGATTGGTTTTGGCTCCGCATCTGCGAAGGCGTCGAACGTTCATCGATCTCTGGCACGTAAAGCTCTGGAAAAGCAGATAGGCACTTTCGAGCCGGACATTGCGCGCATCGACTCTGCATACGAGGCCTTCCGATGTCAGTTCGACACCCAATTGCGCGACTTGCGCCGTGCCCGTGATCTCGCCTGCGAAGATCTGAAAGCCTGGGAAAAGGCTCTGTTATCGGCTTTGCGTGCCGGTGAGAAAGCCAGAGTCCGAGAAGCAATCAGGCTGGAGGTCGCAGAAGCTACGAAGGCACTTCGCTCTGCTTATAAGACAAGCATCAGGAAATGTACCGATCAACGGCTGTCACCAGAACAGTGGCATGCCGCTGGCAAACCCGAATACCAAGAGGTCCAAGCTCCCATAGCATTGTATGCTGCGAGAGAAGATGGGGTGGAAGGGGTCACTGATCGCTCACTGTCGCTAAACACCCGCAATCTTGAGTGGAGTACAGATTATCGCGATGACGAGGGTGCAACGCTCTTTACCGATCACCGCGTCATAATAATCGTGCATCAGCCCAGTAACGAAAACGCGGTCGATAATGCTCTGTTGTTAGCTGCTGCCCGCTGGGGAGATGTTTCACTGCAGGGGCCGGCTGCCTTTATCGACTTTGCATCTGCGCGTGCTGCTGCCCTGGGGGTAAGGGTAATCCATCCAGACGGCTTCCAAGCAGATGCTGTAAATGATCAGGAAACAGTGCCCGTGCCCGGCAAAGCCACTCCTTCAGGAGGTAAGGTCGAGCATGATGCCAAAGAGCGAGAGGTGGACCGGTTCATCCAGGCCCTCGAAAAATTTGATACATTCGCAACGCGGCGGAGGTACAAAACTTCGGGAGATGAACCTTACTATAGGCACGGACCCCTGGAGATTTTCACTCGAACTAGGACGGATCCGAGCAAGCTCGATAAGGCGTTGTTCGACCCGCATCCTCGCCTTCAGGAATTCTTGGAAAAGCAGCGGAAGAAAACACTCGAAAAATTTGAGAAAGCTATCGAAGGCGTGCAGCTTGAACGTGTTCCCGGCACTGCCAACGAATTGTTGGAGCAAATTGAATGCGAGCCAAGATTGCAACGGGCCGTTAATGCCATGGCTGCGGATCAAGACTTCCAAGAGATGTTACGGTTGGTCCGTGAACGCATGATAGAAAGGGACGCTACTCGACAAAACAAGAGAGCCTCGGCCCGAGGACTAAAATCGAGTTCATTTGGAAGCCGAGATAAGGCACCGGAAGAGAGCGGGTATAGTCTCGAGCAGCTTAGAAAGATCGTCGAAGGTACTGGCCCGGGTGGCCGAGGTTAATGGCGCATGGGTTTGACACTCGTTGCATGTGTCCCGGCTGGTGAGTGGCAGTTTTGGGGCGTATTGTGTTGAAAAACTCGGCCTGACCCGATCCGCAGCCGATTTTCCGTAATAATGATTCAACGGGAGAAGGCGTCTTGAAGTAATGATGCGGGCATGAGCTCTTATGAGTTTTAATATTTCCCGCCAAAGGTGCCTGCGGAGTTTTTCAACACAATGGGGCCGTGAGCGGTCGGGCTGCTTTTTTGGCCGCGACGCGAGTTAGCCGACATTCCGCTGCCGACCCTGATCGCGTGGATCGCCCTCTAAAGGTCCCGCCACCTCAAGCCGTCGACCACCAGCCTGAATGCCGCCGAACCATGACGCCGGTGCGGATAGTAGAGGTAATAGGGTGGCAAGTCCTCGCTCCAATCAGCCATCACCCTCTGCAGTTTGCCGGACGCCAGATAGTCTTGCGCCTGATCCAGCGGCAGGTTCGCGATGCCCAGGCCGGCCAGCGCTGCGTCCCTGATAGGGGCGAGGGCGTTGAACGCCAGCTGTCCGTCCAGTCGGACGTGAACGGCCTTCCCGTCCTTCGCCAACCTCCATTCGTAAAAGGTGCCCGAGGTCGGCATCCGCAGGTTGAGGCACGTGTGGTGGCTGAGTTCGCGCGGGGTCGATGGCGCCGGGTTCCGCCGGAAATATTCCGGTGAGCCGACGATCGCCATCGGGATCGACGGTGATATCCGCACTGCGATCATGTCTTTCTCGACCTGCTCGCCAAGCCTCACCCCCGCGTCGAATTGGGAGGAGACGATATCCTTGAGACCGTAATCCACCTCCATCTCCACCTTGACGTCGGGATTGTCCGGAAGGATTTTCGCCAAGGCCGGTATGATGAACTGCCTCGCGGCGTGCTCCACCGTCGTGATGCGGATCGTGCCTGCGGGCTTCTCCTTTGTTTCGCTTAGAGCCTCGATACTGGCATCCAGATCGCGCAGCATGGGCGACAGGGTGGAAAGCAGTTGCTCGCCAACTTGCGTGGGCGCAACGCTGCGGGTCGTGCGGGCCAGCAGCCGCAATCCGAGTCGTTCTTCCAGTCGCCGCACGATCTGGCTCAGTGCCGATTGGGACAGGCCCAACCGCTTCGATGCGCGCGTGAAGCTTCCTTCTTCCGCAACGGCGGCGAATGCGGCGAGGTCGGCCATGTCATCCCGCCTCATTTATCACCTCATTGATAAGGCCAAGTGAAATTCAGTGCCTAATCGAATTGACGGTCGTGGTCTATGTTGGCTTCAACACAACCAAGGAGACGTCACATGACCTCGATATCGAAAGAACGCATGGAAACAGCCCTGAAGCAGCAAGAGACGATCTCTGCCGAAGACCACGAGAAGGTAAAGGGCCTCGCGAAGCTTGTGATTTCACCGCGCAGCTTCATCTTCAAAGACCCGGACTATTACGGCATCGAGGGGTGGGAAGACCTCACCATCCTCCTCGGACGACGGAACGCCGCTAGCGGCGTGGTACATGCCTGCCAAGGGCGGAGAGAGTGACAAGCTCATCATCTTCAACCACGCCCTGCCAATGTGCCGGGCCGGCTTCCCGGGCCATTTTGGTGAGCCGTGGAGCAATCTCGACGATTCCGAGATCGACTTCGTGATCCAGTACAAGCACCTGACCGATGCCGGTTACAACGTGCTGACCTACGATTTCCGCAACCACGGCCAGAGCAGTGCCGCGAACGGCGGTGTTTCCGGGATCGGTCAGTGGGAATGGCAGGACTGCGTGGGCGTGAAGAAATTCGTCGATGCACACCCGCGTCTTGGAAAAATGAAGGTCGCGCTGTTCAGCCAATGCCTTGGCGGCGTGTCGCAATATGCCGCGATCACCAAGCATCCCGAGCTGTTCGAGAACGTGCTCTGCATGGCCAGCCCGCTGGTCCCGAACATGACCTCGATCTTCCAGGCATTCGGCGAGTTGCAGGGTATCGAACAGTATCAGGAGCTGATCGATCTCGAGCTGCTCAAGCTCGGCGGCTTCCCGGCTGCAGACATGTCCGGTGCACTCTGGGCACCGGCGGTCAAGATGCCGGTGCTGATGTGGCAGGTGCGCGACGATGCATGGACCAAGAACCCCGAGGACGCGCAGCGCACCTTCGATCGCCTCGGCACCGAGGACAAGGAAATGATCTGGATCGAGGATACCACCCGCCGCTTCCGTGACGGCTACAACTGGTTCGGTCGCAATCCCGAGAAGGTGCTGTCCTTCTTCGAAAAGCACTTCGCCGAAGCGCGCGTCCCCGAACCTGCGGAATGATTGGGAAAAGGGCCGCTGCTTGCGGCCCTTTCCTCTTCATAGCCCTAGGCGACTATGGGGCCGTTTGCAGACTGTCAGCTCTCAGGGCTGCATCTTGAAAAGCGGACTCCCCAACCTTGCTTCTCGTGCCCCGGTGTCAGTGGAACCTTTGGGGCACTGGTCTCGGCGTTCTTAGCGCCAGCCCTGTGCCCGGGCAGCCCTTTCGCCGTCTGCATCGAGAGCGGTCCCCGAAGCCATCTCCTGCGCGAGTGCGAGTAACTCACCGTCGCCTGCACCTGCCATGCGGTAGTCGGTAGTGGCGCCTTCGCTACCTTCGCCGAGCGCCTCTAGCCTCCAGCCCTCCTCATCACGGCAGGCGATCCCACCGCCCGTGCTGCCGCTGAAGGCGCGGCAATACTGACCCTCCTCGGTGCGGAAAGAAAGAAGTACGCGTGTTTCTTCTGCCGGCGACTGGCTGGCAACTAGGGTGTCTTCGAGCACGGCGGCGAGCTGTGTATCGGCATAGGCCTCCATCTCGCCACTCGATCCGGGAAGAAACAGTGCGACCGCCAATGAGGCTGCCAGCGCCGGTCCGGCAATCCAGCCCCAGTGCGGTAGGCGCCGACGGGTCTCCCGCCGTTGGGCGGCAGCGAAATCAGCCACATCTGGTTCCTGCGATTTGGCGAGCATCGCCACGAGCCGGTCGGGCACGGGTTGATCGAGCACCGGTGCATAGTGCTCGGCGAGCATTGCCTTGAGCGCCTTGTGCTGTTCCACCTGCCGCTCGAGGTCAGGATCTGCCTTTACGGCGGCGGCGATTTCCGCTTCGCGTTCTGCGGACAGTTCCCCGTCGGCAAAGGCAGTTAGATCTTCCGAGGAGATGGTCACGTCGCTTCTCCCAGCATAGCCATCAACGCATCGCGCCCGCGCACGAGGCGCGAGTTGAGCGTGCCTACCGGGCAGCCGACGATCTCTGCGGCTTCCTTGTAAGCATAGCCTTCGACCATAGCGAGCAGCACGGCCTCGCGCTGGTCGCCGGGAAGATTTTGCATGGCGCGATCGACATTGCTCAGTTCAACCGCGGCCTCCTGCGCGCCGTCTCCGCCGACCCTGACGCCTGATTCCTCAGCGACGAAGGTTTGCAGGCTGCGGGTCGTTTTGCGCCCCTCGTCGATCCAGATATTCCGCATGATCCGATACATCCAACTGTCGAGCCGCGAGCCTTCTTCCCAACGGGACCGGTTGGAGAGCGCGCGTTCGATCGTCATCTGGCAGAGATCGTCACCGTCGTGCGGGTTGCCGGATAGCCCGATCGCGAAGCGGCGCAACCGGGGCAACAAGGCCAGCAAGTCTTTCTCGAACGATGTATTCAGTGTCTCTGCCTTCCAGGGATTAAACGGACGAGTGCACGCGTTTCATCCATGCTTAATGCGTTTTATCTGATGAGCGAGACCTTGATGCGAATTTTCACTCTGCTTTGTGCCGGACTGGTCCTCCTCGCCGCGCCACTTACTGCGCAGGTTGCCTTACCGCGCGTTCAGTTGCCGCAGGTGGGACCGGTGGTGCGTGGTACGCTCGACACGCTCGATGAGACGCGTGCAGATCTGCAGCGTTCAATAGAGAGACTCGCCCGTCAGCGCCTTCGAAAGATCGACCGACTGGTGCAGCGCAATCCCGACGCAATAGAACTCGATGCCGCAGGCGAACCTGCTCGGAAAGGCGAACTGCTGGTTATGGATGTCTCTGCAGCGGACCTCGCCCCCGCTCTCGACGCAGGGTTCATCCTGCTATCCCGCGAAGAGGTGGAGGGGCTCGGCCTGTCCCTCATGCGAGTGGGCGCTCCGGCAGGCATGGAACTGGCCGAAGCGCAGGAAACTCTCATCCGTCTCTTGCCTAAGGCGCAAATCAGCACGGACAACCTCTACTTTCAATCGGGTAGCGCAAGCGGTCCCATACTTGCGGTTTCGGCTCAGGGTTCCTCGACCAGCGCCGCTCCTGTCGGCATGATCGATGGTGCACCGGGAAGCTCGGTCAAGGTCGCGGAGACCCGTGGCTTCGCAAAGGGCGCGCCCTATCCCAGTCATCACGGCAGTTCAGTCGCGTCGCTTCTCGCCCACGCGGGAGCAGGCACGATCCGGGTCGCGGATGTCTATGGAACTGACAAGGCGGGTGGTAATGCTCTGGCGATGGCGAAGGGCCTTGGCTGGCTGGTCTCGCGCGGCAGCAAGGTTGTGACGATCAGTCTCGTCGGGCCGCGAAATACGGTTCTAGAACGGGCCATCCGCGCAGCTCAGCGCAAAGGCGTGGTCATTGTGGCGGCAGTCGGCAATGACGGTCCCGCTGCCCCGCCAGCATACCCGGCTTCCTATGAAGGAGTCGTGGCGGTAACCGCAGTCGACGGCAAGCGCCGTGCTCTGATCGAGGCCGGTCGTGCACTCCATTTGGACTACGCCGCTCCTGGCGCCGACATCTATGGTCGCAATGCCAAGGGCAAGCGCATCAGGCTGCGCGGCACTTCTTTCGCTACTCCGCTGGTCGCCGCCCGCGCAGCGAATGCGATCGGAAAGGGCCAAAACTGGCGCAGCGTACTCGATGCCGAAGCAATCGACTTGGGACGCAAGGGCGCCGACGACACCTATGGCAGGGGCCTAATCTGCGCCGCCTGCACCGGGCGCTGAAAATTTTTTTATCGCGCATATGGATTAAGCGCCGCAGCCCACCCGTTTCCCCTTCGAACGGATGCACCGCCCCCTCGCATCCGCAATCGGAAAGGAACTCATGATGAAGTCTCTTCTACTTACTGCTTCGGCATTCGCTTTGTTTGCAGCCCCGGCCCATGCGCAATTACTGGGAGGCGGCGGTGTCACGGGTTCGCTCAATGGCGCCGTCGGCTCGACCCTGCGCGGACCGACCGAGACGCTGCGCCCGGTAACCCGCAGCACGGTGCGCGGGGATGCCGCCACCCGCGGTAACCAGAATGTCAATCGAAAGAACGGCAGCGTTGCCATCAACCGCAGCGTGGACACCAGCCTCGATGCGAATACCAATCAGCTGCTAGGCACTCCTGCCGGCGAGGCTTCTGGCACCGCCTCCGGCTCGGCTAATGCCTCGGGTTCGGGCACCGCAAACGCCCAGCTTATTGGCACCGATACCGTGAGCAGCGTCGTTGGTGATGGAGCAAGGAAGGCAAGCGAGACGGTTTCGACCGTAAGAGCCACCGCAAGCTCCGCCGTCGGCTCGGCCCGCGATCGAATGGCGGGCGCAACCGACCAGGTTGGAAATGTAGCTGGATCGGCTAGCGGCGCGGCTTCGGGCGCGGGAATGATCGATAACGGTATGCTCGCCCTTGCAGGCAGCGGCGCCGCTCAAGGTGAAGGCGCCTTCGCGGTCGCACCCGGGATGCCCGTTCAGGTTCCCTCGGGCGAGCAGCTCGGTACCGTCCGCGAGATCTTGGCAACGCGCAGCGGTCAAGTGCGCCAGCTAATCGTCGAAACCAAGAACGGCCTCACCACCATTCCCGCCGGTAGCCTTTCGGCCAGCGGCAACGTGCTGATCGCTGGCCGTGCCAGCGGAATGGCATCCAGCGAGCGTCCCGCCGAGGCAAGCGGCACCGAATAAGTCGCAGCCCCGGTAAACGAAGGCCGGACTCCTAGACGGGTGTCCGGCCTTTTCCCAACTCCACGGCCTTCCGGTTCATCACAGCCAGACCAGCCGAAAATATCGGAACATGGAGCAATTCATTATGCGGATCGCGCAGCTAACGCTCATCTTCTCATGCTTGAGCTTTCCCGCAGTGGCACAAGAATCCACCACGATTGCAGACGAAAGTCAGGGTCCCGAGAGCGACATTACGTTGCTCGCCGGGTCGGATTACGTTTCAGGGGAAGTGAACAGTCAGGACTACGAAACCTTCACTGTAAGCGCCGGTATCGCCGCGCAATCCGGTCGCTTCTCCTTTGCTGCCTCGATCCCCTATGTTGTTACTTCAGCTCCTGAAGAACTGATCATCAGCAATGGCGGCGTGCTAGGAACTCCGCTGCTTTCGCAGCCATCTACGCAGACGCGCCGGGTAACCCGCGAGGGCGTTGGGGATCTCGTTTTGCAAGGCGGATACTCTGTACCACTCGGGAGTGTGAACGCATTCATCGGGGCAAATGTGAAAGTCCCGACAGCCTCACGTGAGAAAGCGCTAGGCACAGGGGAGCTGGATTACGGCGTAAGCGGTCAGGTTTCTAGGCAATTTGGGCAGGTGATCCCCTTTTTGACCGCTAACTATACTGTGATCGGTGAGCCCGAGGGGTTCGATGTTCGCAACACCTTGAGCGGAAGTGCGGGCAGCCAATTTGTTCTAGGCAACTCAAGTTCGGTAACATTGGATTATAACTATGAACAGTCAGCCACACAGAGTGTCGAAAGTCACCAATCCGTGGGCATCGGCTTTGATACTGGCATCTCTTCTGATCTGCGACTGGGCATCAATGCGCGCGCCGGGTTGACTGAAGACGCTCCCGACGCACGAATAGGCGTGAGATTGGGTATAGGGTTCTGATCACTATAGGCTTTTGGTAAGTCAGGAGAGATCGAGAGAGATCAAGATTAAGTTGTTTTGCAACTCGCCAGCTACTTCCAACTCAGATGTTCCGTTTTGGGGCCGATTTCGGACTGACCGGTTTTGGCAGCGGAATGGACTTAGCGGACGTTCATTTGCGGCATCGCGCTGAATGTGATCGCCCTTATGTCCGTGATTGCAGTGACCTCCGCGCCGGTTCTAAGCGCAGTGCGGGTTGCCGACACTGAACCCCCGTTTTCAAAAATGCATGGTCGGCGCGCGGGCCCCTTTCGACCTACTTGTTCGTTATAGCGTTGGCCGACTTACCCGGCCGCACCATCTAGGAGGTGATCATGCCCAAACTAGCTCTTTACGTGCCTTTGAAGGCCAAACCCGGCAGGGAGAGTGACATCGCTGCTTTCCTCAAGTCGGCACTCCCGCTCGTGCAAGACGAGCCCGGCACGCTGACATGGTATGCGATCGAAGAAGGCCCCGGCGCTTACGCCATCTTCGATACCTTTGACACTGAGGAGGATCGACAGGCTCATCTCGACGGTAAAGTGGCTGCTGCACTAATGGAAAAGGCGGAAGATTTGTTCGCCGAGCCGCCTCAGATCCATAAGCTCACGCTTCTAGCCGCGAAATAGGGCGCGCCCGCCGGTCCTGTCATTTCGATTTGATGTCGAAGCAACGGCTGCTTGTGGGTTTAACCGCTTCTGCCGAGTGTAACTGCTGTAAAGGCACGTTGATGGCCAGCCATTTTTGGGCCGTTTCCGGAATGTCGGCTGTGAAGCTCCGGACAGGGCAAAGCTGACGGTCCGTTGGGTTTCTGCCTCGGCCAGTAGCCTCTCTTATTTTACACCAGACATGCCCCGCCACATTGCCGGCAAAATTCGCCGGTCA
>NZ_JBSXNU010000012.1:0-17553 GCF_056857815.1 Qipengyuania sp. B-5 | reverse complement strand
GCAGGTGTCCTCTATCCATGGACCGGGTTGCTTTTGAACCCGATGATCGCGGCCGCAGCGATGAGCCTGTCTTCGGTATCGGTGATCGGCAACGCCCTGCGCCTGCGCGGCCTCGCTCTTCCCAAATTCGATACCTGAGCGATGGGGACGGGACGGAGATCGCAGGAGTGACGAATCAGACGATGCAGGATCAGGACCAAATCTCTGAGGGATCGCGCGAATGGCGCGGTGCTCATCCAGCCCTCTGGATCGCGATATTCGGAATTCTCATCGCTTTCGCCTGGGAGATGCTCCAGCTTCCTTTCTACCAGTCGGGAGGTCTGTCCCCTGCCGAGGCAGCACGTCGCTGCGGCCTGGCCTCGTTCGGCGATGCCGGGATCATGGTGGCCGCTTATCTCGGCGCCTCTGTCGGCAGTGGTAAAACGCCGTGGCTCGTAGACTGGCCGATCTCGCGTTTTGTCGTGTTCCTGGGAATCGGCCTGGCCATTACTGCCATGGTCGAAGTGCTGGCTGTCGGTGCCGACTGGGGGTGGTCCTATAGTGCAATCATGCCGCTTGTGCCCGGGACCAAAATCGGCCTGGTACCGATCGTGATGTGGGTCGCGGTTCCCACGGCCACCTTGTGGCTCGCGCGCCGTCTCGGCACCGGACCCCGCTGATCGCAAACCGGGATCACCTATCCCTCGACAGCTGCCGGCTGCGGTCCCGATGGTGATCGACTTATCCGAAATCCGGCGATCAGAGCGAGCAGCGTGAGCAATTGCGCGCCGATCGTCTCGACAGTCGGGAAGAAGCCGAGTTCGGCGAGGCGCGGCAAGCCGGCAATGAAAGTGGCGGAAAGAACTCCGGCCTCCTGGAAAGCGCCCACGCCCTTGCCCGCGAGAATGACCGCAAGGATCGCAATCAGGATAGCACTATAGCGGAAGAACTGGGTGATCGGCAGTTTGCGGCTGTAGCGCAGCATGGCCCAAGCAATGAGCGCCAGCAGCGCTACTGCGGACAAGGCACCTGCCAGTATGATGCCGCTGCTCTGCGGGTTCCACAGGGCAGCGTAGAACAGGATAGTCTCGAACGCTTCCCGGTAGACGACCACGAAGGCAAGACCAAAGAGAAACCATGCCGATCCGCGCGAAAGCGCCTTGCCCATTTTTTCCTGGATATAGCGCCGCCACTCCTCGGCCTGGGATTTGCCGTGCATCCAGATCCCGACCGATACGAGAATGACAGCCGCAAGCAGCGCGCCGATCCCTTCGGTCATCTCGCGGCTCGCCCCGCTGATGCTTACGAAGTAGGTTGCTACGACCCAGGTGGCGACACCTGCGAAAAGAGCAGCGATCCACCCACCATGGATATAGGGCAATACCTCGGAGCGCTGCGACTTTTTCACAAAGGCGATCATGGCGATCACAACCAGAATTGCTTCGATCCCCTCGCGCAGGAGAATGGTGAACGCCCCGAGAAAGGTCGAGATTTCGCTGGCCGCCTCAGGAGCCAACGCTTCCTCGGCTCTTGCCAGCAGACTATCGATGCGAGCCCTTAGTTGCTGTAGTTCGGATGGATTCGCACCGGACTCTATTCCGGCCCGGAATTGCCCGAGCGCCTGTTCTACCTCCCGCATCAAACCGCCATCGCGCGTTGCCAGGAGGGCCTCCAGGGGTTCAAACCCGTCGAGATAGGCAGACAGGGCAAGCTGCCGCGCTTCCTCTCGGTTGCCAGCCCGATAAGCTGACAGGCTGCGATCGAGCGTATCGCGAACGAAGGCGAGCGAACCTGCGTCATTTGCCTGTCCCACCGCATCGGGATTGGCGCGAAGATAGGCCATGACGGCGAGCGCACGGTCCTCGCCGATCTGCTCGGCCAGACTTTCCGGTGTGAGCGCGGCGAGCGTCTCGAGATCGGGGACAAGCTGGCGTATGCCATCATCTTCCCGCCAAATACGCTCGCCCTTGGCCACATCTTCAAAAGCAATGCTGCCGGCATGGAATGCAAGCGCCCAGCGATCCTCGTCGGACAGCGATGCGAAGCTGGCCATGGACGTTCCTTCCAGCCCTTGCGTGATGACCTGGTAAAGCCCGAACGCACTGCGCTGCCGCGCCCGGTCGATATCGGTGAAGTCGATCGGCGGGGGATCAAGTGCCTGCATTGCGGCCGGTGGCGCACTTCCGGCGGCGCCGTGACACGAGGCGCAGTTCTGCGCGAAGAGAGTGCGGGCGCGGTCAAGGTCGGGCGCTTGCGAAGGGGCAAGCGGAACCGGGTAGGCTGTCAGCAACGAGGCTGCCAGCGCGCGCGCTAAGCGCCCAACTCGCTCGGCGGGTTCCTTATTGGCGATCAGAGCTCGCAGCTGGTCCGATCGGCGGATGAGTGCTTGATTGTCTTTAGTATCCGGCAATGCAGCGATCTGCCGCGCCACGACATCGGAAAACTCCACCATTTCGCGATATTCGAATTCGTCGGCAACACGTCCCTCGGAAACGGCGGAGGCGTAGTCGACCGCGATATAATCGAGCAGACGCCAGGTGGTTCGCACGTCGGGTTCTTCCGCGTTCGCGGTGACGGACAGACACAGCGCAAGCGCCAGCAGAATGAGCCGCAGTGCCGGATGGACGGTGGCGGAGACGATGCGATGCATGAGGGGTCTCTATATCTGTTGCAATTAATCCGCAATAGCAGGGTGTAGACGGAAATGTATTTCCTCCAACCCCCGATCGCGGGGATATTCTGGAGTTTAGGTAGAGCGCAGTTCGCCGCGTGCCTGATTGAAGACTTCGGCACTTCCCCACACCGCCAGTCCTGCCATGATGCTCGCCACAACCAGATCGGGCCACGCACGGCCGGTGCCGAAAACGCCAATCGCTGCCGCCAGCACGGCGATATTACCGATCGCGTCGTTGCGCGAACAGATCCACACCGAGCGCATGCTCGCATCGCCCGAGCGATACCGGAACAGCATCGCGGCGACGGCGAGATTTACCGCCAGAGCAAGAGAACCGATGGCGCCCATCGTTCCCGGGTCGGGCGACGCCCCGACAAAGAAACCCCAGATGGCCGAGCCGAGCACCCACAGGCCGAAAGCCAGCATGGTCGCCGCCTTTACGAGAGCCGCACGCGCGCGCCAGACGAGCGCCATCCCCGCTACACCGAGACTGATAGCATAGTTTGCCGCATCACCGAGAAAGTCGAGCGCGTCGGCCTGCAAGGCGCGCGAATCCGCAGCAATGCCTGCCACGATCTCCACACCGAACATGATTGCATTAAGGCCCAGCGCGATCCACAGAATGCGCCGCCATGTCGGATCGTTGTTGTTTGCACCGCCCTCATCGGGACCGCAGCAGGTCTTTCCCATTTACTCGACTCCTTGCGTCGATCCGCCCTATGCACCTTGTAGTAACTACAAGGTCAAGCGGCAGGAGCCTTTGTCATGAGAATTGGTCAACTTGCCCGGATAACCGGCGTCAAATCCGAAACAATCCGCTTCTACGAGCGTGAGGGTATCCTCGCTGCCCCTCCACGCACGCGGGCCAATTATCGCGATTATGGACCAGCAGAGGAAGCGCGCCTTAACTTCATACGGCGCGCGCGTGATCTCGGCTTCTCCATGGCACGCATCAGGGAATTGCTCGATCTCTCCGATGATGCCGACCGGTCCTGCGCGGGCATCGACGCTCTGGCCAGAAGCCATCTCGGCGAGGTCGAGCGCAAGATCGCGAGCCTGGAGGCGTTGCGGACGGAACTTGGGCGTATGATCGCTGCCTGCGAGCAAGACACTGTAGGCGATTGCCGCATCATCGATGCACTTGCGGGTACCGCCGAGCCTTGATGTCCGCGCCTCGTGCGCCAGTTCGGTCAGGCTCGCCAATGCACGGCTTTTGTCGGCCGCCCATAAGAGACTTAACTTCGGGAAAGGCCGACGAGTGCGAAGCTGCCCGTGTCGCCATCCCGGGTCTGTCGAACGGGCTATGATGCCGCCGCAGGCCAGTTCCAGACGGCCATTTTTTCAATGCTCATATCCGCCATAGTGTAGGGGATCCCGCCGACGCCAAGCCCGGAGCGGCGCAGCCCTGCAAAAGGCATCCAGTCCACGCGGAATGCCGTATGGTCGTTCACCATCACAGCCGATCCCGCCAGAGACTGTATGCAATGATTGGCGATTGACAGCCGATCGCTGAATACAGCGGCCTGAAAGGCGTAAGGCAGGGCATTGGCCTGCTCGATAGCCAGATCGATATCGTCATAGCCATACACGCAGATCACGGGGCCGAAGATTTCTTCCCGGGATATCTTGGCACTTTCGGGAGGATCGACAATGACGGTCGGGGAGAAAAGAGTGTCACTCAGACGGCTTCCCCCGCACACCAGGGTGCCTCCTGCTGCGATGGCTTCATCGACCCAGCGTTCGACGCGGTCAACTTCCTCCGTTCGGATCAGGGGTCCGCATTGGGTCTCAGCATCGGCGGGATCGCCCACGACCAGCTTTTCGGCAGCTCGCCCTAGGTCATTGGCGAAGTCTTTCAATTCTGCAGCAGGGACGTACACGCGCTGCACGGAAACGCAGACCTGACCCGAATGATAGAACCCGCCTTTGAGCAACGAGGCGATCACTGCTGCGCGCTCCACGCCGCTGTCCACGATTACCGGCGCCGCGCCGCCGTGCTCGAGAGCAATGCGGGTTCCCGGCGCCAGCTTCGAGCGAAGCATCCAGCCGATCTTCGCAGAACCGATGAATGAGAAGAACTCCGTGCGCGGATCGGTTACCATTCTTTCGGCAATATCGTTGCCGCAAGGTGCGAACCGGCACCAGGCCTCGGGCAGGCCGGCTTCATGAAGAATGCTCACGAAGCTCTGGCATGACAGAGGCGTTTCCAGCGCAGGCTTGATGAGAACGGGGCACCCGGCTGCTACCGCCGGTCCAACCTGATGGACGATCAGGTTGAGCGGGTGATTGAATGCCGAGATCGCCACGACAGGACCGATCGGCTCGCGGAAGGTATATGCCGTCCTTCCCGCACCCGCTTCTGTCAGGTCCATGGGGATCTCGTGACCGCCGCCATCGCTGAGCGCCTGAACGCATAAGTCGACGCTGTTGATCGCGCGACCGGCTTCCACGCGCGCATCGACCAGCGGTTTGCCGCCCTCCCTGACGATCTGGAGAGCCAGATCCTCGGCTCGTTCGCGCATGATATCCGCAGCCCGCCGGAGGATGGCGACACGCTCGTGCACGGCAAGCCAGCCATGGCGGTCGCGGTGGAGCAACTGCGCTTCATTCAGCCATTCATCGATTTGAGGCCAGTCGACAAGCGGCACTTCTGCAACCGGCTCGCGGTCGAACGGATTGTGAACGATCGTCTTCATAGCTCGCACACCTTTGCGCCGAGTTCGTCGATCAGCACCTTCTTGTTTTCGGAGTAGTCGACGGGCAGATCGACAAGGTGCACGCCGCCCGCCTCGAATGCGGCGTTCAGGACCGCCACAAGATCTGCGCTCCGCTCGACCCGGTGACCGGTCGCTCCATAGCTTTGTGCGTAGGTGACGAAGTCGGGATTGGAAAAGGTTAGGCCGTAGTCCGGAAAGCCGAGCTGGTCCTGCTTCCAGCGGATCATGCCGTATGCCGCATCGTTCAGGACGAGTACGACGAGGTTCAGGCCCAGCCTGACGGCCGTTTCCAGCTCCTGCGAGTTCATCATGAACCCGCCATCGCCGCATACCGCGAGCACTCTGCGCCCCGGCGACAGCATCGCCGCCATCATGGCCGATGGAAGGCCTGCGCCCATCGTCGCCAATGCATTGTCGAGAAGGATGGTACCCGGTTCATTCGCAATGTAGTTTCTGGCGAACCAGATCTTGTAGATACCGTTGTCGAGCGCAACGATATCATCGCGCGCCATTACGCTGCGTACGTCGGCAACCACGCGCTGGGGGACCATCGGAAAACGTTCGTCGTCGCTGGTTTCGGAGATGTGCGAAGCAATCTCGCGATGCAGCGCGGTATAATAGCCGCGGTCGCATTGGAGCTTGCCATCCAAACGGCTTCCGAGGCGCTCGACCGATCCGGCGATGTCGCCGATGACCTCGAGCTGCGGGAAGTAGACCTGATCGACTTCGGCCGCCTTGTAATTGATGTGGATGACGGTCTGCCCGCCCGGCTCCATGAAGAAGGGCGGCTTTTCAACCACATCGTGACCGATATTGACGATCAGATCGGCCTTTTCGATCGCGCAGTGAACATAATCTCCCGACGATAGTGCTGCGGTGCCCAGATAGAGCTCGCTATCTTCATCGACCACGCCCTTGCCCATCTGGGTGTCGAAGAATGGAAAGCCGGTATCAGACACGAATTTGCGCAACGCTTTCGAAGCGCGGCGGCGGTTCGCTCCGGCACCGATCAGGAGCAATGGCCGCTCAGCCGCGATGATGCGCTCGGCCGCTTCGTCGAGCGCAGCATCTCCGGCGACCGCATAACGCCTGTAATGCGGAGGTATGACCGGTTCGATCGTTTCCTCTTCAGCGATATCTTCCGGCAGCTCGAGCAGTACAGCGCCCGGCCTTTCTTCCTGCGCCAGACGGAAACCTTCGCGAACGAGCGAGGGAATGCGATTGCCGTTCACGATCTGGGTCGAAGCCTTGCAGAGCGGCGTAAACAGGGAAACGACGTCGACAATCTGGAACTGGGCCTGTTTCGATGTCTTGATCGGTTTCTGCCCAGTAATAATGACGAGCGGAAAGGCCCCGAGCGCGGCATAGGCCGCCGGTGTGGTCAGGTTCGTGGCACCAGGCCCGAGCGTTGCCAGGCACACACCTGCCTTGCCGGTCAGGCGGCCATAGGTCGCCGCCATGAAGCCAGCGCCCTGTTCGTGACGGGCCAGAACCAGCGTGATGGCGGAAGTTCGCAGCGATTCCAGGAGATCCAGGTTCTCTTCGCCTGGAACGGCGAAAACATATTCGACGCCCTCGGCCTCGAGCGCGGCGACCATAAGATCGGAAGCTTTCATTCGTTGGTCCTCATTTTACGGGTTGCAGGGCGGTTCATGTCGTGCGCTGCCAAGCAGCTTACCCACAGCGACCGACCCGATCGCCGCGCTTGTCAATGGTCGCGGTCATGGTCGTGATGATGGTTCTTCTCGACCTGATGGTCCGGGATCATGTCGGGATCACAGTCTGCAGCGAGACAGGCTTCGAACGTTGCATGGGCGATGGCGTGCTGCGTCTCGAGCATACCGCGAGCCCGCGCCTTCACATCCTCGAAAGCCTGCAACGAAGATTCGGCAGGAACGATATGCGCCTCAAGCGCGCGATAATGCTCACTGATGCTCCAGACATGGACGTGATGGACGTCGGCCACGCCTTCTGTGTCACGCAGGTCGCTCACAATGCGATCGAACTCGCTTTCGTCCGGCACCGCACCCATCAAGAGCCGCACCGTGCGAGGCAACAAAGTGACGCCCTGCCAGATCACATAGGCAGCAATGACCACAGTGATGATCAGATCGGCAATATAAAGTTCGTATCGCAGAATGAGTACGCCAGCCACGATCACACCGACCGACGCCAGCGCATCGGACACATTGTGCAGAAAGGCGGCTTTCATGTTGAGGGAGTTCTCCGAGCTGGCGTAAACCATCACCGCCGTAACCACGTCGATCACCAGCGCTATCCCGGCGACCCAGATTACGGTCCACCCCTCAACGGGTTGAGGGTCTGCGAAACGGTTGATCGCCTCGACGAGCAGATAGAAACCGATGATAAGCAAAGTCGTCAGATTGATGAGCGCCGCCACGACTTCCGCACGAGCATAGCCGAAGGTCATAAGCTTGTCGGCTGGCCGGCGCCCGATCCGCCTCGCAAACAGAGCCAGTCCAAGCGATGCCGCGTCGCTGAAATTGTGCAGCGCATCGGCGATCAGTGCGAGCGAACCCGACAATATCCCCCCGATGATCTGGGCGACAGTCAGCAGGACGTTGAGGGCGACGGCCAATACAAGGCGGCCGTCGCTCATGCTTTCTTCGCCGTGACTGTGCCCGGCATGACCGCCCGATTGTGCCACTACCTGCCTCCTTTTTCTGTTCTCTTGGTCGTCGTAACGGACTGCGCGGGGGAATGCTGGAACGTGCTGTTCGAGACATCGAGTTCGCGCGACAGTTCTCCAAGCGCCGAGATCGCGAGGCCGAGCAGCGCGAACCCTCCGACGAATGCCAGGAGCGTAATATGATTGGCGGCGACCGATCCGGTTCCCATGCGAAGCAGCGCGCGCGCCGATGCAACTATAAGAAAGCCCGGGATAATAGCCGCTAGCCAACCTCGCCCGTTGTCGGTGAATCCGTGCAGCGCCCAAAAGGTCAAGAGAGCGATCCCGATGAAAAACAGGGAAAAGAGGACAAGTAGCGCAAGCTGGTCCATCCTGCTCACTTGGGCGGATCGGTATTCATCGATCGCCTGGCGTCCTATTTCCAGGTTCGCAAAAACAAGCGCTGCAGACACCGCCATTGCTGTCGTCGCGGATGCAGCAGCGGCAGCACCCAAGATAACGCTGTAAGGCAGGATATCGGACGCCATCGACACCGAGATGCGACGTACCAGGGTTGGCCTATCGGAGCATCGCTCAGGTCCGTCATCATCCGGTCTGAGTTTTGCGTATCGACCAAGCTCGTTGAAAATCAGAAGCAGCAGGCCGCCCGCCAGCATCAAACCAGTGAGTGTCCAGCGGGTGAGAGGAGATTGTCCCAGCGGAAGAGTTAGCAAGACGGCAAGGGCGGCAAAAGCACCCGAAACGCCGCCCGGCAGGAGCGGATGCAGGAAGCTCCAACTGCCTTTTGCCAATTTGCCGCCAATCATGACCCCGATGCCTGATAGCATCGCCAGGACAAGGACCCGCGAAAGGTCCTGCGCGGCAAACAAGGTATCGATTAGCGTCAATTCCTCTTCTCGCCGTGGACGGTTCCCGCCTCGTCGTGCACATCCATATGCGTATCGCGCAGGATCTGCACTCCGCCGTAAAGCGCTATGCAGGCGACCGCTATTCCGACCACTAGGTCGGGCCAGTTGGCACCGGTAATCAGCACAACGATGCCGGCGATGATGATCCCGCCATTGGAGATGAAGTCGTTGAAGCTGAAGGTTGTCGCCGCCCGCATATTGACGTCCTTGTTCTCCACCTTCTGCAACAGGCGCAGGCAATAGAGATTCACCAGTCCCGCGATGAACGCCATCGCCATCATCAATATCCCGCCCGGATCGGACCCTTCCACAAACCGTCGGTAAGCATCGAAGATAACCCCAGCAGAGAAGATCAGCAGCATGATGCCGGAGAAACGCGCGGCCCCGCGTTTCCAGGTCCGCGAGCGGGTTAGCGCAAGCAGGCTGAGCGCATAAACGATTGCATCCGATGAATTATCGAGGCCGTTTGCCAACAGCGCGTTGGAATCGGCAAAATATCCGACCGCGAAAAAGCCGATCGCGATGGCGACGTTAAGCCACAGGACAACCCACAGGGTCTTGCGCTTTTCGGGCGACCCGGCATCGACCTCATGTCCGCCACTCATGCTGCGTCCTCCCCGGTTTGTACCCAGCTTTCCGCATGACTACGCTGTGATGGCCGGAAAAACTTCATTTCGGCGCGGAAGAGTGAGGATGACAATTTCCAGCCCCGCTCTTCCCATTTGCTGTCGTCGATCATGGCGATCCGGCCGAAACAATCCTTATGCCGGATGTCGAACTTGAGATCGCGCCAGAGACCTCCGAAGTCCCAACCCGAAAAGTCAGGCGCGAGCTCGATCACCATCGGGACGGTACCGGCCTCGCGCTCTGCGATATGTTCGAATTGGGGAACAAAGCGGTCATAAGCTTCATCCCCCTGCCTGCCTCCGGCACGTATCCAGAGCAGTCCGTTCTTTTCCTTCAGTGCCAGCACCGTATTCTCCTTTCCCGATCGGTCATGTGATGTCCTTCAGCTCGCGCTGCTCATCGCTTGTCACATTGCGCCGCAGCCTGTCCCACCAACGCTGTCGCCAGGTCCGGTCATCTTCTCTGGTCCCGAAAACCAGCTTCAAGATTGCGGGCAAGACGAAAAGGGTCAGCGCGGTGGCGGTGATCAACCCTCCAATGACGACTGTCGCCAAGGGACGTTGCACTTCCGCGCCGGTCCCGGTCGCAATGGCCATCGGCACGAAGCCGAGCGATGCAACGAGCGCGGTCATGAGAACCGGCCTTAGGCGCGCCAATCCACCATCGACGATGGCGTCATCGAGCGCCATGCCCCTGTCGAGCCGCTGACGGATCGCAGTCACCATCACGAGGCCATTCAAGGTCGCCACACCCGACAGGGCGATAAAGCCTACCGCCGCAGATACCGAGAATGGCATCCCGCGTAGAGCCAAGGAGAAAATCCCGCCTGCCAGGGCCAACGGGATCGCGCTGAATACGGCGAGCGCCGGCACCCAGCCCCCAACCGCCATGTAAAGCAGCAAGAGAATGACCGCGAAAGCGATAGGAATGACTATCTGAAGTCTTTCCTGAGCAGCCTGGAGGTTCTGGTATTGACCGCCCCACTCGATAAACGCGGCAGCGGGCAGTTCGACCTGCGCCGCAACCCTTTCCTGGGCCTCTTCTACAAAAGACCCGAGGTCGCGTTCTCGCACGTTGGACGAGACGATCACCAGTCTGCGTCCCTGTTCCCGGCGAACCTCCGCGAGACCATCCACCACACGGAACTCGGCAACCGAGCGTAGCGGTATGGTTGCCCCGTTCGGGAGCAGCACCGGCAAAGCACCCAACTGGTCGAAATCGTCGCGGGTCGCGTCCGACAACCGCACAACCACATCGAAGCGGCGATCGCCTTCGAAAACGAGGCCCGCAGGCCGACCGCCCAGTGCGATCGCCACCGATTGCGCAACGTCTTCGACCTTCAGCCCGTAACGGGCAATCGCTGGCCGATCGAAGGCAATATCGAGGGTGGGGAACCCGGTCACTTGCTGGACCTTGACGTCCGCGGCGCCGTCGACATTGCGCAGCACGCCCGCAACCTCGTTCGCCGCTGAGGTCATGGCGCTGAGATCGTCTCCGTAGATCTTGACGGCAACATCTCCGCGAACGCCTGCGATCAATTCGTTGAACCGCAATTCGATCGGTTGGCTGAACTCGTAAAGGTTGCCGACGAGACTGCTGAGGGCGCTCTCCATTTGCGCGACCAACTCGTCCTTGGCGAGGTCGGGATCGGGCCATTCCTCACGGGGTTTGAGGATCACGTACGCATCGGAAGCGTTCGGCGGCATCGGGTCACTGGCCACTTCCGCCGTGCCCGTCCGCGAAAAGACAAGCTCGACTTGCGGAAATTGCTCGAGCCGGTCCTCTACCCGCCTTTGCATCGCGAGCGAACGTTCGAGCGATGTCGAAGGAATACGCAGCGATTGCACGGCGATGTCGCGCTCGTCCAATTGCGGTGTGAACTCGCTCCCGAGGAAGCTGAACACGAAGGCCGCAAAGGCGAAGATGCCGACGCCGACGCCGATGACCGGCCAGGGGCGGGTGATCGCCCTGCGGACCAGCGGTCCGTATCGCTCCTTGGCGATCCGGATCGGCTTGACCTCCTTTTCGGTCAGCTTTTTGTTGAGCAGGATGGCGATCATTGCCGGGACGAAGGTCAGCGACAACACGAACGCCGAGGCGAGCGCGAGCATGACCGTGATCGCCATGGGTGAAAAGGTTTTGCCTTCGACGCCGGTAAAGGTGAGAAGCGGTGCGAAGACGAGAAGAATGATCGCCTGGCCGTACACGGTTGGCTTGATCATTTCCTGCGCGGCAAGCCGCGTTTCCGTCAACCTCTCACCAAGTGTAAGAAGTCGGCCCTCGTGTTCCTGTCGAGCCGCGAGCCTCGCGACGCTGTTCTCGACGATGATGACGGCACCATCGACGATCAGGCCGAAGTCCAGCGCACCCAGGCTCATGAGATTGCCCGAAACGCCGAGCCGGTTCATTCCGATCGATGCCATCAGCATGGAAAAGGGGATGACCAGCGCCGCGATGATCGCTGCCCGGATGTTGCCCAGCAGCAAGAACAGGATCGCAATGACCAGAAGCGCGCCCTCGACAAGGTTCTTCTCGACGGTCGCGATCGTCGCATCGACCAGGGAAGACCGGTTGTAGACGATCTCCGCGACAATTCCTTCCGGCAGGGAGCTGCGGACTTCCTCAAGCCGTTCGGCCGCCTGGGCCGAAACGGTGCGGCTATTCTCGCCCGCGCGCATGAGCACGGTGCCCACGACCGCTTCATCGCCATTCAGCGACGCCGCGCCAGTTCGAAGGTCACCGCCGATGCTGACCGTGGCGATGTCCCCTACGCGAATAGGCACTCCCTCGCGGGTGGAAACGACCGCCTGCTCGATATCCTCGACGCTGCCGAGGCGCGCATCGACCCGGGCGAGGAGGGCTTCACCGGCCCGTTCGACGAAATTGGCCCCTTCGGCGAGATTGGCCGCTTCCAGCGCGTCGATCACCTCGTCGAACGACAAACCGTAACCGGTCAATCGTGCGGGATCGGGTTGGACGAGATATTGCTTTTCGAAGCCGCCGATGGAGTCGACACCTGCCACACCGTCGACCGACCGCATGAGCGGTGCAACCACCCAGTCCTGAATGGTTCGCAGATAGGCAGCCTTGGCAACATCGCTGTCGAGCCGGTCGCCACGTTCGGTCACGAAGCTCCCGTCGGACTGCCATCCGACCGCTCCGTCCCGCGGCGCTTCCTTGCCGTCAGGATATTCGTACTCGATGGTATACATGAGCACTTCGCCCAAGCCGGTCGAGATGGGTCCCATCACCGGTTCGGCACCCTCGGGCAGCGAAGCGCTTATGGGCGTCAGCCGTTCGTTGACCTGCTGACGCGCGAAATAGATGTCGGTCCCTTCCTCGAAAATCGCGGTCACCTGGCTGAACCCGTTGCGCGATATCGAGCGTGTCATTTCCAGACCCTCGATGCCAGCAAGCCCGGTTTCGACAGGATAGGTGACCTGCGTCTCGACTTGCGAGGGCGAAAGGGCTGGTGCCTCGGTGTTGATCTGCACCTGTACGTTGGTGATATCGGGCACAGCATCGATGGGCAGGCGGAGCAAATTCACCACGCCAAAGATTGCCACACCGAGGGTCAGCACGACCATCGCCCAGCGAAAGCGCACGGCGACGTCGAGGATCATGCCGATCAGGCCATGGCGGTGGGGGCGATCCGCGTCCTGCATGTGATCAGTGTCCATGCTCGGCCTCCTCCTTCTCGAGTTCAGCCTTCAGCAAGAAGGCGTTGGCGGTGGCTATCCGCCAATTTGCTTCGAGACCGGACTCGATGACCACCCGTCCTCCCGAACGCGCACCGGTGACCACTCGACGGGTTTGAAACCCGCGGCGCGTGCGAACGAAGACCACCTCTGCGCCATCGATTGTCTGGACGGCACTTTCCGGCACCGACATACGGCCTGCATCGACCTCGCCCGAAGGGCGGATCCGTGCCTGCAGGAAGGCCCCGGGTTGCAGGCCGGGGATTGGCCTTGCCAGCGACAGGACCGCCGTGGCGCTGCGGCTTTCGGGATCGAGCGAGGGAGTGACGGATCGCACGCGCGCACCCACTTCCCGGTTGTCCGCGATTTCCAGCGTAGCCTCGTCGCCAGGCTGGATGCGGCTTGCTTCAGCCGACGGGAGGGCAACCTCGACCTGCATGCCGCTCGGATTCACGACCTGATAGAGTTCTTCCCCGGCCTCGACGAAGGACCCGAGAACGATAGGCGCCGAGGTCACTCGGCCCGCGAGCGGGCTCGTAACCGCGAGTGAGCGCCCGTCGCCGCTAACACCCGCCGCCGAGACTGCCGCTTGGGCACGCGCAAGTTCCGATTGAGCAACCTGCAGATTGGCTCGGGCGGCCTCGAGATCCTGCCGCGCGGTGACATTGGCTTCGAAAAGGCGGCGCTCTCGATCGTAGGCAGCAGACAATTCGTTGACCCGCGCGCCCGCTGCGCTGAGTTGCGCCGCAAGAGCAGCGGCGTCGGCGCTCTCGATGCGGGCAATCGTCTCTCCCTGCCTCACGTAATCACCCAGCGTTTTGCCGACACTGCGGACTACGCCCGCTGCGCGGGCATCGATGCGGGCACTTGCCGTCGGGCTTGCCGCGACGGTGGCCGGAAAGACCAGCTCGACCGCCGATCCCTGACCGACGGTTTCGACCTCTATCTGGGACGCTTCGATTTGTTCGGCGCCAAGCAGGACAAGCCCTTCGGGAAGCTCGGCCTCCTCGCTCGTTTCCTCAATGTGCTGGTCGGCACTGCCACTTGGCCACAGCATAAACACTGCAGCGGCGATTGAAACGATCACGCCGATAAAAACGGCCAGACGTCTACGGTTCATTTGGAAATACCTCATTGTGCGCCGAGCCAGATCAGCGTCGCCGCCAGGCGGCCACGATCTTCCTGGGCTTGAATCAATGCTTCACGGATGGTGTCGCGCGCTTCGGCCGCAGCCAGAACTTCGATCAGCGGAAATCTGCCGTTGCGGTAGCCAATCCGAACGAGGCGCAAGGCTTCCTCGGCTTGGGGCAAGGACGTCTCCGCGAGGGTCTCGACCCGCGCTTCGGCTGCCAGAAATTGTCCGCGAGCCTGCGTGACTTCGAGTTCGAAATCGGTGCGGGCAATCGCCTCCCGTGCCGTCGCGGCGCGAAGCCGCGCCTCGGCAGCAGCGATGTTTCCTTGGTTGCGATTACTGAACGGAAACGGGATCGAAACGCCTACGAGGAACGCCTGGTCTCTGCTTTCCTCGAACCGTCGGACACCGGCGGATATCGCCGGATCCGGAATGCCTAAAGAGCGTTCCCGGGCGATCGCGGCATCTGCAGCCTCGCGTTCGGCACGGGCGATCTGGAGACGTAAGGCCGAAGGCGAGGCGAGCAGCGTTGCCGGAGGTTCGATCTCGGGGAACACCGAAGGCACGTCCGCAGCAGGTGCTGCCTCGCCCCAAAGCGCGGCCAGCGCATTCCTCGCCGCACTGTCGGCAGCCAGGGCCGCTTCAAGCTCCGCGAGCGCCTCCGCAAGTGCCGCTTCGGCACGAAGCGAACGCAAGGGAGGCTCCCGCCCGACATCGACCAGTACCCCTGCGATCCTGGCAAGCTCGCGGTTGCGCTCGACTATGTCCCGCGCGAGTTCCAATCGGGCTGCCGCAGCGACGGCTTCCACATAGCGCTCGCGCACCGATCGCCCGAGCTGAGCAACCGAGAGCGCTCCTGAAAGGGTCGCGACGCGCGCCTCCGCCTGGGCGGCGCGGACGCGCGCTCCTCGTTTGCCGCCCAATTCGAGCCGCTGGCTCAGGGACAAAGTGTACTCGGTGGCCTGCAATCCCGAAAATGCGCCGCTTCCGGCAATGTTTTCGGCTTCGAAAGCAATTTCGGGGTTGGGCCGCAGCCGCGCCTGGTCGACCAGGGCCCGCGCCGCGTCGGCTTCGGCCCGCGGTCCGATCAGGCGCGGATTTTCTGGGGGCTCATCTGCGCTGTCGACGATGCCCGCACGAGCGAGCGCAGCTTCGAGCGTCAGAAGCTCACGCTCCTGCGCCGCCACGGTCGTGGCTTGAGCGGCGAGGAACAGCCCTCCAAGGAGGACCCCTCGCCAATGAATGGCTGACATTTTTCGAAAATTCCTCTGCTGACGATCCGAACTGCGCTGCGGCATGCAGCGCGGTGACGGTCGTCAGGCGCAAGGGGGGCGCTTCAGCCGGTCGGCAATTTCGGAAGCGAGCGCTTCGGCGGGAGGCGCATCGGGAACCACGACCAAGTGAGGGACCGAATTCTTCTGCACGGTGCCGGCAAAGCTCGCCCCGTGATGGCAATGGCCGTGTCCACACACGCCGTGTTGCTCGGCCGGCGCATCCGGATCGCCCGGCACTTCATCGGCGGCTGCGGATGACGCAGACGCGCTATCGAGCGAAGCCAGAACGGGCGTGCTTCCGGGCGCCACTTCGGCACCGCAAGCAGCAGCATCCGCCGCCGTCACGAACACCATCGCGACCAGCATGAGCAGGACGACGAAAGGGTGCAGGACAAGGCGACGATAGCTTGTAGTCATGGATTCCAACGGCTCCTAGCAAACCGCATCAAGATTGCAAGTTCCGTAACACGATGAAGTATAAGTCTTTTGTTACAGTATAACAGTCCTCGAATACTGTTTCGGTCTTTTAGAACGGCGCGATCAGGCCGCGCGAAGCTCGGGATGCGGATGTTCGCAGCGATGAACTTCGATCGTGACGTGCACATATTCTGCATGCTCTGAAAGTCGGCTGGCATAATTGTCGGGCGCGAGCGGATCATCGGCGATGAGCGAGGCGATGACTGCATACTTGCCGGGACCGATCCGCCAGATGTGCAGATCGCCGATCGCGGCGTCCCGGTCCTCGAGCGCCTCGCGCACCTCTGTGTACCGTTCAGAGGCCGCTTCGGCGTCGACAAGCACGGCAGCGGTATCGCGCAGCAGTGACCATGACCAGCGCCCGATCACGAATGCACCCACCAGCCCCATTGCCGCGTCCATCCATGCCCAGCCGAGGTACATGCCGGCGAGAAGGGCCACGATAGCCAGGACGGAGGTCAGGGCATCGGCAAGCACGTGGAAATAGGCGGAGCGCAGATTGTTATCGGCATGCGCATGGTCGTGGTGATGATGATGGTCGTGATCATGCCCATGGTGATGATCGGCACCAAGCAGCCAGGCACTCGCGAGGTTCACCACGAGGCCGAGCACGGCGATCCAGATAGCCTCGGTATAGGCAATCGTGAGCGGACTGACGAACCTTTGAGCCGATTCAACCGCGATCCCGATTGCGAAGATGGCGAGGACAAGCGCGCTCGCGAAGCCGGCGAGGTCGCCCACCTTGCCGGTACCGAATGTGAAACGCGGGTTGTTCGCATGGTGCTTGGCAAACCAGTAGGCGAAGGCCGCGACGCCCAAGGCACCTGCATGGGTCGCCATGTGGATACCATCGGCGAGAAGCGCCATCGATCCGGTCCACAGGCCAGCGACGATTTCGACCACCATCATCGCGGCGGTCAAGGCAACGACATAACGCGTGCGCCGCTCATGGGCGTCGTGCGAGGCGCTCAGGAAGTTGTGATCATGGGCGAGCGGATTGGAGTCGGCGTGATGCATGCGAGGCTGATACCCCGAGATGCCCTTTCCAAGAAATCCCTCCTTGAAACGAAAAGGCAATCGACGTCGATTGTCTGAGATGGTCGCCGCAGCCAACCGATCATAGAAATGCTGCGGCGACCAACAGACTATTATCCCTTAGTCTTGGATCGGGACGTGACGGCCCTGCGATCGACCACGGTGATTCGGCGCGTCTTGGCATCGATCACCAGTCGTTCGGTGACGCCATTGCCCGGAAAGGCGACGACGTAACGCGGATTGAGCGCGGCATCAAGATCGTGATGCTTACCGGCGACAGCGAAGCCACCGCGCGTGCGGTAGCAAGCCAGGTCGGTATCGACGAAGTCGAAGCGAACGTCTCGCCCGAGGACAAACATCGCAAGATCGAGCAGTTGAAGAG
>NZ_JBSXNU010000011.1:0-13957 GCF_056857815.1 Qipengyuania sp. B-5 | reverse complement strand
AAATCACCCATCGATCGCGTGAGCGAAAATCCCTTCCTCGAAATAGGCTTCCACACCTCCACAGTCTCCACGCCTCCACACCCGTCATCGCATGGACTTGCGAAGCAATACCGAGCGACGATTCGCTGCACGATCCACACGGGTATCGATGAAATTAGCTTCCGCATAAAGATCGCCGACCGAGCATCATGGCGAGTTGTTGGTCGCAAATACCTGAGGCCTCTTACACGCTATATATCCGATGACCGGCGGCTCCCCATCGTCGCAGGAACTCTATAGTGTCGCGCACATTGTAGCCGCCGTCGCCATTCTCTTGAAAAAGCTTTTCAAATTCATCGGCGATCGCGAGTGCGGCCTCTGGCTCCAAGACAGCCTCATCGTTGATTCTATCATCTTCGCCAAAAGAACGCCAAGCGAGGTCTTCCTCCTCGATCCAACCGGTCTTTCGTTCTTCAATTCTTCGGGCCTCATTACGAACTGAACTGCAATTAACTGCTTCGATCGATTTTCCAGTTTTGTCCCGAACTTGATAGTATTGGCCCATAAATTATCTCCATTTCACTTCTATTAAGCAGGCAATTTTCTAAATATTCTTTCGAGCGGAAATGACCTCCTTAAGCTCATCACCATGGCGGTAGATCGTCGTCGGGGCGGGGATCGGAGGGGCGGCGGATAATCTTCGGCTCCTGTTCCACCCACCTGATGAGGGACTTCGCAGGCACGAACCTCTTTCCCCTTGCCCTCTTCCTCCGCTTGCCATTCTTTGGTGTATTCCTTGGGCGACGCTCGCAGGGCCGCTCCTCAAATGCGTCGCGGCGCTCATACCATGGGACATATCGTCGCCGAGGTCTCGACCAGTCGAGGTTCCTACCCATGCTCATCCGTCACTTCGTCAGCGCGGTCAAAGCCAGCGTATTTCACCTTGAACATCACCGCATCGCCTACGGAGTGAAACCAGAGCCGAACAGTATCGCCGTGCACTTCGAGTTTTTGGATAAGAGCAATGTCATCCTCTATGGTGACACTCCCATCATCATTCTGGAAGCGCTTGGGCTCTTTTAGAGTGGCACGGCGAAACGACCGAAATCCCATCTCAATGACGGCAGCATCTTCGGGATGCCGTCCTATCGTTCCGGCATTCTGCCGCCACCACGCATTTACCGCATCGGCATCCCACACCATTGCGCGCCCATCCCGGTCAACGGGTCGCGGAAATGGATGTCCGAGCAAACTGTCGGGGTCAGGGCAGTCGATTGTCGGATGCGATTCCATCCAGCGATAGATCGACTTCTTCGATGCGCCTGTGAGCGAAAGGAGGTCTTTGAGTTTCATATAGGGCCATTAACTATTGTGTGTCCTGACACACTACGCAAACCTCATACATCGGTCAATATATTTCGTAATTACAAGCTATATCAGATAATCAAGAGGGCCATGAAGAAACAAAGGGTCTTGACGCTGCCCTCTCGTGACCCTATAGAGTGATTCGGATGGCCATCCCGCCGCCACTTCTCGTGGTGGAAGTTCACCCACCGGGTGAGCACTCGATCTCCCACTGGGGGATCACAACCAACCTGATGTCACCCCACCGGGGCGTCATCATCAATGCGGCCTTCGGGCCAAACTACCATTCGCTCCCACTGGGGGCGCAATTGACCAAAGCAGGGTAGCTACCCTCACACGCGGGATGACGAAGATGACGACGAAACTGCGACCACCAACTAAGCGAGCACAACAGAAGTGGCTCGATGTGCCGAATACCAATCCAATCGCCCGACGCATGCGCGCTGCCGAGTTCAAGCTCGGCGACCTCGGCTCGACCGGAGGCGTCGGTCTTCGAGCCGTCTATCTCTGTGGGCCACCGGGAATCGGGAAGACCCACCAGATCATTGCTCAAGAGCGGGCATGGCGAGGCCAAGGGGTCGATCCGATCCGAGTGCGTCCGTCCAATGTGCGCGATCTGATCGATCACTTCGCCGAGGCAGACGGGCGTCGCCCTATCGTAATGGAAGAGGCCGACATCATTTTCCGGTCGAAGCCGATGTTTGAGGTGCTCAAGCAAGCGACCGACCCGCTGACCCCTGATTTTCTCTATCGCATCGTCGTGATCGAGAAAGAGAAAGTGCAAGTGCCGGTCAATCTCAATGTGCCCATCATAGTTTCGACAAACATGGACCTGACGAGCGACGATGGCTGGGACAAAGACCTCCTTCCTGACCGGGACGCCTTGTTCAACCGGTCGTGGCCTGTCGTCTTTCCTGACGATCCGATCGCGCTATGGGAGTGGAGCGTATATCTTGCTCTCACGACCTTTCTCACGATGGAGGTGATGCTCCGTCACCCCAACGGCGGACCTCCGATTCCTCAGGAAAATCCATTGGCGGTGCAGGCGCACGCGATCGAATGGTTCACCGAGAACCTGAACAGGCTTGCCGTGATCAGCCCGCGCACCTTGAAGTTCATCGCGCAATGTATGGGACGCGCTCACCGTGAGGATATGCCGGTGGCAATCATGCAGGACGAGCTTGAAGGGCTTTTGCTTCCGGAGCGCAGCGATCCGGTCGTCATTCCTCGCAATGAAAATTGGGCAGGTTTGCTGCGTTTTCTTCCAAAGCAGTCGCCACCGGCGCGCCTGTTGCGCGCGGCCTGATCCCCGCACTAACCATAAATACCAACGCCGTCGGGCATGGGCCGATGAGCGCTCACCGGATAAATAGCGAGGGCGAAAGTCCAACGCATGTTCCTGCGCGAGCGCCGTCGAGCCCAAGCCTCGGCGGCGCTCAATTGGAGAACATGCATGAACGATCACACCCATTCCTTCCTACGCCAGTTCGGAATCGACGAAGCCCCCGAACCGGGTCTCGGATCAAGCCCAAACATCGATATTTCTACGCAGGCCACACAAGCTTTCGACCTGCCGACAGCTTTCATCATGGTTGCCGAAGCCTGCAAACGCGATCCCGCGATGGCGCAGCGTCTGATCGACATGATTGGGATCGACAAGCTCGAAGCTGCAAAGGCCAACAAAGCCCCAGTGCGCATGCCCACCATTGGCATTCGAGCAATCGAAGTCGCGATCGGCTACACCGCCACCAAGCAATCAAAGGAAACCTCAACAGGCAAACCAAAGCGATTCCGGCCTGATCGAAGCAGGTTAGAGTATACCGTGAAAATCCAGATTTTCGGCCCGACATCACGAGGCTTGGGCGATCCATTCTGGACAGGGGCCACCCAGCTTCGCAGCCCGGAGAGAGCAAAGAAGGTCGCGCGATCGAAGGACTATCTGACCTCTCTTTCGAACGAATACGCCCAGTGGATCGAGGACGAGATCGCGCCTACTGCCGAGGCCAACGACATGATGATCGGCCTACTCGCCGACAAGAGAAAGGGTCAGGGCACCTACTTCCATGAGTTTCAGGTCATGTTGATCAACCGCAAGCAGCTTGAGGCCCGCAAGGTTGAATCTGCCATCCTCATTTCTCGGGACAACGACATCAACAGAGCGATCAAGCTTCCGAGATTCGACACCCAGACGAGTCAAGGCAAGCCGCTCGGTGGAAGCTTCATTCTTCAATCGCGGGGAATCGTCGGCTCAGGTGAGCGAGATGACTGGGCGACGGGACGGCTCACAATCACTTGATCCGAGTGGGCAATCTGTATGCATATGACCAATATAGAATCACTTATATAAGATATATGCATAGAGGTTGCCCACTTCGTGTGACCTCGTGCATGTCGCCATAAATGGCGGAACCCCGTCGCTTCGCGCCGGGTAGTTGTCTCTCTTCGAACACATCTATGCATAGAGATTGCCCACGCAATCCAGTGCTCGCCTCTCGGCTCGATACGCATATCCCGATCACACATCGGCCTCCCCTCGAAGGAAAAACTTTACGGATCGGCAAAATGTGAGATTTCGTCGTGATGGACGACATCACACAATATCGCTCGCTGGGCTGGGATTTCGACATGACCCTGTGGGGGAGCGAAAATTCGGCGCAGTTCTGGGAATACATCCTCGCGAACCCGCACAATCAGACGCATCACATCGTCACTTTCCGGACGGGCCGATTGTTCGATCGCATCTGGTTCGATCTGGCCAATTCAGGATGTGGCCTGCTTCCCTTTCATTTTCGCGGAGTGCATGGGGTGCCCGAAGAAATCTACGCGGCGTTCGTCGGCGGTCTCTCTGATGGAGACAGGTATCTCTACTGGAAAGGAGAAGTCTGCCATCGGCTTGGAATCGAGTGTTTGATTGACGACGCGTCGCTGGATGTTTGGCCGGGATGCGCACGCTACGACATCGCCTACGCCCATCCTGACCTAATCTGCTTGGATGCACCCTTTTGCTGAGGCACTTTTGCCCAGTGGCAACGGATGGCGCTCTTTGGTCAACGGTCTCTTTCGCCATATTGTGCGATCATGACGAAAGGAGTCGATCCTTCGAGCCGTGAGGGCCAACACTACAATTCGCTGGGCTATGCGACGCAAAGTCAGTTCGCAGATGATGGACGCGCCGATCCGGTAACTGTTTGGGCATATGCGGCCAATGGCGAGCGGGTGAGCATAGACGATGCGAAATCAGGTGGCGGGCAGGGGCTTTGCTGCGTCTGTGGCTCTGGACTGATCGCCGCCAAGGGTGAGGTCTACGCGCATCATTTCCGGCACCAAAATGGGGCGATTTGCCAAGCCGCATATGCCGCTGCGTTGCGCGCGTTCTTGTTGGAAACCTTTGAGTCCGCAAACTCCGTGAAGCTCCCGGCTTTCCAGTCCAAAATTGGATGGGCCTCGATCGCGTCCGCGAGCGAAGTGAACCACGAGTCAATCGCTCTCTGCGACCTACGATCAGATGACGGGCGGCGTTTACTGGTTGTCGCAACTACCAAGAAGCATCCCTTGGAAGAAGTCAGCGAGATGGCAAAGGCGGTAGATGTCTCCGCCATGTCTATCGACCTGCGGCGTTATCGCTCCATGGCTGACGAGGCCATTCGAGCAGCGATAGTGGAGCACGCACCTCGCACTTGGCTGCATTTCCGAGGGCGAAAACTGGCAATCGCCGAGACGCCAGTAGCGCCGAGAAACGAGCGGCTCGACCTGTCAGAGATTAAACGCCGCTTGTTTCCTGACATTTTCGGATAACCATTTCGACGATCAAGGAAGGGCAGACTTTTCAATTAACCCATAGTCGTTGCCTCGCGGAACTCGCCTCTTTAAGTCTGGTCAAAACGCGCGGTTTGCGCGTCTCATTTCAGGATCGAGGGTTCGAGGGTGGCGGTCAAAAAATCGCAGATTTATAGTTCGTTGTGGAAGAGTTGCGATGCGTTGCGGGGCGGCATGGATGCCTCGCAATACAAGGATTACATCCTCACCCTCCTGTTCCTGAAATATGTGTCTGACCGGGCGCTCAGCGACCCGAATGCCCAGATCGAAGTGCCCGAAGGATGCCACTTCGCCGATATGGTGAAGCTCAAGGGCACCAAGGACATCGGCGAAAAGATCGATGTGATCATTGCCAAGGTGGCCGAGAAGAACGGCCTTGCGGGCGTGATTGATACCGCGAAGTTCAATGACCCCGGCAAGCTGGGCGATGGCAAGGACATGATTGATCGGCTGTCCAAGCTGATGGAGATTTTCAGCCGACCCGAACTCGATTTCCGGAAAAACCGGGCCGAGGGCGACGACATCCTCGGCGATGCATACGAGTATTTGATGCGGCATTTCGCCACCGAGAGCGGGAAGTCGAAGGGGCAATTCTACACCCCGGCAGAAGTCTCGCGGATCATGGCCAAGGTCGTTGGAATCAACAACGCCGCGACACGCCAGCACACCATTTACGATCCAACCTGCGGATCGGGCTCCCTGTTGCTCAAGGCTAACGATGCCGCCCCGGACGGACTGTCGATCTACGGACAGGAGAAGGATGTCGCCACCTTCGCGCTCGCCCGAATGAACATGGTGATCCACAACTGTGCCGACGCCGAGTTGTGGCGCGAAAACACTCTGAGCAAGCCCTATCACAAGGGACCGGATGGCAAGCTCAAGCAGTTCGATTTCGTCGTCGCGAATCCGCCCTTCTCGGACAAGGCTTGGTCCACCGGTTTTGATGCCGAGAACGATGAGTTCGGGCGCTTCGCCTATGGCACTCCCCCGGCGAAGAATGGCGATTATGCCTACCTGATGCATGTGCTGGCATCAATGAAATCGACGGGAAAGGCAGTCGTCGTCATGCCGCACGGTGTGCTTTTCCGGGGTAACGCGGAGGCGGACATCCGCCGCGAACTGCTCAAGCGCGGCTACATCAAGGGCATCATCGGACTGCCTGCCAACCTGTTCTATGGCACCGGCATTCCCGCCTGTCTGATTGTCCTCGACAAGGAGCATGCCTCGTCCCGCAAGGGCATCTTCATGATCGACGCATCCAAGGGCTTCGTGAAGGACGGCAACAAGAACCGCCTTCGGTCGCAGGATGTGCACAAGGTCGTCGATGTCTTCCAGCGCCAGACCGATGTCGATGGTTACTCGCGGATGGTGCCGGTCGCGGAGATCAGCGCGAACGAGGGCAACCTCAACATCCCGCGCTATATCGATGGGTCTGAACCGGAAGACCTACAAGACATCGAGGCGCATCTTAAAGGCGGCATTCCGGAGCGGGATGTCGATGCCCTACAGGATTTCTGGGAGGTCATGCCCGGTTTGCGCAACGACCTGTTCGGCCCCGGCGATCGCCCCGGCTACCTCGCCGCGAAGGTCGAACCCGGCGAGGTGCGTGCCACCATCCATGCGCATCCCGAGTTCGAGGCTTTCGCTGCCGAAGTGCGCGGAATCGTCGCTGCTTGGCGTGATGCGAATATCGAAACGATGCGCGGTTTCGACAAAGGCCACCACCCTGCCGATCTGATCGATACCCTGTCGGAAGACCTGTTGGCCCGCTTTCGCGCTGCGACGCTGATCGACGCATACGACGCCTACCAGCACATCATGTCTTATTGGGCGGAGGTGATGCAGGACGACGCATACCAGATCACGGCGGAAGGCTGGGATGTCGCCAAGGTCTTGCGCGAACTGGTGAAGGATGCCGATGGCAAGTTCACAGAAGAGCCCGACCTTGTTCTCGGGCGTGGCCGTAGCGCGAAAAAGCTGAAAGCTGAGATCATTCCGCCTGCGTTGATCGTCGCCCGATACTTCGCGAAAGAAAAAGCAGAGATCGAGGCCCTCGAAGCCAAGGCAGAAGAGGTTGTCCCACAGCTTGCTGAGCTTGAGGAGGAGCACTCGGGTGAGGACGGTCTTTTTGCCGAGGCGATGTCGGATGCCGACAAGTTGACTGCTGCGAGCGTGAAGGCTCGGATCAAGGCAATCAAGAGCGATAGCGATGCAGGCGATGAGCGAGACGCGCTGACGCAATGGTTGAGCTTGAGCAACGAACAGAGTGAAGCTGCGCGAGCCGCCAAGGAAGCGCAGGATGAACTCGATGTGTTGGTAGCGGCAAAGTATGCCAAACTCCCAGACGAGGATGTGAAGCGCATTGTCGTGCACGATAAATGGTCAGGCGCGATTGCTGCGGAAATTGAGCTTGATCTGAATCGATTGGCTCAAGAGATAACCGCGAGAATACAGGCGCTAACAGAGCGTTATGCCGTGCCTCTCCCAAAGTTGAACTCTGCCGTTGCAGAACTTGAAGCGACAGTAGCAAAGCATCTTGAGCGGATGGGCTTTAACCTATGATCGAAGATGGGCACCTGCCGAGCGATTGGAAAATCAAGCCGCTCCCTGAGGAGCTTCAATTCCTCAGTGGGAAGGCGCACGAGCAGCACATTTCCGAACTTGGTCAATTCGTAGTCGTCAATTCGAAGTTCATTTCGAGCGACGGGAGAGTGCGGAAGCATTCCACACATAATTTTCAACCCGCCAAAACGGGCGACATTTTGATGGTGATGAGCGACCTGCCAAACGGCAAAGCACTCGCCAAAACATTCCTTGTTGACGAAGATGACCGCTATGCCGTCAACCAGCGAGTGTGCATTTTAAGAGCAAAATCCGGCGATCCTGAGTATTTTCGCTACCAACTCAACAGGGCTAAGTATTTTCTGTCGTTCGATGACGGCGTGCAACAGACTCACTTGCTAAATCGGGTCTTTGTGGAATGCCCCGTTGTGGTGCCGCCGTCGGTCCAAGAGCAGAAGTCAATTGCTCGTGTCCTCAGCGACATGGACGCATTGATCGCCTCATTGGACGCTTTAATTGCCAAAAAGCGCGATGTCCGACTGGGCGCATCCGAAAATATCTTCACGAGGCGATCCAGAACAGAATGCATTTCCGAACCGTGGCGTCCGTTCGCACTTAGGCATATCGGCAAACTATATGGTGGGCTTGCAGGTAAGTCTAAGGAAGACTTCGCAACAGGCGACGCCCGTTTCGTTCCGTTTTCTAATGTTGTTCAGAACGCTCGACTCGATCCATCGTGGCTTGAGAAGGTTGATATTCGATCGAACGAAACACAAAATGCAGTGCGAAATGGAGACCTGCTTTTCAATGGATCGTCAGAAACTCCTGAGGAGGTTGCTCTTGCCAGTGCGGTGCGCGGCATTCCAGACGATCAATCTGTCTATTTAAACAGCTTTTGCTTTGGATTTCGTCCTAATCGCAATGCAGATTTTTGTGCTGATTTTTGGGCATACTTATTTCGCAGTTCGGTTGGGCGAAGTGTAGTCTCTGGATTGGCGCAAGGATCAACAAGATACAACATTTCGAAAAAGGCGTTTCTTCAGAGCGAAGTGTTGGTCCCTTCTGTCTCCGAGCAACGCTCAATTGCGAGCACATTGACAGATATGGATGCGGAGATTGACAGTTTGATAGCGAAGCGCGCGAAGCTCTCCGCATTAAGGGAAGGCGGCTCTCAACAGCTTCTAACCGGCAAGATTCGGCTCGTTTGACAATGGATTGGTTGGGAACAGCAGTGCAGATTGGCGGAATTGTCGGCGGTCTGGCCGGGGGTGGCTCCGCGATATTCGCGTGGAAGGAATGGCAAAAGATCAATCGCAAGATTGCGATGGTCAATGATGCGGGGCTGGCCAGTGAGGTGCTACCCGCGTGGTATACGAGCCGAATGATGATGGACGACTGGATGTTCGGTCTCATCACCATCGACGGACGCATGATCGCAATCACCAGTATTACTTCCATCTCGGACAATGGAGAATGGATGGATGTCATGCTGGCTGCGCCCGGAGACGCCGCCAACCTGCCGAACAATTACGGACCAATCGTGCACGCCGTAGCTGATGATAGACGGCGAGCTTCGGTGAAGATCGCCAACATCGTCTCCGCAATCGATCTTTGGACAAGCTGATGTCAAAGGTCGGCCAGATCGAGCGCGCTACGCAAAACAGAGTGGTCAAACTCTTCCGACACACTCTGGAATATGAGTATCTCGGTAACTGGTGCGACCGGGAAAACAATCGCAACATCGAGCCCGATCTGCTCCGAAAATGGCTCGACGGTCGCTACGAATCCGATCTTATCACGCGAGCGATCGCCGAATTGCAGCGCGTCGCGGGAGACCAATCCCGCATCCCCTACGATGTGAATCGTTCCGTTTACGAACTTCTCCGCTACGGGGTTAAAGTCTCTCCCGGCGTGGGCGAGAACCACAAGACGATCCGGCTGATCGATTGGGCTAACCCCGAAGCCAATCACTTCGCTATCGCCGAGGAAGTTACCGTCGCAGGGGCTGACGCGAAGAGCAGCACCAAGCGTCCGGACATCGTTCTTTATGTGAATGGCATCGCTGTCGGCGTGCTCGAACTCAAGCGCTCGACCGTCTCGGTAGCCGAGGGAATCCGCCAGAACATCGACAATCAGAAGGCGATGTTCATCCGCCCCTTTTTCACTACCATGCAACTCGTCATGGCGGGCAACGATACCGAGGGGCTGCGCTACGGCACCACCGAGACGCGCGAGAAATATTACCTCCAATGGAAGGAGCCAGAGGAGGCTCCGGGTGCCCCTGCCAGTCCGCTGGATCGCGAACTCATCCATTTATGCCGCAAGGATCGCCTGCTCGAAGTGATCCATGACTTCATCGTTTTCGATGCCGGGACCAAGAAGACCTGTCGCCATAACCAGTATTTCGGGGTCCGCGCCGCGCAGGAAAGCATTCGCACACGGCAGGGCGGAATCATCTGGCACACGCAGGGCTCGGGCAAGTCGCTCACCATGGTGTGGCTGGCCAAGTGGATACGCGAGAATGTCGAGAACTCGCGCGTGCTCATCATCACCGACCGCACCGAACTCGATGAGCAGATCGAGAAGGTCTTCAAGGGCGTGGACGAGGACATCCATCGGACCAAGAGCGGTGCGGACCTGATTGCCCGACTGAACGACACCGGCCCATGGTTGCTTGGCTCTCTGGTTCACAAGTTCGGCGGCAAGGAAGACGCGGATGTCGACGCCTTCGTCGAAGAGGTGCGTCAGTCCCTCCCTCCCGGCTTCAAGCCGAAGGGCGACATCTATGTCTTCGTAGACGAGTGCCACCGCACCCAGTCGGGCGAACTGCATGCGGCCATGAAGTCGATCCTGCCCGATGCGATGTTCATCGGGTTCACTGGCACTCCGCTGCTCAAAGACGACAAGCAGACGAGCCTCGAAGTCTTCGGACCATACATCCACACCTACAGGTTCGACGAGGCGGTTGAGGACGGCGTTGTGCTCGACCTGCGCTACGAAGCGCGGGACATCGACCAAGAGATCACCTCGCCCAAGAAGATCGACCAGTGGTTCGAAGCTAAAACCAAGGGACTGAACGATCTCGCAAAAGCGCAGCTTAAGCAGCGCTGGGGCACGATGAAGGCGGTGCTGTCGAGTCAGTCACGCCTCGAAAAGATCGTGGCCGACATCCTCATGGACATGGAGTTGAAGGATCGCCTCGCCAGCGGTCGGGGCAATGCCATGCTGGTGTCGGGCAGCATTTACGAGGCGTGCAAGTTCTACGAGCTATTCGAGAAGACATCGCTCAAGGACAAGTGCGCGATCATCACCAGCTACAAGCCCGCACCCGGCGATGTGAAAGGTGAGGGTGATGGCGAGGGGCTAACCGAGAGGCTGCGGAAATACGAAATCTATAACCGAATGCTTGGCGACAAAGAGCCTGAGGAGTTCGAGAAGGAGGTCAAGAAGCGGTTCATTGAATCACCGGGGCAGATGAAGCTGCTGATCGTGGTCGATAAGCTGCTGACCGGATTTGATGCGCCGTCCGCGACCTATCTCTACATCGACAAAAAGATGCAGGATCACGGCCTGTTCCAAGCCATCTGCCGCGTGAACCGGCTAGACGGCGACGACAAGGAATACGGCCAGATCATCGACTACAAAGACCTTTTCCGCAGTCTGGAAGGGGCGATAACCGATTACACCTCCGGGGCATTCGAGGGTTACGACAAGGCCGATGTCGAGGGCCTGTTGGAGAACCGGCTCAAGAAGGCGCAGCAGCGGCTGACCGAAGTGCTTGAAGCAATCCGTGCGCTCTGTGAGCCTGTCCCGATGCCGAAGGATACGCCTGCATACCTGCACTTCTTCTGCGCTGAGGACACCTCGGACAAGGACGCGCTCAAGGAAAACGAGCCAAAGCGCCTGACCCTCTACAGGCTGACTGCTTCGCTGATTCGCGCTTATGCCGACATCGCCAACGACCTCGGTGATCTTGGCTATGACGAGAAGGCGGCTGCGGCCCTAAAAGAGGAAGTGGGGCATTTCGAAAAGGTGCGCAGCGAGGTGAAGCTGGCGAGTGGCGACTACATCGACCTCAAAGCTTACGAGCCTGCAATGCGACACCTCATCGACACCTACATCCGCGCTGAGGAAAGTGAGGTCGTATCGGCATTCGACGACATGTCGCTAGTCGAACTGATCGTCGATCGAGGTGCCGACGCGGTAAAGGCGCTGCCCGAGGGCATCAAAGGCAATAAGGAAGCGGCTGCCGAGACGATCGAGAATAATGTTCGCAAGCTCATCATCGATGAGTCACCGGTGAATCCGAAATACTACGAGCAGATGTCCGATCTGCTGGATGCGCTGGTCGAGCAGCGGAAGGCTGACGCTATCGATTACGCGGATTACCTCGCGAAGATTGTCGAATTAGCGAAGCAAGCAGCGAAGCCGGAAACGACCGGCAATTACCCTGCCTCGATCAATAGCGCAGCGAAGCGGGCGCTCTACGATAATCTTGGCCAAGACGAGGGCCTTGCCGTCGCGATCGACGAAGACATCCGCCAGACCAAGAAGGCAGACTGGCGTGGCAATATGTTCAAGGAGCGCGAAGTTCGGCGGGCCATCGAGCGGCACATTGCAGACGCGGCACTTGCCGACACAGTATTTGATCTGGTGCACAAGCAGCATGAGTATTGAGCGCCAGCATCTCGTGGTCGGGGAGATCGATGTCGAGGTGGTGCGTAAGCCCATCAAGAACCTCCACTTGGGCGTCTATCCCCCGAGCGGGCGCGTCAGGGTGGCGGCTCCGCCCAGCGTAAACGATGAAGCCATCCGGCTCGCAGTCGTCACCCGCATGGGCTGGATCAAGCGGCAGAAAAACAAGTTTGAGCAACAAGCGCGACAGAGCGAGCGAAATTATGTCTCTGGCGAAACTCACTTCCATTTCGGAACTGGGTATCGCCTTCGTTTGATTAGAAAGACGGGTGGAGCGACAGTCAGGATCAGAGGCGATCGCATTGAACTTACCGTCCCACCTGAGGCCGATCGGGATTTTCGCGAGAGAGCCTTTCAGCGCTGGCAGCGAGAGAAACTACGGGAACGGCTCGAACTCCTCGCCGATCGCTGGTCAAAAGCCCTCAAAGTTGCGCGCCCAGAGTCACGGATCAAGCGCATGCGCACCAAGTGGGGATCGTGCAATCCAGATGCCGGTCGCATCTGGATCAACCTTGAAATGGCCAAGAAGCCGCTTGCTTGCCTCGACTATTTGGTCTGCCACGAAATGGTTCACTTGATCGAACGAACCCATGGCGATCGGTTCATCGCGCTTCTTGACCGTCATATGCCCCGCTGGCGGGTGCTCCGCGACGAATTGAACGAGAAGCCTCTCGGGCCAGAGAAGTGGGGTCAATGAAAGGGTCGTATGGGCATTCCTTCAAATTATAGCCGAGAATTGCCCGAGCGCTGCCTGCACCTCATCGATCAACTTCTCCCTCAGGTCGAACAGACCTTCTTCCCCGGCCAAGACGGGGTAGGTCCACTCACCACCACCTTTCTACTGGCAATGGCTACGCCAATCATAGTGTTGCCGATCGAGCGAATTGAGCGACATCGAAGCGCGACTATCGAAGGCTACATCGATGATCGCAGCCTCGAACCGGAGTTGGCGGCGGCGGTAGATGACGCACTGGGAGGAAGGCCGTTTAGAAAATCCCCATTCTTCGAAACCGGGAAATGGCGGCTCGCGCGAATGCCTCACGCGGCGGGTCAGAATCTCGCCCGCTATTTTCCGCACACTCTGAGCGAAGTCTTGGAAACCAATGAGGCAGAGAAAGCTGCTTCGACGATGTGCGCGTCCGAATGGGCGAGTTCAATGCGCAACGCATTGGCTCATGGTGGTATCGCTTACTTGGATGCCAACGGACACCAGACCTACGGCCAGCGGGCTGAAAAGCTGGCCTTCGTAAGCGGACGGTATGGAAGCGACCGATTAGTTCCTACCGAACTTCGAGTTTTAACCATCGACGAACCCAGCTTCCTCTCTTTCTTGAGGAAATGGGTGGAATGGCTTCGCGAATCTGGCTTGTCGTTCGAGCTTGCAGCGTAGCGATAAGCCCTAGGGCGTAGACTCATTAGCGGCGATCCATAGGCGTGTGCAGAAGAGCTTGATGGCAGCGAGGAAGTTATCGCTTCGTTTGTCGTATCTGGTGGCCAAGCCTCTGGCGTTTTTGAGTTTCCCGAAGAAACGCTCGACCAG
>NZ_JBSXNU010000010.1:0-14500 GCF_056857815.1 Qipengyuania sp. B-5 | reverse complement strand
CCCGTTCAGGCGGCAGCAGCGCCCCGATCACTTCCCACTCTTCGTCCGTAACGCCGATCCGTTCGCCCAAGGCCGCCTCCAAAAGCCAGCCTTGAATCAAGGTCCGAGTCCCCAGTCAAGCTTTGTCCACGAAACCTAATTCTCATGACCGGCAATCCGTAACTTGAAAGGCCTCTCCGATGCTTTTCGCCGAACCGATAAAGGTCTGAGCATCTCTCCGACCAGAAATGACGGAACACTTCACGCGTCTTTCGAAAGCGTTCGAACGTAAACCCCATAGGTAAAACCACACATCTCCTGGCTAACGCAATGGCGGGTAATATGTGCTTGATCTTCCAGAATAGGTTGAAACGAATTCCGGAGAAGAATGTGCAAGAACGCCGTCAAAGTGAACGGGTCCGTCAGGTGTTCCTTCCCGCATGTATGACAATCGGCGATAGAAATTACGTCGTGGTCATCCGGGACCTTTCGGAATCGGGCATCGGCATTCGCTGTACGATCGCTGCAAAACCGGGACAGAAAGTTAGCGTACAATGGGGAAACAATGACCCGCTCGAAGGAGAAGTGGGCTGGCTTTCCGAGGACCGGATGGGTGTGATAACCGAGTGTTCTCCAATCGCGCATAGCGATGGTTCTCCGCCCCGTGCGAGCCGCTTCGAAGTAAGCCTCCCCGTCAAGGTCTACCACCGCGATACATCGGTGGAGGGAGAACTCGTCAACCTGTCGACAAAAGGTATGTCGATTGCACATCCAGGGCAGCTTGGGTTTGGCGAGTTGGTAACGGTTTGTCTGGGGACACAAAGCTTCGAGCAGTGCACCATACGCTGGTCGCGTGACGGCGCTTCGGGTCTGTTGCTGAAAGAAGCGCTGAGACTGGATGAGATCAGGCTCATACTGGAACTGGCACAGGGCAGTTGGCGCTGGCACGAGCAAACCACCTTCAGCCAAGCATCCTGAACAGATAAATCCACGGACACATGGAAGGCTGCGGCGAAACCGCGATCGGGCCGAGCCCGGCACGCAGGCCTTCATCGAAGTTCCAGATGACATCGCTGACGCCAAGGAGCGGACCGCGCTTTTTGCCTGCCTTCGATCGCGCTGACCGAACCCTACTTTCCTACACTAACCAAAATGGTTCAGAAATGGGAAAGGAGGTCAAAAAAATGGCACTAATTGATTCGCTTATCGGCCCTATCGCTTCCATCATCGACAAGATCATCCCGGATAAGGAAGCGCGAGCCAAGGCCAAGCTCGAACTTCTCGCGCTCGAAGGATCGCACGAGCTCAAGGCCATCGAGGCGCGCCTCTCGGCCATCGTTGCAGAGGCGCAGTCGCCCGATCCCTGGACCAGCAGGGCGCGGCCCAGTTTCCTCTATGTGATGTATGCAATGATCCTTTTCGCCCTGCCGATGGGGATCATCGCGGCCTTTTCCGCCGAAACCGCGCAGAATATCGGTACCGGTATTTCCGCTTACCTGCGCGGCCTGCCAGAAGAACTCTATGCCCTCTTCGGCACCGGCTACCTCGGCTATACCGCCGCGCGGCAATGGGGAAAGGCGAAAGGCGTTGAAGGACGGTGACTTGCCGCTAAGAATGGGGCCATGACCGGTACGGTATTCGTCCTGAATGGCCCCAACCTCAACCTGCTCGGCACGCGCGAGCCGGAAATCTACGGTTCCGACACGCTGGCCGATATCGAGCAAGCGCTGCACGAACAGGCGGAGGCGCTGGGGCTGGACATCAGCTTCCACCAGACCAATCACGAAGGCCAGCTGGTCGACTGGCTGCATGAGGCGAGTCGGCAGGGCGCCAGGGCCGTGCTGCTCAACGCTGCGGCCTATACGCACACTTCCATCGCCCTGCTGGATGCCATCAAGGCAATCGACGTGCCGGTGATCGAGGTTCATCTTTCCGATCCGGCCAAGCGCGAGGAATTCCGGCACATATCCTATGTCGGCATGGGAGCAGTCGATTGCGTTCAGGGTCTTGGCGCACGCAGTTATTCCGTAGCGTTGGAGAAAGCCGCGGCGCTCTAAATCCGCCCCCTACCCCTTGTCTTGGCGCGCCAGCCAGAGCATAGGCGCGTCCAATAACTGACAAGGGACCATTCATGGCCGATCGCAAAGGCGCCGGACATTCCGGCATGAACGTCGACACCTCTCTCGTGCGCGAACTTGCCGAGATGCTGGGCGACACCGGACTCACCGAAATCGAAGTAGAGGATGGCGACCGCAAGATCCGCGTTTCGCGCGGCGGCGGCGTGGCTATGGCGGCTGCTCCCGCTCCGATGGCCAACCCGGCCCCGGCGGCACCCGCCGCCCCCGCTGCGCCTGCGGAAACCGCACAGGCAGAAGCGGACACGGCTGGCGCCATGAAATCGCCCATGGTCGGCACGGTCTATCTTGCCCCCGAACCCGGCGCTTCGGACTTCGTGAAGGTCGGCGACAGCGTCAAGGAAGGCCAGACGCTCCTGATCGTCGAGGCGATGAAGGTCATGAACCCGATCACCGCCGACAAGGCTGGAACGGTCAAATCGATCCTGGTCGAGAACGCGCAGCCGGTCGAGTTCGACCAGCCGCTGATCGTCATCGGGTAAGCCATGCCGATTTCTCGTATCCTCATCGCCAACCGCGGCGAAATTGCGCTTCGCATCCACCGCGCCGCGCATGAAATGGGCATCGAAACGGTGGCCGTTCACTCCACCGCGGATGCCGACGCAATGCATGTGCGCCTTGCCGACCACGCGGTCTGCATCGGTCCGCCGGCGGCAGGCGAAAGCTATCTCAACGTCGCCAACATCATCTCGGCCGCCGAGATCACGCAGGCCGACGCCATTCATCCCGGCTATGGCTTCCTCTCGGAAAACGCCAAGTTCGCCGAGATCGTCGAAGCACACGACATCGCCTGGATCGGGCCCAAGCCCGAACATATCCGCACCATGGGCGACAAGGTGGAAGCGAAGCGTACCGCCGGCGCCCTCGGACTTCCGCTGGTACCGGGCAGCGACGGCGCGGTTTCGGATTTCGACGAAGCGCGCAGTATTGCGGCGGAAATCGGCTATCCGGTCATCATTAAGGCTGCCAGTGGCGGCGGCGGACGCGGCATGAAGGTCTGCGAGAGCGAAGACCAGCTCGAAACCCTGATGCAGCAGGCCGGCAGCGAGGCGAAGGCCGCTTTCGGCGATGCCACCGTCTATATCGAGAAATATCTCGGCAACCCGCGCCATATCGAGTTCCAGGTCTTCGGTGACGGCAACGGCAATGCGATCCATCTGGGCGAGCGCGACTGTTCGTTGCAGCGTCGCCACCAGAAGGTTCTGGAGGAGGCGCCCTCGCCCGTCATCTCCGAAGAAGATCGTATGCGCATGGGCGAAACCTGCGCCAAGGCAATGCGCGACATGGCCTATCGGGGCGCCGGAACGATCGAATTCCTATGGGAAAACGGCGAGTTCTACTTCATCGAGATGAACACGCGCCTGCAGGTCGAACACCCGGTGACCGAAGCGATTACCGGCGTAGATCTGGTGCGCGAACAGATCCGCATTGCCGCAGGCAAGGAACTGTCGCTCACGCAGGACGAGATCGAGTTCAAGGGCCATGCAATCGAGTGCCGCATCAACGCGGAAGATCCGTGGACCTTCGCGCCCAGCCCTGGGAAGGTTACGTATTATCACGCTGCCGGTGGGATGCATGTCCGTGTCGATAGCGGGCTCTATGCTGGTTACTCCATCCCGCCCTATTACGACAGCATGATCGCCAAGCTGATCGTTTACGGGCGCACTCGCGAAGGCTGCATGATGCGGTTGAAGCGTGCGCTGGAGGAAATGGTGATCGAGGGCGTGAAGACATCGGTCCCGCTTCATCAGGCATTGCTCGAACAGGATGACGTAAAAAGCGGCGACTATTCGATCAAATGGCTCGAGGAATGGCTGAAGACGCGGGCTAGCTGACCCAAGCTCGCGAAAGCCTTTGCCGTCGGCGCGAATGAATGCTGGCCCCGATGGGGATGAGCGGTTTGCCAGTGTGCCCATCGTGGGTGTATGCCGATTGCCATGAACCGAACCCCTATCCTGATCCTGCCAGCGCTTCTGGCGGCATGCCAGATAGCGCCTGCCGAAAATCCGGCTCCCCCGACATATGGATCGGGCGTTTTCGAGAGGGATACGGCTGAATATCGCGGGCAAAAATTCGCCCGCAACCGGTGCTCCGATTGCCATGCAGTCGAGCCCTTGCAGCTATCGCCGAATCCGTCGGCACCCAGCTTTGTGGATGTCGCGAACACTCCGGGTCTCAGCCGGGAAAGCCTCGCAACGTGGCTCAAGACCACGCATGACTTCCCGAGCGAGATGTATTTCGAGATTCCGGAAGAACATATCGACGATCTGGTCGCCTACATGCTGACGTTGCAGACCGCGGACTACGAACCCGCAATCTAGGCGCGCTGAAAAGGCCGGGGGACGCAAGAACCTTGAGATTGGCGGACGCTTGACGCCCGCCTGCAGCACTCAGAGAGGAACGCCGGGCTCGTTCTTGCTGGTGCGGATGGTCAGCGACGTCTTCACGCTGGCCACGTTCGGCGCGGGGGTGAGCTTGCTCGTCAGGAATTCCTGGAATGCCTGCAGGTCGCGCGCCACGATCTTGATGATGAAATCGATCTCGCCATTGAGCATGTGCACTTCGCGCACTTCGGGCAGGTCTTTCATCGCCTGCTCGAATTCCCGCAGCGCAGTTTCGGCCTGGCTCTTCAGGCTCACCATGGCAAAGACCGTGATCGAAAAGCCCAGCTTGGAAGGATGGAGTTCGGCGTGATAGCCGCGAATGACCCCTTCTTCTTCCAGCGCGCGGACCCGGCGCAGGCACGGCGGCGCCGTCAGGCCTACGCGATGCGCCAGCTCGACATTGGTGATCCTGCCTTCATTCTGCAATTCGCGGAGCAGACGCCGATCGATCTCGTCGAGATTGGCCATGAGACGTTCCTCTTCTAACTTGAGCCTTTGCGAACACATTGCGCATATGAAATGTTGAAAACGCGCAACCATCCGATTGGCTAACATTATTATGTTTGCCAGCAATTGTCCTCTTTTGCAACGGGGTGCCAGATCCATCTTGGGTAAATGAACACTTAACCATATCTGTTGTCCGTCCTTGAGTGCGATTCTGCGATGGCGGACACTCCAGAGAAGCCCCGTTTGCCGGAGATGGAATGCATTTCGACGACCGCCTTGCTACTGTGCTGCGCCTGCGCGCAACCGGCGAGCGTGCGGCGAAGACGCAGTTCCGCCAGCTTATCGACCTGCTTGGAGAACGTCCCCAAGCTGGAGATCCGGCACTCAAGGCGGCGGCCTATCTTCGCCTGATCGCCCTGGGCGAGATGATTCCGGTCAAGATCCGAACGGCACTGGTTGGCGAAAGTGGCTGGCGCTTTCGAAATCCCGAACTGGTCAAATGGTTTGGCGGGGCCCACCCGCATGTCGCCGCTGCCGCGCTTTACCGGGCGCAACTTACCGGACCGGAATGGGCCGAGCTAATTCCCAAGCTCCCGATCCGGGCACGCGGTTTCCTTCGTCACCGCCGCGACCTTCCGCCGGAAGCGGTGAAGGTGCTCGACCGCCTTGGCGTGTCCGACAGGGCATTGCCTCAGCCGGAACCGCTCGAACTGATGGACGAGCTGGTACCGCCGGAAGATATCGATGCCCCGGTACACGCCCCGGAAGTTCGCCCCGCAGAAGAGGAGCCGAACCGTCCTCCCGGCAAGGAAGACGTGCGTACACTGGTCGAACGGATCGAAAGCTTCCGACGTGCCCGCAAGGCTGGCGCGGGCGGCGATATGGACCCGCAGGCCCCTCGTCTGCCTATGGGCGATGAGGACCGTCCAAACGACGTGGAGTTCGATCACTTCCTCTTCGGCGCGGATGCCGAGGGCAGGATAGATTGGGCAGAGGGCAATATTGCGCCGATGGTGATCGGGATCGATCTTGCCGCTCTTGGTTCTACGGCAGTTGCGCAGGCGATCTCGCGCCGCCAGCCACTACACAATACCCGCCTCCCATTGCGCGGGGCGAAACGCATCGAAGGCGAATGGATCGTCGATGCGACTCCGCGTTTCACGCGCGGCGAAGGGCGGTTCTTCGGCTATGCCGGTCGTTTCCGCCGGGTCATGCCCGAAGTGGCGAATCCCCGCAATGCCGAGGCGGACCGCCTGCGCCAATTGCTTCACGAGCTGCGCACGCCGGTCAACGCCATGCAGGGCTATGCCGAGATTATCCAACAACAGGTGATCGGTCCGGTGCCGCACGAATATCGCTCGATCGCGGCAACGATAGCCGGCGATTCGGCGCATATTCTGGCCGGCTTCGACGAACTCGACCGGCTGGCGAGACTGGAGACGGGTGCGCTCGATCTCGAGGCAGGGCAGTGTGATTTCGCCGCCATTGCGCGCCGCCAGGTGATGCAGCTTCAGACGGTGCTCAGTCCACGCGTTGCCCGTTTCGATGCGAAGCTGGGGGATGTGCGCGCTCCGCTCGCTCTCGCCCAGTCGGAAGCGGAAGTGCTGGCATGGCGTCTCCTGGCTACACTCGCCGGAGCGACTGGCGCAGGCGAGGCGATCCGCCTCGATCTCGATACCGAGGGCGACCAGATCGAGTTTGCAGCGACCCTGCCTGCGACCTTGCGCGAGGCGGAGGACATTTTCTCGGTCGAGACGCGCCCTGCCATGGGGGCACTCAGCGCGGGCATATTCGGAGCGGGTTTCTCGCTCAGGCTGGCGCGCGCCGAAGCACGCGTTGCAGGAGGCGACCTGATGCGCGACGGCGAACGGCTGGTGCTCTCGCTCCCGCTGCTGACCGGCGCCGAAGCCGTGCCTGCGCCGGAAAGTGCAGCCGAATAGGCAAAAGGCGTGCATCGCCGCTTGCCCTTGGCCTGAAGCGCGGCTAGGCGGCGTTTTCGCCTTCTCGGACGGTTGGCGGGGGCCCGTAGCTCAGTTGGTTAGAGCTGGCCGCTCATAACGGCTAGGTCGCGGGTTCGAGTCCTGCCGGGCCTACCAACCCGCCGTCCGGCATGAAGATCGACGTAGGTGTCGGGGAGTGGCGCAGCCTGGTAGCGCACTTGTTTTGGGTACAAGGGGTCGCAGGTTCGAATCCTGTCTCCCCGACCACACGTCGATAAATCCGGAGGAGCGATAGGTGACAGCGAGCACTGCCTCCCCGCCTCTGGATACCCGCGCGATCTGGGCGATCGCCTTGCCCGCCATGGTCACGAATGTCGCCACTGCGCTGATCGGCATCGGCGACATGTGGATCGTCGGGCGGCTCGGCGATGCACCGACACAGGGCGCGGTCGATATCGGCGCGCGGCTGTTCGCCGTGCTCTTTACCGTCATGAATTTCCTCAAGACCGGGACGACCGGGCTGGTCGCACAGGCAGGCACCCGCTCGGGCGCCGATGAGCAGGCTACCGTCCTTCTGCGCGGGCTGCTGGTCGGGCTGGCCATCGCCGCGATACTATTGCTGGTAAAGCCTCTGCTCCTGCCCCTTGCCCTCGATGCGCTCGGTGCAACCGGGGAAGTGCGCGAGGCAGCCGGCGTCTATGCCGACATCCGTTACTGGAGTGCGCCTGCGGTCATGGCCAACTTCGCCGCCATCGGCTTCTTGGTGGGCCAGCGGCGGATGCGGACGGTCCTGCTGGTGGAAGTCGCCTACAATCTGCTCAACGTCGGTCTTGGTCTCTGGTTCGTGCTGGAGCTGAAGTGGGGCATTGCCGGGATCGGCTGGTCGAGCTTCATCGCCGAATTCGCCAAGCTTGCAGCGCTGGCCGCTATCCTGCTTTCGGGCGCGAAGGGCAAAGCCCTGATAGCGCGGGCGCGGTCTGGCGGGATCGCGAAGCTGGCCGAACTTCGCCCCTTTCTGTCGGTCAACCGGGACCTGTTCCTGAGGACTCTGGTACTGGTCATCGCACTGGCAGGTCTTACCCGGCTTTCTGCGGAGCGCGGCGCCGTGGTGCTGGCCGCCAACGGCATCATCTACCAGCTGTTCGTCTTCACCGCCCTGCTGCTCGACGGGTTCGAGAATGCCGCGCAGGTGCTCAATGGCGAACGCGCTGGAGCTCATGACCGGTCCGGCTTCGTAGCCTATGTACGGGCCATCCTGCTGCGGGGGATGGCGGCAGCTGCGCTGGTGGCACTGGGCTTCGCGCTCTTTGCCGATCCGATACTGGCAAGCTTTGCCGCAACGGAAGCGGTTCGGATGCAAGCGCAGGACCTCGCCCCGTGGCTGATCGTCATACCCTTCCTTGGCCTCGCAGGTTTCGTACTCGACGGTGTCTATGTCGGCGCAAGCTGGACGCAGCGCCTGTTCCTGACGATGGTCGGCGCAGCAATCGTTTACGGCGTGGCCCTGTGGCTCAGCTGGCCGCTGGGAAGTCACGGTCTGTGGCTATCCTTCAGCCTCTTCCTGATCGTCCGCGCAGCATTACAGCTGGCTTTCCTGCCTTCGCTCTTAAACCGGCACTTCGGAAGATCGGGGACCTAACGAGGCGCTGTCGGCAGGACAATATCCTCGCCGTGATTGGCCAGCACCGCTACAGCGGCGGTCCACACCGCGACGTTCTGGCGAAGCTCGGCCGGATCGACCTTGTCCAGCGTATCGTCCGCCGTGTGGTGCAGGTCGAAATAGCGCGTGCCGTCCTGCTGCAAATCGATCAATGCGCCCTTCTGCTGGCGCACCAGATTGAGGTCGGCCCCGCCGGTCGCCACAATCCCGCTCGGTGCCACGCCGAAGCGCGCCACTGCTGCTGCAAGCTGGCGATACAGCGCGGCATCGCTTGAGGTAAAATTGCTTTCCAGCCGCCAGATTCGGCCCGCGCCGAAATCGCTTTCCAGCCCCACGAACACCGGTTCGTCGGCATGGGCGACGGCATAGGCTTCCGAGCCCCACAAGCCGGTTTCCTCCGCCCCTGCGAACAGCACGCGGATCGTGCGCAACGGCTGGCCCTGCGCCGCAACATGCTTTGCTGCAGCCGCAATGATACCGCAACCCGCCCCGTCGTCGATCGCGCCGGTGCCGATATCCCAGCTGTCGAGATGGCAGGCCAGCAGCACTGGCGGCAGCGAGGAGTCGCGGCCGACGATTTCGCCCACCACGTTCCCGCTACGCGTCGTGCCCAGATCGCGCGGAGTCATGACCAGCTTCATGCGGATCGGCTGGCCCTCGGCGCGGGCGAACATGCGTTCGAGATTGTCGGCATCGGGATTGGACAGCGCGCCTGCGGGCGTCGGCTCGACACCTTCAGCAAAAGTCGTGGTCCCGGTGTGCGGGACGCGGTGGTTATCGGTCCCCACAGAGCGGATCACGGTCGCCACAGCGCCCTTTCTCGCGGCGAGCGAAGGCGCCGTCCAGCGCGCCGGACCGGCAAAGCCGTAATGCGATCCGTCCTGCGATGCGCGCATATCGTGGCTGACGAAGGCGATCTTGCCCGCGAGGCTTCCGGGCGCGGCAGCCTTGAGGTCGGAATAGTGAGGGAAATAGACGACTTCCGCCTCGATCCCCTCTGCCCCGGTCGAACTCGATGTCGAGAGCGCGGTGATCGCCATCGGCTGGGCGAAAGGCGCAGTCACTTCGGCCATTTCCTCGCCGCGGACCCATGTTTCCATGTCGAAAGGTTCGTCGGTGATATTGGCGAAGCCATTGGCGCGCAGCCAGTCCATCGCCCAGACGCGACCCCTCGCCTCCTGCTCGGTGCCCGGCATGCGCGGGCCCACTTCGGTGGTGATCCCTTCCACGAAATCCCACGCGATCGTATCGCTTTCCAGCGCCTCGTCGGCGCGGTCGGCAGTGGCGGGAACGGAGAGCGAGAGCGCGGCAAGCGCGATGAGCGACCTTTTCATGGGGTCGCTTGCTAACAGCCCCGGCGCGTTTGCCAAGCCCCGACCATTTGCCTCTCCCGCCTTGCCCATCGTCCCTCGCGCGACTATCTGGCGCACCAACTCTCCCATTCTCGCAGATACATCCAAGGATTCGCCCGATGGCCGCGCAATACGCCTTCGTCATGAAGGACATGACCAAGACCTTCCCCGGTGCCAGCAAGCCGGTACTCAGCAACATCAACCTGCAGTTCTACCAGGGCGCCAAGATCGGCATCGTCGGCCCCAACGGTGCGGGCAAGTCCACGCTGATCAAGATCATGGCCGGCATCGACAAGGATTTCACCGGCGAGGCATGGCCGGGCGAGAACATCACCGTCGGCTATCTGGAGCAGGAGCCAGAGCTCGATCCGACCAAGACCGTGCTCGAAAACGTCAAGGACGGGGCGCGCGGCATTGCCGACATGGTTGAACGCTTCAACCAGATCGGCATGGAGATGGGCGAGGAAGATGCCGATTTCGATGCGCTCAGCACCGAGATGTCGGAACTCCAGGACAAGATCGACGCGGTCGATGGCTGGACGCTCGACAACCAGCTCGAAGTCGCGATGGAAGCGCTGCGCTGCCCTCCCGGCGACTGGCCCGTCACCGATCTTTCGGGCGGTGAGAAGCGCCGCGTTGCGCTGACCCGCCTGCTGATCCAGAAGCCGTCGATCCTGCTGCTGGACGAACCGACCAACCACCTCGACGCGGAATCCGTCCAGTGGCTGGAAAACCACCTGAAGGAATATGCGGGCGCGGTGCTGATGATCACCCACGATCGCTACTTCCTCGACAATGTGGTGGAGTGGATCCTCGAACTCGACCGCGGTTCCTACTACCCCTACGAGGGTAACTATTCGACCTATCTGGAAAAGAAGGCCAAGCGTCTCGAACAGGAAAGCCGCGAGGAATCCGGCCGTCAGAAGGCTTTGAGCCGCGAGCTGGAATGGATCCGGCAGACGCCCTCCGCGCGCCAGACCAAGTCGAAGGCACGTATCCGCAAGTTCGAAGAACTGCAGGAAGGCCAGAAGGATCGTAAGCCCGGCAAGGCGCAGATCGTCATCCAGGTGCCCGAACGCCTCGGCGGCAAGGTGATCGAGGCCAAGAACATCTCCAAGGCCTATGGCGACAAGCTGCTGTTCGAAGACCTGTCCTTCATGCTACCCCCCGGCGGCATCGTCGGTGTGATCGGCCCGAACGGCGCAGGCAAGTCGACGCTGTTCAAGATCCTGACCGGCAAGGAAACGCCCGACAGCGGCACTGTCGAAATCGGCGAGACCGTCCGCCTCGGCTTCGTCGACCAGAGCCGTGACCATCTGAACCCGAAGAATAATGTCTGGGAGGAAATCTCCGACGGACTCGATTACATGAAGGTCAACGGCCATGATGTGTCGACCCGCGCTTATGTCGGTGCCTTCAACTTCAAGGGACCGGACCAGCAAAAGAACGTCGGCAAGCTGTCGGGTGGTGAGCGCAACCGCGTCCACATGGCCAAGATGCTGAAGGAGGGCGGCAACGTCCTGCTGCTGGACGAACCGACCAACGATCTCGACGTGGAAACGCTGGGCGCGCTGGAAGAGGCGATCGAGAACTTCGCCGGCTGCGCCGTGGTCATCAGCCACGACCGCTTCTTCCTCGACCGTCTGGCAACGCATATCCTGGCGTTCGAGGGCGATAGCCATGTCGAATGGTTCGAAGGCAATTTCGAAGCCTACGAAGAAGACAAGCGTCGCCGCATGGGCGACGCCGCCGATCGTCCGACGCGCCTGGCGTACAAGAAGCTGACCCGTTGAGAAGGATGATGGGCGTCGGGCTGATAATCAGCTCGCGCCCCGTCCTGTTCTTATGGACTCGCTCTCACCGGCTTCAGGCGAGCGCGCTTTGAGGGGCGGTGCCCAGAGTATCCAGAGACTGCAAGCGGATCACGCCCACGTATTTCCTATTCTCGTCGAGAACCGGTAGCCAGTCGAGCCTTTCGGCATCGAGCAGAGCTTTCGTTTCGGTAACCGAAGATGACGCAAACGCAGCCTTGGGTTCCGCAGTCATGAAATCTTCCACATGAGCGAAGAACCAGTCGATGCCGTCCGCGATGCCCCGATAGACGATATCTTCACAGGCGATGACGCCATTTAGCCTGTCGCGCTCGACAACCGGCAGCGCGTGCAGGCCATGGTCCCGCATGATGCGGGCGGCTTCTTCGACGAGGCATATCGGCGAAACCTTGGGAAAGTCTGTTTGAATGATGTCTGCTGGGATCATTTTGGCGCTCGTTGGTTTGGCCCCTTTCGATCCCTGTGGAAACTCCTTTGAAAACGGTGTTCCCGGTCAGAGAGTACACCGCGGCAGTGCATTTCTCAAGCTCGTACCGAGACCGGCATCTTTGCAAACGCGTATCCGTCCCGGCAAACGACCGGCCCACCGCAAACCACATACAGGAGGCCCGGGGCTATTTGAGATTAACCGTCCGAAATGCTAGACACATGACCTAAACCCATAGTTGTCACACCAGCTCTGGATACCCGGAGATGCCTGCGGGTTTCCCGAAAGGCCGGACATGCCGCATTATTCGCTTCAATTCGAAGATGACGATCTCGGACAGCCCAAACGCCTGGAGTTCACCAGTGAGAATCCCGCTACTGCCCTTTCGCTTCTCGAGACCGAGGGCGTACGCCGCAGTGTAAAGCTGTGGGAAGGCAACCGGCTGCTTGGCAGGCTGATGCGGGATCGGCAGGGTGTTTGGCATCTGGACGAAGAACCGCTGCATCTTTCCTGAAAACCTTCGATCCGTTCACGAACGGCCACTTCATTTGACTCACCCCATAATGTTTTGACAGAATCGCGCGCGAGGCGCTCGACACGCGGGCGCGTTTCCCATGCGGCCCATTCGCGCCGCGAACACGAAATTCGAAGGACTCCCATGACAACTCCCAACAACGGTGACACCGTGACCATCGACTACGTCCTCAAGCGGGGCGACGGCGAGATCGTCGGCAATACCGAACAGGCAGGACCGCAGGAAATCACCCTCGGCAGCGGCCAGATCTTCCCACAGATCGAAGAAGCCCTGACCAGCATGGAAGTCGGCAGCGAGAAGTCAGTTGCAATCCCTTGCGACAAGGCGTTCGGCCCGCGCCGAGAGGAACTGGTGATCGACATCCCGCGCGAAAACCTGCCGCCAGAACCGGCCCCGCAGCCGGGTATGGCCATGCAGGCGCAGGCGCAGGACGGATCGCCACTGACGCTCTACATCGTTGAAGTAGGCGAGCAGGTGGTCAAGGCCGACGGCAACCACCCGCTGGCCGGCGAGGACGTAACCTTCGACCTCACCCTGCGCGACATCAAGCAGGCCGCCTGAGCCCACTCCCGGGGCGGCTGCTATGAGCCGCCCCGCCCGGCTCTCCACCCGGGTGGCAACCGCCAGCACAGAGCTGGCTCAGTAACAGCGTGAAACCTCTCGCCGAAAGCTCCGCCATCGCGCGGGGCTTTTGCATTTTGATTACCCCCACTGAAATTGATTGACCCATTAGAAGCTGCGGGACACCCTTGGCGGATGATCGCACGGCACCTGATCGTCGACGGTCGCGTCCAAGGCGTATTCTACCGCGACTGGACAGTCGATACCGCAAGAACGCTGGCTCTGACCGGCTGGGTTAGGAATCTGCCGGACGGCAAGGTCGAGGCACATATCGAAGGCGAACCGCAAGCGGTCGAGCGAATGATCGAGGCAATGCGTTCAGGTCCACCGCGTGCCACGCCCTCCCGAATCGAGCAGGAAGAAGTGCCAACATGCGGACTCGAAAGCTTCGACAGGCGCGGTTAAGCTCCAGCAGTTAAAACACTAGGCCGAGAGCCGGTCCTTGGGGCACAGGGTCGCTACAAGGGGGGAATACGTGAATAACGTGAGTAAGCCGCGTGATCTGGGCTATTACGGCTGGCCGCTATTGTTCGGCATCGCCTGGCTTGTTTGCGCCCATATCGCTCTCGAACTCAGTGGGGGAGCCGATGGAATTGCTGCCGTCTGGCCATCGAGCGGCATTTTCATAGCCGCTTTGCTGTTTTTTGACCGACGCCGTCGCCATATGACGACTGTCTGGGTCGCGGCGGCCAGCATGATCTCGAACCTTTGGGCCGGATCGGGTTTCCTCGCTACGACCGGATATACCGTGGCCAATCTGGTCGAAGGTTATCTCGTCTTCTTCCTCATGGGCGGAAGCTCCTCGGCAAATCGTTCCCTGTCGCGCCCCTGGAGCATGGCTCGCTTTGGCCTAGCGGCAGTTTTCACTGGCGGCGCAAGCGCTCTCATGGCGGGCATCTTGTCCGGAAATCTCTCCTTTGCCTTCCTCTCGTCCTGGGCAAGCACGGTGACGCTCGGCATGCTGATCGTGACGCCGGTGATACTTTTCATCGCCACCGATCCCCCCAACCGGCACGAACTGTTTTCGCTCAAGTCGCTCTGGACAATGCTAGGGCGTAGACTCATTAGCGGCGATCCATAGGCGTGTGCAGAAGAGCTTGATGGCAGCGAGGAAGTTATCGCTTCGTTTGTCGTATCTGGTGGCCAAGCCTCTGGCGTTTTTGAGTTTCCCGAAGAAACGCTCGACCA
>NZ_JBSXNU010000009.1:0-11116 GCF_056857815.1 Qipengyuania sp. B-5 | reverse complement strand
CAGCCCAGAACCTCCGGAAACTGGCCAAGATGCGGCCCACGCCGAGCCTCGCCACTGCCTGAGAGAGGCAGCGACCTCACTCGCCTTGGATCCAAAGCGCTCAACCAACCCAGCCAACGTCGACTTTTTCAACAGAATAGGCCCAGTTTCAGTCATTGCGGGCGGCCAGGTTCGACAGCAGAAAATTCTTTCGCCCATGCAAATTGGGAAATCAGCAAGGATCGGGCTAGCGGCACATACTCAACCGGATTCGCGCAAAATCGAGCAACGTTGGCGCGGAAATCCGTCATCGCCGTCGCAAATCAGCGCATGTCTGTCGCAAAATCGGGTGGAGCGAAAAGATCTTCCGAGCTGAGGGCATCGGAGCGGTTTGTCCGCAAAAGTCCCAAATCGTCCATAGACGGTTCAAGTCTTGCAAATCGTTGAAGAATTCCCCGAGTTTCAACTGAACCCGACCCTTGCACCTTTAAAAAAGATTCTCATTATGTTCCGAAGAGGGGCTGCCGATGTCAATGTGAGAATGCCCAATGTCCAATACAGAACGCATCATCCGACTGAAGACCGTGCTCGACCGCACCGGTCTCTCCCGCTCAACCATCTACCGCAAGATCGCTGAAGGCACTTTCCCGTCACAAGTGAAGATCAGCGTGCATGGCGCTGGATGGCATGAGTCAGCCATCAATCGCTGGATTGCCGATCCCGCGCACTATCGTGAAGAGGAACCGGCGGAATGAGTGGCCATCCACCTGTCGAGCCGATCTGCCTCAGGGTCAATGACGCTGCCCGCATGATCGGTGTCGGTCGCACAAAACTCTATGAGCTGATCTCAAGTGGCGAACTCGAAACCATCAAGATTGGCAAGGCGACGCGCATTACGACAGCCAGTTTGCATAGGCTGGTGGAGCGGCGTCGGGCATTGAACTGACCAGGCCGCCAACTCGCAAATAGACAGTGTCAGAACGTGCCATTATATTGCGATCGGGCTCACCGCGAACCGCCCAATTATTCAGCTTTTCAGTCAAAACGCTGAACCGAACCACCGTTAAATGAACGAAAATGTGGGGGAGAGTGTGGGGGAGGGCCTGCTTTTGTTCCAAGAACGGGATTGATATCAAAGCGTTATTTTTCCGGTTCGATTCAAGCCCTGCCACCACCCCCCTTTCTTTCAGCGGCCCAGGACACAAGCAAATTGGCAGCTACCAGCGAGGAAGCGAGCAGCACCGGTGTCTTCGTTCAGCGCTGCAATCGGACGACGAACTTGCGGGTCGGACTCAGCACCGCAACGTAGCTGCCGTCGTCCTGTCGGCGGAGATCATAGGCTCCGCTGGGTGTCACCAGAGCACCGCGATCGAGCCGGTCGCCGGGTAAGATCGATATGACCGTCAAATAGTCTCCGCTGCCCTGCGGCAATGCGTCGAACCAGTCGCCAGCGGCATTGCCGAGGCCCAGTGTCCCGCGACATATCCCGTTCGGCATTGTGAACCGCACCGTCCCGGCAACCGGCTTGTCGCCAAAGCTGCCTGTATATGCGGTTGCCCGGATCGGACACGGCGTTTGCGGACCCGTCGGATCGGCCCGGAACGGCGCGGCCAGCGTCGTTGCGGTTTCCTTGATGTCCGAAACCCAGACGGCGTTCGACAGAACGCTGACGCTATCCCCGCTGTCAGGGTAAACTATCAGCGCGCTGCGTGCGCCAATCGCAACGCCGGCATGATGCGCGATCCTCTGGCCATCCGAGTCCGTTCCGATGCGCCAGCCGAACGCAATCCTGTCTTCGCCGTCAGCCACCGGTGAGCCATCGTTCATCTGAGTTGGCGTCCACATCATCGCCCGTGCCTCGGACGAGAGGAAGCCATCGCGCATCACCCGTGCCCCGAACATCGCGACGCCGGGCGCCGTCCCGCGGAAACCCGCGCCGCCCCATGAGTAGCTGTAATCGTGCGGATCGGCAGGCTTGATCGTGCCGCCTTCGAATTCATAGGCCACGGTGTCGTGCTGCGGATCGGGGACGAGATCCGGGCGCAGCGGCAGATCATTGGTGATCGCGCGCGAAACAAAGGAGAGGAAAGGCACACCTGCTCCACCCTCAATGGCGGCACTCAGCAGGGTATATCCGTAGGAACTGTATTGGTAGCTCGTGCCGGGTGCGAAAAGGAGCGGGCGGTTGGCGAAAATCTCGACCGCTTCGTCCACCGTGCCGAAATGGATGCCTCCGCGTGCGGCATCGACATCCTGATAATGCGGAATGCCGGACGTGTGCGCAGCCAGCTGCCGCAGGGTGATGTCCGAAGGCCAAGCGAGGCGGCGGTCAGGAAGGTAGCGCTGGACCGGTGCATCAAGGTCCAGCATCTTCCGATCGTACAACACGGTCGCCGCCGTTGCCGTCACCAGTTTGGAAACACTGGCGAGCCGAAAGCTGGTGTCTGGCTCGACCGGCAGTTTCCGATCCAGATCGCGATATCCTGCCGTGCCGGTCCAAATCAGCTCACCGTCGCGGGCCACGGCCGCTGCCATGCCGGGTACGCCGTTGGCTTCGACCTGAGCGGCCAGTATGGCATCTGCGATCCGGCGTTGCGTGTCGGCGGAATTTTCTGAGGTGTTCGCTGAAACGGGAGTGTTGCATCCGATAGTGGCGAGGGCGATTAGGGCGGAGTGTGTAAGGTGCTTTGTCATGCCCCGAGGCTGCGGTCGAAGCAGGCAGTGGACAAGAAAAGAACGGTGAAGATTGGTGAAATGAGGGTGGAACTTTGCCGGGTGCGTCACGCAGTCATCGCGAATGGCGATGAGCACCGCTTGCCCGACCTGTCGTTTCGCATGCTTGACCTGCTGGTGTCGCGGAGCCCCGACCCGGTCTCGTTCGCGGACATCGCGCACATCGTCTGGAACGCGCAAGTTACCCGGGAGACCATCAAGCAAAGGGTGACTTTGCTGCGCGAGTCTCTGGAACAGATCGGCATTGACGGGACGGCCATCGAAGCGGTCCGCAATCACGGCTATCGGACCACCTTGCAGATCGGCATTGCGCAACCTGGACGCGGATGGTCTGTCCGCCGCAAGATCGGATTGGCGGCGAGCGTGGTTCTGATCCTTGCCGCAGCGATGCTGTTGGCATGGCAGTATCGCGATACGGATGATGTCGCCATACCGCTGCTGGCTGTGGTTGCGACGTCGCCTTCGTCCGGCAGCGATCCCGCCGATGGGGAGGCGCTCCGCCGCGACATGGTACGCGCGATTTCGAAGTTCGAGGGCGTTCAGGTCATCGACCACCTTCCACCTTCAGGCACATCGCCAGCCTATGTTGTACGGCTATCGCTCGAACATTCAGGTCAAGACCGCGACCTGGCAACCGAGCTCGTCGATGGCCGGACAGGCGCTGTCCTGTTTGCGGAACAGTACCGTATATCGCCTTCGCAAACGGATCGCGCGGTGCTGCATTTTGCGAATAGCATCCACGCGCAGGTTACGGCTTTCTCGTCGGGCGCTGCCGGAATTTCAGCAGACGCGCGTGCGCGTTATGCCGAGGCATACAGGCTCTGGCGGCTTGGGGACGAACAAAGCCTGGTCGGCGCGCGCAACAGCCTCCAGGCACTGGCAGAAGACCCTGACGCGAACCTGATTGCCCGTTCGCTGCTGGCCCGCGTCCAATCGGACATGGTGTTGCGACATGGCGCACCGAAAACCCTGGCACGGCAAGCCGAATTGGACGTTCGCGCCTTGATCGCCAGACGCCCCGGCGTTGGAGATCTGCGCTACTCGCTATCCCGCACCTTGCTCGCGCAAGGCAAGCGCGAGGAGGCACTGGGCGAGTTACGCATCGCCCAGCAGACAATGCCGTTTCTCGCCCGTGACATCATGGCGATCGAAGGCCGATCCGAAGCACAGGGAGGCGGACTTGATAACTGATCGGAGGCAGAGTGCTGAATGTCGGCTCTGGGCACTGATGCACGCGAAAGCAGGTCGCTGGCTTCGCTCTCACTTGCCGTTCGCCAAGCGTGAGACTAGGCAACTCGGATGACCGATATTGCCCGATTGACCGGCCGCCCCGTCATTTCCGCGACGGGGCTGTTCACGCCCGAAGACAGCATCTCCAACGAGGAGCTGGTCGCCAGTTTCAACGAGTACGTGCGTCGCCACAACTCTGCGAATGCCGCAGCGATCGCTGCTGGCGAGATCGAGCCTCTGACCGAAAGCTCGGTCGAGTTCATCGAGAAGGCAAGCGGGATCAAGGCTCGCCACGTAATGGCCAAGGAGCCGGTGCTCGACCCCGAGATAATGGCGCCGCGTTGGAGGCAGCGCTCGAACGACGAGTTGTCGATCCTCGCCGAGATCGGGGTCAAGGCCGCGCGCGAGGCGCTGGAACGGGCAGGGCGCAAGGCCGGGGATGTGGATGCAGTGCTCTGTGCAGCGTCCAATATGGAGCGGCCCTATCCGGCAATGGCAATCGAAATACAGCAGGAACTGGGCATTGAAGGCTTCGGCTTCGACATGAATGTTGCCTGCTCCTCCGCTACATTCGGTATCCAGACGGCGGCGGATTATATTCGGGCCGGCAATGCGAAGAGCGTCCTCGTGGTCAGTCCGGAGATTACCAGCGGCCATCTGAATTGGCGCGACCGGGACAGCCACTTCATATTCGGGGACGTGGCGACCGCCGTTCTGGTGGAGGATGCTGCGATAGCTCCTGAAGAGCATTGGGAAATACTCGGGACGAAGCTGAAGACTGTTTTCTCCAACAACATTCGAAACAATTTCGGCTTTCTGAACCGCGCTTATCCCGAGGAAGCCGGCGGACCGGACAAATTGTTCGTCCAGGAAGGGCGCAAGGTGTTCAAGGAAGTCGTCCCGATGGTTGCCCAGATGATCATCGATGAATCGCAGCGGCTCGATCTCGATCCGACAAGTTTGCGCCGCATGTGGTTGCATCAGGCGAATGCCGGGATGAACCGCCTCATCGCTCACCGGGTTCTGGGTCATGAAGCGAGCGAGGACGAAAGCCCGACCGTGCTCGATACCTATGGCAATACATCGAGCGCCGGTTCGATCATCGCCTTCCACCTGCACAGCGAAGATCTGGCCGAAGGCGATACCGGGCTGATTTGCAGCTTCGGGGCTGGCTACTCCGCCGGGACTGTATTCGTCCGAAAGGCCGGCTGAGACCATGGCAGGGGTAGCGCGTCCCATGCCTTGAAGACATGGGGAACCAGCTTCCAGATACCCCAAATCGCGGCGAGCGAGACCAGACCGTCCAGCGCATAGTGATAGGCGAGGTGCACCGACCCTATCCAGATCAGCACCATGAACCAGAAGAAGATGCGTCCTGCCGTCTTCGACACTTCGCGCGCCGTCAGCCAGAACAGCACGCAAACCGCGACATGCATCGAAGGCATGGCGCTGATGCCTCGCCCAAGACCGTTGTCCTTGGTGGTATAGCTCTCGAGCAGCATGTCCTGTACCGGAATGGTCATCACGGGCACCTGCTGGTTTGCCCACCGAAGATATTCCATTTGTGCCGCGAAATCGGGAATTCCCAGAATCGGTTCGGCAAATACTGGTCCCACCGAAGCCAGCAAGGTCGCAAGCAGGCCGCCGACCAGAGACCACGCAAGCGCATAACTCAGAAAGAAGCGGCGCCGCAGGTCGTCGTTGACGGAGCCCGAAAGCGCCACAACTGTGACGCCCAGGTACAGCAGCAACACCCATATATGATAGGAAACCGCGATTGCGGCAGTGACCAGGGGATAGCCGAGAACGGGCTGCATCACCTGCCAGGCATCGTTTCCGAACAGGAGGCTGCGTTCCCAGACGATAAACGTCACGTCCCAATCGAATTGGGTGAACAGCGGGATCATCGCCTTGAGGCTCGAAAAGACGGGTATCAGAATCGCGCACATAGCCAATACCGGAACGCTGGCGATGAGGGCGGCCAGCGAGCTGCTTGTGAAATATCTGTTCTTCGCCCACGCCAACGGGCGGTCCGGCCTTTCCCGGATCAACCGGTAGATGATATCGAAGAAGAACCAGCCGATAGCCGCCGTGTAGATGATCTGAAAACTGGTGGTTGAACCGGCTCCCTCGTAAGGGATATCGAAGCTCGCCCAGAGGTATAGAACAACCCCGCCGCAGCCGAGCGCGTAAAGATAGATCGGAACTTCGCCCCACCATCGGCGCGTGATCTTGGCCAGCTGTTTCATAACCCGGTGTTTACCATGCTTTGGTGAAGGAAATTCTAACCGACCGAATATTGCACGTCGCAAGCTTGTGAGAGCGGCTTTCCCCGCGTAGTGGACGTGTATGGCAGGAGACTTACAGGATAATCAAGGACGCGGGGAAGTGCCCTCCAGCCTCCCGCGGATACATCCGGAAGGACGCAAATTCGGTCTTGCCGCGCTCGGACTTTCGCTGGTCTTCGCCTGGCTCGCCTGGGAAACGCTGGCCTGGCCCATGGCTTTTCTCTCTCTCGGTATATTCGCATTCTTTCGCGACCCTGAGCGCGTCGTTCCCCAAGATGATCGTTTCATAGTTTCGCCCGCCGATGGCAGGGTGGTTCAGATCACGCAGGTCGAACCTCCGCGCGAATTGACAGTCGACGATGGTACGGGTGTGGATGGTCTTGCTCCCGAACCCGTGATGCGGGTGTCGATTTTTCTTTCACTGCTTGATGTTCATATCAATCGCACCCCCATCGGGGGCGTCGTCCGGCGGGTGGTCTATGTCCCGGGCAAATTCCTCAACGCCGACCTGGACAAGGCGAGTGAAGACAATGAACGGCAGCATATCCTGATCGAGCGCCCCGACGGGCTGAAGGTCGGATTCACCCAGATAGCCGGTGTCATTGCGCGTCGGATCGTTTCCTTCGTGAAACCGGGGGACACGCTGGGCGTAGGGCAGCGGGTAGGGATGATCCGCTTCGGCAGCCGGGTCGATATCTACCTGCCTGCCGGGACCGGATCCTACGTCATGGTGGGTCAAAGGGTGGTGGCCGGGGAAACGGTGATAGCGGCCGTGGGTAGCCAGCCCCTTCTGGAAGGTGTGTCGCAATGAGCCTGCTGCCCACTCCCGAGCCTCGCCGCGAGCCGGAAGAGCGCGCCCGCCTGGGTCCAAAATCTGCCGAGGACGAACAGCCCGTGATGGGCAAGTCGCGCGGGCTCAGCCTGCGGGCGATGGCGCCCAATGCGATTACGGCAGCTGCACTGTGTTCGGGCCTCACGGGCATCCGTTTCGCCATATCGGAGCAGTGGGCGGCCGCCGCGGTTGCGATTATCGTCGCAGGGATACTCGACGGGATGGATGGCCGCATCGCGCGGCTGCTCAAGGCACAATCGCGTTTCGGAGCCGAACTGGACAGCCTCGCCGATTCGCTCAGCTTCGGCACCGCGCCTGCCATCATCATATATCTGTGGTCGCTTTCGGCGGAGCCTAGCTGGGGCTGGTTCGCCGCACTGGCGCTGGCGATCTGCTGCGCGCTGCGGCTGGCCCGGTTCAACGCGCAGATCGACATGGAAGAACAGCCGCACAAATCGCTCGGCTTCCTGACCGGAGTTCCCGCGCCGATGGGGGCGGGCCTTGCCTTCATGCCATTCTATCTCTGGTCGGCGACCGGGCTCGACGTCTTCCGCGAACCGGCCTTCGTTGCCCCGTGGCTGGTGGCGACCGCGCTATTAATGATTTCCAACATGGCCACGCCGAGCTGGACTTCCCTGCGGCCGCGCAAGGGCATCCGTCTGTGGGTACTGGCGTTCTCAGGATTGTTGTTTGCGGCGCTGCTGGTCGAACCTTGGTGGACGCTCAGCGCAATCGGTATTGGCTATCTGGTACTGCTGCCTTTTACGCAAATGCGTTATTCGCGGGTCAGGCGGCGCGCTGTGCCGACTGCCGAATGATCGGATAGGTTCGCGGCTGGCGTTCGAACCCGGGCGCGCTGGAGCCGATGGTCGCAGGTCGCGGTCCGCAACCGGCAGTGGCATAACCGATCTTCATCCGCTGCCTCAGCAGGCCGAAGGCGGACCACCAGCGCAATCCGCTATCGGCAAGCACGAGGACCGTTGCCATGCTGGCGAGGACGAGAGCGGTACTGAGAACAATCGCGAACATATCGGTCATCTCCTGCCCGGCCGCCTGTGCATAAAGCTGTTGACAGCCGGGGCGAATTTGCGGGAAAACCCCGGAATGCCGCCGGATGTTCCGGCGATGGGAACAATGTTCTCTTTTTGTTCTCATCTGTCAAGCGCTTTTTGCGCCCGGTTTCCCCTTTTCCGCGATGAATTGGCACTGGATTTATCCGGCGGACATCGTTATGCGCGCGGCGTTCACCAGTGAATCGGCCAATTCGGGCCATTTCGAACGGCGGGCAAATCCACATGGAAGGCGCTCATACCGGTGCCCGACCGCGGGAAGCTCCGCTATCCTCGGGTTCCAGCCTTCCAGAGGTACAACCGGAAAGGAAATGACCATGGCGGCTCCTACCGTCACCATGCAGCAACTGATCGAGGCCGGCGCACACTTCGGCCACCAGACCCACCGCTGGAACCCGCGCATGAAGCCGTATATCTTCGGCGCGCGTAACGGCATCCACATCATCGACCTGTCGCAGTCCGTGCCGCTTTTCGCGCGCGCGCTCGACTTCATCAGTTCGACAGCACGTTCGGGCGGTAAGGTGCTGTTCGTCGGCACCAAACGCCAGGCGCAGGATCCGATCCGCGAAGCCGCGCTCGCTTCGGGTCAGCACTTCGTCAACCACCGCTGGCTGGGCGGCATGCTCACCAACTGGAAGACGATCTCGCAGTCGATCAAGCGTCTCAAGACGCTCGACGAGCAGCTTTCGGGTGAAATGTCGGGCCTGACCAAGAAGGAAATCCTCCAGCTGACGCGCGAGCGTGACAAGCTGGAACTTTCGCTTGGCGGCATCCGCGACATGGGCGGCATTCCGGACGTGATGTTCGTGATCGACGCCAACAAGGAAGATCTCGCCATCAAGGAAGCCAACGTGCTTGGTATTCCCGTGGTCGCCGTGCTCGACACCAATGTCGATCCGAGCGGCATCGCCTTCCCGATCCCGGGCAATGACGATGCGGCCCGCGCCATCAAGCTCTATTGCGATGCGGTTGCCGATGCGGCCCGTTCGGGCAAGGGCGAAGGCGTGACCGATAGCGGGCGCGATGTCGGCGCGATGGAAAATCCGCCGGAAGAAGCCGCGGCCTGAAGCCAATCCTCGTAAGGCGGGAGCGCCATGCTCCCGTCATACAAGCGGAGTACGCGCCGGGCCGCTGATCACAGCAGGCCCGGTGCCCGCACATAGAATCGAAAAGGAATTTATCATGGCTGCATTCACTGCCGCTGACGTGAAAGCCCTGCGCGAAAAGACCGGCGCGGGCATGATGGACGCCAAGAAGGCGCTCGAAGCCGCCGAGGGCGATATCGAAGCCGCGGTCGACGCACTGCGCGCCAAGGGGCTCGCCACCGCCCAGAAGAAGTCGAGCCGTACCGCGGCCGAAGGTCTCGTCGGCATTGCCGTCGAAGGCACCAAGGGCGTCGCCGTCGAAGTGAACTCGGAAACCGACTTCGTCGCCAAGAACGACAAGTTCCAGGATTTCGTCCGCAAGACCACACAGGTCGCGCTCGGCACCGATGGTGACGATGTCGAAACGCTCAAGGCTGCGGGCTATCCCGATGGCGGTTCGGTTGCCGACAAGCTGACCGACAATGTCGCCACGATCGGTGAAAACCAGCAGATCCGCCGCATGAAGACCGTTTCGGTCACCAACGGCGTGATCGTGCCCTACATGCACAATGCGGTTGCCCCCGACCTCGGCAAGATCGGCGTCCTCGTCGCTCTCGAAAGCGAAGGCGACAAGGCCAAGTTGGAAGACCTCGGCAAGAAGCTCGGCATGCACATCGCCGCCGCTTTCCCGCAGGCGCTGACCGCCGACGGTCTCGACGCCGACGTGATCGCGCGTGAACGCGCCATCGCGCAGGAAAAGGCTGCCGAAAGCGGCAAGCCCGAGAACGTCCAGGAAAAGATGGTCGAAGGCGCGATCGGCAAATATGCCAAGGAAAACGCGCTGCTCAGCCAGATCTACGTGATCGACAACAAGACCCCGATCTCGCAGGTCGTCGAGCAGGCCGGCAAGGACATCGGCGCCAAGGTCGAACTGGTGGACTACGTCCGCTTCCAGCTCGGTGAAGGCATCGAGAAGGAAGAAAGCGACTTCGCAGCAGAAGTCGCGGCTGCCGTCGGCGGCTAAGCGAAAGCGCTTGCTAAACGATTGGGCCGCCGGAGTTCGCTTCGGCGGCCTTTTTCGTGCGTGGGGGAATTGGTTGGGCGACGTGGGGAATGTGGCTTCTTGCCTGGGTGGAGAAAGGGACGGAGACCGGACATTCCGCTAACGGACGCTATCGCGGATATTCCCTCAGCCACGCACAGGAGGGGAGATAGGCGGTGATCGACGCGACAGTGGAAAGAGGGTCGCGTATAAAAGCGCGAACTGGACCGCAAAAGCTGCGGCAAAAGTAAACGTGGGGTCAAATGACCCTACGATTTCAGTGGCTGGATAGCTCAGGTCGAAGCTGGCCAACCCATAATTGATCGCTTCGTTCAGCAGAAAGAACGAAGCAGCCAGAAGATAAGGCCAGCGCGTTTTCGGGTTGCTTGCAAAGAGCAATGCACCGGCGACGAGGCAGATAGTTTGTCCGGTAATGGCCGCTGTTCCAAATCGGTAAAAGGTTTCAGGCCCTTCGATCTTAAAAATCGGAACGAAGCTCAAGAGAGTGAAGAAAAGGGCGATGCCGCCAAACAGGATTAAAGTGCTAAATAGCAGCGAACCGTGCAGCATACGGTTTCTTTTTAGGAGGAAGGCGAGAAAGACAAGCAAGCCGAACTGGAGCGTGACCATAACGTTTTGAACGATCAGCGCGTCCTCCTCTCCGGAGGTGAGGGCTCTGTGAGCGGAAAGAACCGATAACGTGGCAGTCGTCGCAACTAGGCCCTGTTGACAAACTGGATTCACAATCGCTGCGAGATGTGATTCAAGATAGCTTTTGCGGAGGTTATCTTGGCGCGGTTGCTGATGGAGGATGCCGAGTGGGCATTCTTTGAACCCTTTTTGATAGCGATCCGGGG
>NZ_JBSXNU010000008.1:0-4054 GCF_056857815.1 Qipengyuania sp. B-5 | reverse complement strand
AAATCACCCATCGATCGCGTGAGCGAAAATCCCTTCCTCGAAATAGGCTTCCACACCTCCACAGTCTCCACGCCTCCACACCCGTCATCGCATGGACTTGCGAAGCAATACCGAGCGACGATTCGCTGCACGATCCACACGAGCATCGATGTAATTGGCTTCCGCGTAAGCGATCGCCGATCGAGCATCATGGCGAATGTCAGAGGTGGGGAGAAATCCGTGGAACTGGCAGTTGCATACATTTGATCGCTCGAAGCCATTCCTGTTTAGAACAAAGAGAGCGTAGTAAGGTCCACTATGATCACGATAGTCGGACAAAGCCCGTTGAGTATGGGCGCAACTGCGATCCTTTATCGAGATGGTCCCTCTGTTCACGGCGAATCTACAATCGCCCGGTCACAGCCGAGATACAGTTTCAACGAAAACGCTTCTACGGGCACCATGCTTTTGGACAGTATCGTTTGCGATGAGAAATGGACCGAGTTTGTCTCGACTTGGTGCGATGGTGCGGTGAGCGTTGATCTCGTTGGGGTTATCGATCCAATTTTGGGCACTTGGCTCGAAGTTGGTAAGGTAAACTTCGCCCAGCCCAGCCACTTGGCGCTCTTCTTATCTTGGTTTTGATGACCCGATCACAATTTATGGGCTTGAATTCAGCCCAACCACCTCACCGATCCGTTTGCATCAACCACACGCACCTGCTCGTAGTTCGGGCGCTTGGCGACGGACTTCGCGTCAAAGATCGCCTGAGCTTCTGAACCCCATCCGCTCGATGCGTTTTGCCAGAGCGTCGATCCGCGATACAGATACTGGACTTTGTAGGACATCGATGCTCGCCTTCTTCTCGTAGCGAGAAGGTTCTCATCACATCAGAAATCCGTCAAGTAGTTCTTTTAGTTCGGTTTTCTTAATGAGACCACTAGTATGGTTCCTCACCATACTCATATTCATCTCGCATCTCATCTACGCGCTCATCAACGGCCTCTTCATAAGCCATGGCACCTTCGGCAAAGCTGTTGCTATTCCCATATGTTGATGGGTCGTCGACCGGGTAGCCGTTGTCAGCGCGCCATTGCCAACCCGCCTCATGCCCGGAGCAGTCGTCAGTGCAACCGTAGGAATAATCGTATCCTTGGCCAGCCATCTCGCTCTCTGCCGCTTCGCGTGCGGCATCTTCGTCAAAGTCAGGTCTGTAGGCATCGCGGTAGTCATCTATCGCATCGGCAGGATCGCCATATTCGTCGATCAGGCCTGCTGCCTCCTCAGTCGAAATGCCAAGTTCGTCGGCGACATACTGCTCGTCGTCGGACGGGCTAGAGCAACTGCATAACAATGCGAGCACAGCGACCATATTGAACACTGCAATCTTTGTTACTGCGCTATTACGCATCTCGACCACCTGTTTTGCAAGCCGATCGAGGCTTAATGCGAGGTAGTTGGTAACGGATAGTGAGCGACGCCCCCTTTCCGCTGGGCGGCGATGAAATAATCTGATCTCCGTTGCTAGTGTGCGAGTGCATGACATCGCAGCATGAAGGCATATGATGTTTGGGGGCGGGATAGCCACCTAACGAACGATGCATTTCTCCGGAGTTTACCTCCACAAAGGTCGCTCCGCGCTCTGCTGCACGGCGAAACCTCGCCTGCAATTCCTTCTCGAACTCGTCCTTCTTTTTCATTCTTCTTTCCCGTTATTCCACAAATGCAATAGATTCAGATTGCATGTTGCGATTCGCAGCCGCGAGAATTGCATCTTCATTCTGCAATTCGGCATGATACGCCTCACTAAGTCAATCACTTGTAGGATTCGTCATGCGAAGACCCGGATCAGTCTCTGCTTTGGAAGACCTTAGACGGGTCAGACTGTCGGAGAACTTCTTCATGCGCGACATGCTCTATTCGGAGATTGCCTATCATTATGGCATACCGAATATCCCCGACGATCCCGACTTGGCCATCGCCGCTGGAACACGCCTATGCGAGGACTTGCTTGAACCGATTTGGGGAAAGGTTGGTCGCATCTCGATCCGCTCTGCTTTCCGATCCTGCGCTGTAAATGAGGCCGGTATCGGCAAGCACAACTGCGCCCGAAACGAAGCCAACTATGCGGGCCATATTTGGGATGTGCGTGACGCCGATGACTGCATGGGCGCGACGGCCTGCATCGTGGTTCACAGTTTCCTGCCCTATTACGAGCGGGCTCATCGTTGGCAGGCTCTCGCATGGTGGGTTCACGATCACATCCCGCAGAACGCCGGGTTGACCTTTTTTCCGAGGCTCGCCGCCTTCAACATATCATGGCACGAACGGGGCGAGCGAAGCATCTACAGCTATGTTCCACCTGATAGGGGCTGGTTGACCAAGGCTGGCATGGACAACTTTGAGGGCTCACACGAAAGAAAATATGCGGACTGGATCGGCGAGTTGAGGGCGACACAATGAACATCGACAAGATCATCACCTCGATTCCGGGCATGTCGCACCAAGAGAGCGAGCGCGTGCAGGCGAACGCCGAGAAAATGCTCGAAGCAGGAAGCGCTGAGCAAAAGCAGGCTGCCGAGAGAGTTCTGGCAACGCTTACCGAAACCGAGGATGCCGAACATCAGGCATTGGCCGATCGCCTCAGCGGCATGGATGTATCCGTTCGTGTAGTCGAAACATTCCGCGTCGAACCGATGACCGAGACCGAAGCCAAGATTATAAAAGTCCTGCTCGATAACCCCGGCTCGACATCGACTGAATTGTCTCAAGCCTTGGGCTGGGGTGCGCAGTCTTGGCACATGCATTTCGGCACTATGTGCGCGAACCGGGCCGTTTATCTCTGGCCTGCACCAAAGTCCGAAGTCCGTTCTTCCGAGTTCTATAGCGGCATTCTCGCGGACCTCTCTCCGGATAACCGTTGGACGATGAAGCCAGAGGTTGAAGTAGCGCTGTCGGAACTTGGGTTGCATGGAGAAAACTGAATTGTCTGGGGAGGCATCAAGCACTGCCCCCAGAGTATGGGTCACATCGTTCTGGGGCTTCGATCCAGCCAACGAAGGCTATTATGGCTTCACTTATGAAGGAAATCGGGATTGGTTCATCGAACAGTGGCAACCCGGCGACCTTATCCTGATCTACGGTGCTGACACGGCCATCACCGCCCCGGAAAAGCGACATCAGGCTCTTGGTTTTGTCGAGATCGACCCGACCCCGATCACCGACAAAGAACGAATGTCTGCGCTCGGCTTACAGCGCAAGATCGACAACGACTGGCTTGATCGCTGGACTTATGCATTCCCGGTCATCCGGGCGGCAGAGATCACACGGCGTATAAGCGTCGATCACATCGCGAAGCAGACGCTTACACACAAGGATGCCCGCAACATCGCTTCGCGCGGAAAGTTGATGACTCCGGAAGAGGCGGAACTCGCGCTCAAGCTTCCTCTGCGACCACTCAATGTCTACGGAATGCCGCCGCTTGCAGAAGAAGCGCTCCAACAAGAGTTCACTCCCTCGCGAGGCATTGATCCCACTTTTGGGCAGCAGGTGGCGAACCGGACGGATGGAGAGCATTTCCTCTACGCCCTCCGCCTCGAAGGAGAGGCCGCATACCTGCTGCGTCGGCAAAAGTATGAGGTCGGCGACAAGATTATCGTAAAGGTCGGTTACTCTAATGATCCGGCGCGAAGGGCGACCGAACACAACGCGGGCATTCCACCTGCAATGAAGATCGGATGGAAGTCCGAATGGGTCTCCCGCGCATTCGCGTCAGGGCAAGCTGCCAAGGATGCCGAGGACGGCTTGAAGGCACATTTAGAGCGGGTCGGAGAAAGCCTCGGTGGCGAGTTTTTCCTCTGCTCTCGCGGTGATCTTCAATCGGCCTTCGCAATCGCGACGAGAGAGACAGCAGTGTTCAAGCTGAAAGCGTGATCTAGGCCGTAAACTCATAAATTGACTTGCGCGGCGCGGGCGCGGTTGATTCAAGGCTTCGGGAAGGAGCTTTGGATGACGCGTCGTAGATTTGAACTGACCGATGATGAGTGGCTGGTGATCGAGCCGTTGTTGCCGAACA
>NZ_JBSXNU010000007.1:0-5979 GCF_056857815.1 Qipengyuania sp. B-5 | reverse complement strand
CTGGCAGCGTGGCTACTTCTCAACCACGTCCGGAAACATCACCGACGATATCATCATGCGCTATCTCGACCGCCATACCCACAAGCAAGGCTTCAGCCCTTCGCCATGAACCTACCGGCGTCAGCCGGTCAGTCATTCAGATTGAAGGGGACAATCACGCTTCCGTCCGTGAATGCGGCGCGTTCAGCCTTGCCGCTGAGTTCAAAGCCTTGGACCTGTGCTGCCGTGACTATTCGGTTGAGCGATAGCTCGATCCGATCGATTGAATCCGGCGCGATCTCCACGTCGATCAAGCCGGACTGAGCGAGCCTCACCATTCCCTGTTCGTCGGGCTTTGCCTTGCGCAACTTGGCCATCGATCGCGTTACAATGGAATGTTCCTGATCGACCTTTTTGGGATCGAATGCCGAGGCCCGAACGCGGGCCTCTTCGCGCATTTGCGCGACGGAATCGGGCTCGTTGCGTAGCTCTCCGCCAGCGATGTTGATCGTATCGGAAATGCCCGACCTAAGCTTGGGTAGCGGTGTTCGTTTGACCCTTTGGCCCGCTGCATGTTTTGCCCACCATCCCAGCGGAGGGTTGGGCACATCGTGCTTGCGACAGATTTGGTGCAAGGCCACGTCAGAAAGACCAAATTCCTTGGCCAAGTGCGTCATCGGCTTGGACCAGACGAGCTCATAGAACTCGGAACGGGTGAACTGACGTGCCATGAGCTAACTTCGCCTGATTGCGTCCAACCGTTTGTTAGGCGTTATCTTGGGCAACGAACTCCGCCCGTGCGGGATCGTAAACGTGCTGCGTGACAGTACCGTCACTGATCCGCGACACCAATTCGTTGATGATCGAAAGCGGGACAAGGAACCACTCGCGCGGCTGGACAGTTTTGCCAAATCGATCGCCTGCAGAAAGATCAAGGCGGGCAGGCCCGAGCGCACGATGGATCAGCCGTTCGAGCTTGGTTCGATTGATGTTGAAGAGCTTGTACTCAGCAACGACTTCGACATCCGCGAGCAGGAAAGTCGGATCGTTACGCGCGTTGGCAATCCGGCTGAGGACCGGCTGCCCCGTAACGCCGATCTTATGGATCAACTCGCGATGCTCATCGACGTAGGGATGTGACGATTTGCTGCGGAGTACATAGATCGTGCCGCTCTCCAGATCGTCGGGCTCAGCGGTGTCTCCAAAAAGCGGTCCTGCGTTTTGCTCGCTCACGCGCCTAGAGGACTCGTCCCGATAGAGCGACTTCTGGAATGAGCGTGAAAGGACTGTCGCCTCGGTTGCGTTGTCATAGATGACCCGGACACGGCGATCGGCCCGCTCATACTGAGTCGTGAAGGCGTCGGTCGAAGCGGCGATGTATGCGAGTTGCCCGCCGACGATGAAGAAATTCCCCGGCTGGATTTCGGCCAGCGTGACCTCAGAATTGCCGAGCGCCTTGGCCTGTCTGCTACCGGCCTTCAGATCGACCTGCACCGCCTCGAACAGCGGCTTGAACTCTTCGAAATCCTCGCACCTCTCACGGTTGGCGATTTCTTCAGCCGCTCTCTTCTCGGCCCGAGAACTCACATGCCGCAGCTTTGTAATATCATCTTCCGACCCCGGTTGGATGCCAAGTTCTGCCAGAAGTGCAGTGTCGTCTAGTTCGTCTGATGGTTTCCCTAACGGCTCGGCTGCCTCCAGAATTCCGTCCGGGTCCATGCTCGCCAGGAGTTCTTGCGCTTCGGGAAGTGCGCGCAGCCTCTCAATGCGGACAGCATATAATCGCTCAAAAATGTCATGATCCTCCCCATGCTTGGGGAAGCGTCCATGTTCTTTGACGAAACGCTGTATGTCCTCGAATCCCGCTATGATGCGTTCCTGAAGCGGGGTCAGCTTTCGAACCGGCTCGGGTGCTGTTTCGACACCAAGCTCGGCCAGCAGTTCGAGGTCACTCAATTCAGCCATTGCTGGTCTCTTTGGCTGCGTGGCGTTGGAGGAAAGCGATGCCTTCGGCCATCTTGCGTTCCCACGCATCTTGAGAAGTCAGCGACGGCAGTCGTCCGCGCTCGCGCTTGAATTCCAGCGCGCGCTCAGCAAGTGCGCGCGCATCTTCGTAGGTCAGTTTGTCCTTCTTAGCGTTGATGACCGCCTGAACCTGCAACAAGGTCTTTGCATCCATAGATTTGGCCAAGACCGCAATCGTTGCCTCGAACGGATTGACCCGGTCGATGAGATCGATGTCGAGGTCTGTCACGCTGAGCGCGAACTTGCGTACACCTTCGATGAACGCGGTATTTGCTTTGATCTCGCCGTCACCATCGCTTGTCAGCACAGCCTTGGCTTGCTGGGCCAGAGTCATCGCAGCAACCGCCTGCTGACGGACCGCTTCCTGATCGTGTTCGCTCAATTCGGGGTACTTTTCCCGAATGATCTTGCCCATCTTGAGCTGGGTCAACTCTTCTGGAACCACGTCGGGATCGAATACGCCGCGTTCGACGACTGACTTGTCCTGCACAAAGGTCGCAATGACCTCGTTGAGATCCTCACGGCAGATACGCGTCGCCTCGACGCTCTTAGGCAGTTTGAGACCCTTGATCTCGAAATGCATCTGGCCGTGATCGTTCACGCCAAAATTGGTCTCACCTTCCTTGTAGCCGCCTGGCCCGTAGTCAAAGTCCGGTTTCGGCCCTGCGTCCTTTGGGGTGAAGTCGAAGCGGGGCGCGAGCACCTGCTCCATGAGCAAGCTCGCCGCAATTGCCTTGAGGTAATCGTTGATCGCGTCGACTACGAGCGGGCTGTCCGCAGCCGGTTCGGCGATCAGATTGGTAAAGCGAGCGCGGGTCTTGCCCGGCGCATCACGGGTTGCCCGGCCAATGATCTGGATGATTTCAGTCAGGCTGGAGCGATAGCCGACCGTCAGCGCGTGTTCGCACCAGATCCAGTCGAAGCCTTCCTTCGCCATACCCAGCGCAATGATGATATCGACAAAGTCACGATCTGACCGCGCATCGGGCGATTTCAGGGCTGCGGCCACGCGATCGCGTTTAGCGGGATCGTCGTCGACCAGATCGGCCACCTTGATCACGGTTCCTGCAGCCGTCTTGATCAGGTGGAACCCTGTTTCCGGATCGATGCCCTGCCAATCACCGAGGTGGTTCATGATGTCCTCGGCCTCGCGATGCTTGTCTTTCAGGCTCTCGCGCGAATTGACCGATGGGATGTGGACGATGGTCTTTACCGTCGGATCGAGCAGCGCCGAAATCTTCTCGGTGTAAGGCCCGGTGTAGAAGCTGTAGCCGATATCGAGCGTCTTGAGATACTCGTAGCCATTGAGCTGCTGATAGTAGGTGTAGGTGACGGTCTCGAACTTGGCTTCGTCTTCCGGCGCAAGCACCGGAATCGCATCACCCCGGAAATAGCTGCCCGTCATCGCCACGACATGCGCCTTGTCGCGTCCGATCAAATGCGCAAGCTGCGCGCCGAGACGGTTGCCGGCATCGGCGGAGACGTGGTGAAACTCGTCGATTGCGACCAGCCGGTTATCGAACGCTTCCGGCCCCAGCTCGTCGAATGCGAAGCGAAACGTTGCGTGGGTGCAGACGAGCACCTTTTCGTCGCTCGCAAGGAATTCACCGACGGCTTTCACCTTGGACTTCGCGACCTTGGGGTCATCGGCTCCGGGCGTGTTGCACAGATTCCATTGCGGGGCGACATTCCAGTCGGTGAAGAAACCATACTTGCTCAGTGGTTCGCTGCTGAAGCTCGCGCCGATCGAGCGTTCGGGCACGCAGATGATGGCCTGCCGGACATTCTGGTTCGCCAGCTTGTCGAGTGCGATGAACATGAGCGCACGCGACTTGCCCGAAGCAGGCGGGGACTTGATCAGCAGATATTGCTCGCCGCGCTTCTCATAAGCTTGCGCCTGCATCGGGCGCATGCCCAGCTCGTCCGACTTGGCCGACGCGCCGGTCTGGGCGGTCGTGAACGATACGGCGGGAATGATCTGATCCTTGGCGCTCATTTGAAAAGCTCACTGTGTGTTCCGGCGCGGGTGAAGAATATGCCGCCAGCGGGTGCCGGAATGTCTTCCACGCGGTAGATCAGCAGGAAATCGCCACCGACATGGCATTCGCGGTGACCCTGCCATTCACCCTTGAGCGCGTGGTCTTTCCATTCGGGGCCGAGCGGCGCGTCATTGGCGATGAGCAACAGCATGACCTGTTTGAGCTTTTTCATATCGTATCGGCCCGAGCGCGACAGCCGCTCGAAGTCCTTTAGGAAGGACTTCGCATAGCCAATCGTCCGGGGCAGCGCGGTGCGCTTGCTCGCAGCCGCTTTCTTCAAGACTTCGGTTTTCCGGCCTCGCGCAGGGCTTTGCTCTCTTCCTCGAGCTCCGCGAACATATCGTCAGCATTGTCGAAGCGGGGCGTGCCGCCATTCTTGAAGAACTCGTCCGCCTCTTCCATCGCTGCACGGGTTTCCGCATTGGGAACCTTGAGTTCCAACGGAAAGGCCTGATCGGTGGCGATGCGGTGGAACAGCAGGCGCACGGCATCGGCGGTCGACAGACCCATCGCCGCCAGCGCTTCGGTCGCGCGGTCCTTCAGATCATTGTCCATACGGACATGAATCATTGAGCTATGAGCGTTCATAACACCTTCTGTATCTCAAATGAGATATATGCTCTGTTTCGCTCCAAAGTCAATATTTTACTTTTGCTTACGCTCCGACTTAGCGGCTCGGATTCCGCTCAGCTCTTGCTCGGACTAGTCAGAGACCCGTTTGAAAGATCCTCGCGCATTTGCTTCCGAGCCTCCTCAATACGCTCCCAGAACTCATCGACAGCCTTTTGAACGATCTTGCTGGGGTATTGCCCCGGCTCATACTCACCCTCTGAAGTCTCTTGAGCCACGTCGAACGACCCTTGGTTGGCAATATGTCTCGCAGAGGTAAGTGACGTGGACGTACTCTCGCTGATCGCAACCCCATGCTTGTCGAGGAACGTCGTTATCTGATCCTCCAGAACTCCGAACTTGTCTGCAATAATGATTTGCGCATCCGACCAATCGGGATCGGGAAAGCGCGGAGTTCCCAGAATGCTATCGTGCAGGCGGAAAAACTCTTCAGCGGCCAATAGCTCGCGTTCAAACATTAGGGCGTAGACTCATTAGCGGCGATCCATAGGCGTGTGCAGAAGAGCTTGATGGCAGCGAGGAAGTTATCGCTTCGTTTGTCGTATCTGGTGGCCAAGCCTCTGGCGTTTTTGAGTTTCCCGAAGAAACGCTCGACCAGATTACGGTAGCGATACAGGAAGCTGCTGAACGCGAAGCCTTTGCGACGATTGCGCTTGGCTGGGATGTTGGCGAAGCCACCCTGCGCGGTGATCTGACTGCGAATGGCATCGCTGTCATAAGCCTTATCGGCGAGAAAGGTGGTGGCGTTCGGCACGGCGGCCAGCAGCCTCTCGGCCTCACGGCAATCGCTCGCCTGGCCTTCGGACAGATGCAGTTGGATCGGCAGGCCGCGACCATCAACCAGGGCATGGATCTTGGTTGTCAAACCGCCCCGGGAACGTCCCATGCAGCGATTTGGGTCCCCCTTTTTAGGGTCGCACCGTGCTGGTGGACCCGGATGGAAGAACTGTCGATCATGACCAACTCGCCGTCGAAGGCTTGGCTCACCGCTTCGAGAAGGCGGTCCCACACACCGGCTTTGCGCCAGCGCACGAAACGGTTGTAGCAGGTGGTATGTGGGCCATAGCGCTCGGGAATATCAGCCCAAGGACTGCCCGTGCGAAAGCGCCACAATATCCCGTCGATGACCCGCCGGTCATCCACACGCGGAACCCCGCGAGGCTTGTTCGGCAACAACGGCTCGATCACCAGCCACTCATCATCGGTCAGTTCAAATCTACGACGCGTCATCCAAAGCTCCTTCCCGAAGCCTTGAATCAACCGCGCCCGCGCCGCGCAAGTCAGTTTATGAGTTTACGGCCTAGCT
>NZ_JBSXNU010000006.1:0-2528 GCF_056857815.1 Qipengyuania sp. B-5 | reverse complement strand
CAGGTCACCCCGGATCGCTTCCAGCGCCACCTTTGCCTTGAACTCCGCGCTGTAGCGCTTCCTCGTCTTCTTCATTTCCCGTCCATTCCTCAGGTCGGGATTAGCTTAGCACCCTGTCCAAATTTCCGGGACCACCTCAGTGGCACCCCGGCGAAAGCGTTGTTTTTGCCAGCGAGCCGCCAACGGTTCTGCACCTAGATAGTGAACCCCGCCAGCCTATGCTCCATCATCCTGCAGAGAAAGCCCTTAAGTTTGATGACGGATCAGGCTTTTCGTCATGGCGTGGCCACATCATTCCTGATCGTTGGGTTTCTGGAAAACCGCCGACCCCAGAGCAGGCAGTCGCGCGCTCAAATGACACAGAGCGGGCGATCGCCTGCGAAATAATTGGCTGGGAAAGGGTTTTCGACGCGTTGTCTGGTACGAAGGTTGATGCAATCGTAGCCCCAAGCCCTGTGACACTTTGGGAAGTGCAAATTGCCGAAACAGAACGCCAAAGATTTCTAGATTTTGTAGACTGGCGGGGCACGCGTTCATTGCTGCCGGTTGCGGCCCATGTTTCGAGCGTTGCAGAAGCAAAAGCCAGTTTGGGAATTCCGTAAGTCATCCCCCTCAGGGCCATGCGCGTAGAATTCTTGTTGAAGTGTGCCTCCAAAAATATTGAAATACATTCTCTTTTACACAAGGCATCGCACCAGTTGCAGATTGGGGGGCTCTCTTTGGAAGACGACACAGCAATTTCAAACTTGAAAGCGATCAAAGACGGGCTCGATCACAAGCGTAGGGTGGCTTATGTCTTAACTCTCCTGTTCGGCTTAGCGACCGCGGCTCTGGTAGCCACCGCTGCTCTGGATGCGGCACCTCAATATGGTGACAATCTCAGAGCCATGGCGGGAGCTGCATTGCTCGCCCTGCTTGGAATTCAAATCGTCCATCAGCTTGTCAGGCACCGCGCCAAGAGCCTTAGTAAGTTCGAAGGCGAGATTTTTGAGGCGATGGAAGCGCTAAACTCCGAAGACCTTGAAGAGCGTTTATATTCTCTCAGGGACAAAGCGCTGGGGAATAGAACACTCTTCGCGGCCTTTAGCGCCTACGACCCTAGGCTCAAGCGACACCTCCTGAAACTTCTCGACAAAGAGGTACATGCAAAGCGCGCGAAACGAATTGCGAAGCTTTGCGCTGAAGCAGACCAAATCGTAACCGACGCTATCAAACGGAAGCACGAGAGCCGACCAGATGTGCGCGCAAAGCTTGAATTAGAAAAAGCGATACCCCGGCTGCAACATCTGGTCGCCGAGGCTGACCGGCAATTTGAGGAAGAACTCGACAAGAAAGTTCTGAAATGGTGGCGGCGGATGACACGGGACCGCAGTGCACTTGAAAAGATTGAGATCGAAATTGAGGCACTCGAGGTAGCATTGGAAAGGGTCTCCTCGTCACCCGACTTGCTCGCCGCCGAGGAGGATTACGAGAAACTCAAGCAAATTGTTGGGGAACGCCTCGCCGCTGCGAAGTCACTCGCATGGGTAGCAATTCCCCAATGTCATCAGAAATCCTTCGAGCCTGACCATGCGCTCAGCGTCGGCCTCATTTCCGCAGTGCTCGGCATCCCTGTTTCTGTAGCTTTGGACCTAAATGAAGCAGGTAGTGTCTACGATGCACTCCGGGATGTTAACGGCAACTATGCCGAGATGAGTGATCTTGAAATATGGCAAGAAACCCTCGCCATGTCTCCGGAGGCGCTTGCGGGCTTAGCTTCGCTCACCAAGGGTTCGTACTTCGAAACCTTGGTCGAGAGTGATTTGGGCGGCGAACGTTTCGCTCATTTCAATCATCCAGAGACTGATATTGTCATCGATGGCGTGGCCTACCAGATCAAAGCGACGGACAGTGCTGCGTATATCGAAAGTGTGGCCGATCACATTCCCGTTATCGCCACTACTGAGGTAGCGGAAACGACCGGCGTCATTGACGGTGGCTATACCAATGCTGAGCTTTCGGACGTCGTTGATGTAGCGCTGGGAGGATCGCTAATTGATTTCGGCGACACCTTCTTAGATGGGATCACGACGGGTGTCGGAGGCGTCGGCATAGTCGCGATCCTCCAAGGTGCGAATGGTGCTTGGTCCGAATACAAGAAAAGCGGCGATGCAATAGACGCTCTTGGCGTCGGGATTCAAACCACAGCGATGGGCGTCGCTCGCTCAGCCGTAAATCTTACCGAGATCGTGATTAGAGGCTCTATTGGGGTGGCGACTTCTGCCCCGGTTCGCTTTGCGGGAAGGCTGATCACAGGAAGCTCCGCCGACAAGGTAAACGAAGCGACAAAGTCGTCCCAGCCTTCAGCTCCTCGGGCAAGCGAAAGCCCTTTAGAACGACCCCGCAAAGTGAGGTGGTCCCGCCTTCTTGGACAGGTTGGCGGCGAAGTTAAGCTAATCCCGGATGTGATTATGCCGCCAGTCTGGTCATCAGATCATGGGGGGCATGCCCCCCATGATCTGAAGCATCGATCCGTCCATAGGCCTCTG
>NZ_JBSXNU010000005.1:0-2848 GCF_056857815.1 Qipengyuania sp. B-5 | reverse complement strand
CAGAGGCCTATGGACGGATCGATGCTTCAGATCATGGGGGGCATGCCCCCCATGATCTGATGACCAGACTGGCGGCATAATCACATCCGGGATTAGCTTAACTTCGCCGCCAACCTGTCCAAGAAGGCGGGACCACCTCACAGCGCCTAGACGAACCGATCCGAAATTTGCTTCTTTGATTGGAAAATAGAGAGCTTTCAGTTAATCTTCTTCAAGGTGGAGGTTTTGGTGAAGCTAACTTCAAGCAATCAGTTTCTCTTGTCCTCTATCTTTGTCGTCGCCAAACTGCTTGCGTCGGCGAGCGTTCTCGCAATGGGAATTTCGGCTAAAGCCGCAGACATCGAAAGTCGCCCTGTCGGTGACAATCTGCACGCGATCTCTCTTGAAGGAGATATTGTGGAGGGAGATGCCGACAAGTTTCGGCAATTGTCCGTCCAATATCCTCGCGCAGTCGTTTTTTTGAATAGCGGTGGAGGGGCTTTGTCCCCCGCCATAGAGATTGGCAAAATTATCCGGATATCCGGTTACTCAACAGTAATTCCCCGCAATGCTACATGCGCCTCATCTTGTGCTCTAATATGGCTTGCCGGACAGAGAAGGTTGTTGTCGCCCAACGGAAGAGTTGGCTTTCACGCGAGCTATAGGATCACCGAAGGCAAAACCGAAGAATCGGGTGTCGCGAATGCGTTGATTGGCAATTACCTCACCCTTCTCAATCTCCCGCAGAGCGCAATTGTTTTTGCTACCCTTGCCGCCCCAGACAAAGTCATTTGGCTCACGGAGGAAAATAGGCAGGCCTCAGGTATACAGTTTGAGTGGTTTGGCTCTATAAAAGAAGCTGATGCTGGGATCGTCGAAGCAGCCCCCGCTGTGGAACCAAGACGCCCACCCCCAATTCGGGTTATTACGCCTCCTAGAACACCAATTCAGAGAGACGCTGACCTTCCAAGTGCACCGGATAAGACACACCCCGCCTCCTCACAGCAGGCAGGCGATGAACCATTCTGGGTTTACTATGGAAGCACTCCTAACGGATCGGATTATTACTATGATCTGAAAACCATGGTGCAAGTTGGCCATAACGTCAGAGTTTGGGTGAATATCGACCATTCTAATGACAATACAGTCCAGCATAGATCAACCAAATCTCTAGAAGAACACGATTGCAAAAATCGATCATGGGTCCTGTTGTCGATTCACGAATATGACCCAAAAGGTAATATCGTATACTCTGAGACCATACCGGCAGGCGAAAGAACTTCAAATATTCTAGTTCCAGAATCTGTTGGAATGTCGCTCTGGCAAGAATTATGCGTTGCGAATAGTCAATTGGGCATTACATGGGATAGCATTCCATGACGCAAGAGTTGGTTTCGGCCCTTCCTTTTATGAATTATATATTCTAGCGCATGGTGAGTGGGCCTGAGTGCGAATTTCGAACTTGGTGCTGCACCATACGCGTTTAGTCGGACGCTCCGCATTCAGTAAGGCGAAGGGTCACAGACAGCATCACCGTTTTCAGCGATGAGTGCTAATGCCGACGCTCGAACCGAACGCGCTTAGAACCCGCGATGAGAAATGTGTCGTAAGGAGTGTCTTTCACGGCAGACCGCACCGGCCCAGTTCCTGCGGCGACGTTGGCCCAATATTGCGGCCTCAAAGCACTGTCGGGAAGCTTCTTCCGGATGATGGTCTCGATTTTGTGAAACAGCAGTTCGAACTGTCTCAGCTTTTGTTGTCGGCAGTAATCCCCGAGCGGCGCAAACATCCCCATGACGATCTCCTCCTCAGTCTAGAGACTAGCGAGGAAATATGATCCTACAACCACCAGCACGGGCGCGAGGATCAAACCCACCAAAGCACCTAAAAGACAGCCTCTGATCAGCCTAGACATGAAGTAAGCTCCCGATGATCTAATAGGCCGCTGGATCAGTTTCGAAAGACGTCTGATTGTTTCAGATAACACGCATCAAATGGAGTGCGATCCGACTATGAATAACGACCTCATCTTGATCCTCAACGCGGCGTCTTTTGCTGCTGACAAGCATCGAAACCAGCGGCGGAAGGATGCCGAGGCATCTCCCTACATAAACCATCCTCTCGCACTCGCCGACATCTTAGCGCGGGAGGGAGATGTGGACGATGCGCAGGTGATCGCCGCCGCACTCCTACATGATACTGTCGAAGACACGGAAACGACAATTGAGGAAGTGGAAGCTCAGTTCGGCAAGCGCGTCGCTTCCATCATTGCCGAGGTGACTGACGACAAGTCGCTACCGAAGGAAGAGCGAAAGAGACTTCAGGTCGTGAAATCCTCGACCAAATCTCACGGCGCAAAACTCGTCAAACTCGCTGACAAGATCGCGAATTTGAGAGACCTGCTCGCCGCACCTCCTGCCGATTGGTCACCTGAACGCCGCCTTCAATATTTCGAATGGGCGCGCGAAGTCGTCCAAGGTCTCAGAGGATGTAATTCTTCGCTGGAAGCTGCGTTCGACGAGGCCTATCGACGCGGAACGACATCAACGTAGGCCGCGAGCGTCGTCCCGCGATAAATACCGGATGACACGGCCAGCCTTCCTCGAACTCTTCAATAAGCGTCCTGAGATTCAGAAAATGAGGAAGGTTGCCGATTTCCCTTTCGAGGTGACGGTGGAGACCCACTTAAGCCTATTAGAGATTGGTCATTCTTACGCTTCGGACCAACTGAACCGCCCCGGGATTGCCGGAGGCCATTCGGTTTAAATTATGCCGCCATGGGCGTGTCGTCCAGCATGGCGTAGTATCGTGCTTCAGCTTCGGCAGGCGGGATATTGCCGATGGGCGCGAGCAGGCGCCGGTTGTTGAA
>NZ_JBSXNU010000004.1:0-2272 GCF_056857815.1 Qipengyuania sp. B-5 | reverse complement strand
GAAACAGGTACAAGATCGTTCATCTCTCGACTCCTCGGTTGAAGGAGCCGGAATGGTCGGCCTTGTTCGATCTACTCGCTACGTTCTTGCTCTGGCGTCACCCGCGCCGCCAGCACCCCTCCCGCGAAGCGGGTTCGTGCTACGACCCGTTGCGGACTTTGCGACTTCCATGCGAAACGTCCTCTATGCGGACTGTCTTGATCGATTGTGCTGGCGTGAAAACCGCTGATGAGTTCTGGCAACTCTATCTCACTCAGGTCCAGCCAGCGGGAGCGGCACTCTTTGGACGGAACCTTGATGCCTTCTGGGATGCAGTTGAAAGTGGCGGTCCGGGGTGGCCGAACGCGAAGCTCGTGATCGAAAACACGGAAAATCTGGATTCTGATTTCTTGGAGAAGCTGCGCCTGTTAGCCACCGAGGCCACACAGACGAAGATCAAGATAAGGTAAGTCCGCTAACCACCCCGTTGTCGCCACTTGTGCCCTGTGCAGTGCTGACCAATTGCGGACATTCGACTGCCGACTAAAATTCCGGGCGTTCGAACCGAATTAACTCAAATGGCATTCAAGGCTTTCGCCCTTCCACATTCGACATCATTCTTGGTGCGGATCGGGAAGAGTTCATGCTAGCGAAAATTTAGGAGCCTCATCTGCCCTCACGCTTTTTTGCTTTGTTGGACACCCATAATGACGTCACGCCATACCACTGGCCTTCTCTCGCTTCGGGATCATAATGAAACCAGAGCAGCATCTCCAATCTCCGATGTCCTCTATCGCGTGGCCTTTGGGGCGATAGGCTGGCCTTGGCTCTTAAAAAGTCTCTGGGGTGGGACCCAGCGTAGCAAGTACGAGCTAATGAACAGGGTTTCGCTGGGTGCGGGCGCTCTGCCGAACCTTGGGAGCTGGAAGGCCGATACTGGATTCCTGCACCGAATTGTCGACGCTGTAGAAGAACTGCAGCCACGAGTTGTCGTCGAACTAGGAGCAGGAGCCTCTACCCTCGTCTGTGCCAAGGCTATGCAACAGAACGGACAAGGAAAGTTGTTCAGTTTCGATCAGCATGCCGATTTTGTAGCTGCGACCGGGGAATGGTTAGCAAGCGAGGGGGTAGAGGCTCAAATCCGCTGCGCCCCACTGACTGCCACTATCGAGGGGTGGCCCGGACGATGGTATGAGCTCGACCATTTGCCGGACCAAATTGACCTGATCATCATCGATGGTCCGCCTTGGGCTGTCCATCCGTTTGTGCGCGGAGCTGCCGAGATACTGTTCAAGCGCCTCGCGCCGGGAGGGATAATTCTTTTGGATGACGCCGCTAGGCCCGGAGAGAGGGTGGTTGCAAAGCGGTGGCGGCGCAAATGGCCTGAGATTAACTTCGAAAGGGAAAATGAGAGTAGCAAGGGGACATTAGTGGGTCGGAAGGCTGACGGCTCTAACACCCTTGCTTCATCACGACCGCGGTTCGCCAACGACAATGCCCGGACTATTCGCTGGCGCCGGGTCGCTGGGTTAGCTGCATTGTTTGCCTCTGGCTGGTTTGCGAACGAATGGTTGGGCGATTTTTCCACGCGGGCGAGTGCGGCCTCTTTCGTCAATGAGGCGCAAGAGGCCTACAGTGCGAGCCAGGTCCGATGGGAAATGACATCGCAAACTGAGATCATTGAGCTCAACCGGCGCGAAATTCTCGACGTGACAGGTATTAACCTTCCTGCCTTGCCTTCAGGATGGACCGTGTTGGACGCCCAACTCTACCCATCTGACCTAGGCAATTCAGTCATGGTGTCGGTGAAAACCCCGTCGGGCGAAACCATTTCGCTCTTCGCAGCGCAGGCCGAGACTACCTTCGGCGCGCTGCCCATGATGGAGGCCGATAACGGAGTTGCGGTAGCTTACTGGAAAGAAGGACAATCGGCCATTGGATTGGTGGGCGAACTCGATTCCAGCAGACTTCTCGAACTTGCGGCTGTTCTCTCGCGTGACACCTGATTTTCTCGATTGGTTGTGATCATTCTTCCATGTGCGCCGGTAGGTCTCAATGAAAAGAAATCTTACTTACTGGATAAAGGGCGATGGTCCGCTTTCCATCTGTGGACGCCCCGCAGGATGCAAGCGGTATTTTGAGAGGTTTGGCACGTAGTCGGATGCTGCCATCTGTCCGGCCTCCTGGTGCAGCTTTTCGTGCTGCGGGCCCGTATGGGAGTTCGCGGACCGGAACCACATCACCCGCAGCGTGCTGATGAAGCACGGTGGAAAGCCCTGGTTCTTCCGGTCCC
>NZ_JBSXNU010000003.1:0-3207 GCF_056857815.1 Qipengyuania sp. B-5 | reverse complement strand
GCAGGCACCTTTGGCGGGAAATATTAAAACTCATAAGAGCTCATGCCCGCATCATTACTTCAAGACGCCTTCTCCCGTTGAATCATTATTACGGAAAATCGGCTGCGGATCGGGTCAGGCCGAGTTTTTCAACACAATAGGTCTAGAGACAGACTCTCACATGTTTCAAAATTGTCGAACTAATTCAAACGGGACGCCGATACCGTCTCACCGCTGACGACCAGTGCGGGTTTACCCAATTGGGGCGAGAGCAAAAAGTTCGACAAAAACTCGAACTGGAGCGACCTGCATTATTGCAGGAGACTATTATGACCGAGACCATCGTTCGCGACCGCTTCCAGAGGATCATCGGCTATATTGAGCAGACACCGAGTGAGCAGATCGCGCGGGACAAGCATCGCACGATCCTCGGCTTCTATAGCCCGCGTGACGATTACACGCGCGACAAGCATAAGATGCTCTACGGTGCCGGAAATCACTTGATGAGCCTCATCACGAACGCGGCGGGATAACGAACCGCTGATGCGATGAGGATGTAGGGCGATGCGTGGGGGCAAAAACCAACCCATAAGCGCAGTTCCTATTAATACTCCTAACGAACCACACTTACGGGCAGATTTTCCCATCGCGTCAGCGCAACACCAATATTGAAGAATGTCGAGGGGGTAGCGTATAAATATATCCGACGGGAGGCTCATGGATTCATGCCCGCGAGATATTGGTTGGACTACCCTCAATCATCTCCCGTCATCCAACTTTAGGGTGTAGGGATAGAAATGAAGGATTTTATTGTTTACGCGGCCTCCTTATTAGGTCCGAAAGAGGTTCGCCAATTCAGAAAAGCGCTTCAATCGCCTTCCTCTGAATTCCACACCCGGGTTATCGCCCCCCAATTCTATCAACCGTCAAACAATAGATACATTGGTCTCTCAACCGACCATTGGTTGGCTGGACGCAACCACCGCATCGCGCAAACGATGATGACAGAACCCAATGCTTGGCGTGCACTGACCTATTTCACAAACCCCCTTTCCATACCTCCCGCGCCTGATGTCAGGGACGGTAAAGAGGGTTGGGTCGCACCGAAAGATCGCGTCGTTTGGGGTAACTCGCAGGTATTCACCTTTGAGTTCGATAAGAATGATTTGGGCTTCTTGTCCGACCAACTCCGATGGTGTCGCAGCAGAACCGGCAAGCCTCTCGATTGCCCAATTGGCGACCTTTATCGCTGCTGCTCGCGCTGGGTCGATTTCGAGGGGATCACGGTAAACTACTCGGGCAACAAGAGCCTTCACATCCATGTGGTCTTCAACACTGCCTTCGCGCAGAGCGTTGGCATAGATGGAGATATACGAGGGGGACTGTGCGCTCACTGGGACAAACTTCGCAGTGAGGTTTTGAAGATTCTCATGCCGGGAATCGATGCAGATGCCAGTTTGAGGGCACCCGAACAGTTCCGGCGTATTCCAAACGGAGTCCGTGAACTCGAAAAGCCAAACATCCTTGGAATTCCTGCCGGGGAATATGTGCCGCAAGTCACACTATGGGAGCGGTTTCGTGATCGCGCGGCCAAAGGAGCGACGGCGATGTTCTTTGACCCAACGCTTTTTGTAAGAAGCGCGCCGACTGCCAAGTCGTCATCACGAAGGCAGATAACCCCTTTGCCAATCGGAGGCAGGCTAGATTTCTGCCGAGACAAGATGCGCGAAATCTTCAACGCGAATGCATTCCCAGCTTTCCATGACTTCGTAGAACATCAGGGCTCGGTTCAGGCCACATTCTTCAACCATGCTGGCGATGGCACCCCCTCCTCAATCATGAATTTCGATCATCGGACTGTGTTGATCAACGGGGCGAACCCGCTCAACCTCACTTCGACGACAATGCCGCGACTACCAAGACCGCTCGGTGAGATGATGGATCAGTGGTCTGACGAATTTGAGCTTCTGAATAACCGTGTGCGGTCGCCCGTCGAGCAAGCCTTTGCACAGGCGGCAGTCGATAAGGACGCGGCCCGTAAGGAAATCTCAAGGCTACTCTTGGATGTCATCCGTCGGGAAAAATTAGCGTTAATCTGTGCGCCCGAAGGCATTACCAAAACCACTGGGTTATTCACCAACCACGCTCGCATCGACCGGTGGCTCAAGGCCGAGAACGATGGCAAAGTCATGTATGCGTTTCCTGACTACAAGACCGCCAAGGAGAAAGCGGAGGAGTTCAACGAAAGGCAAGTCGGCGGCGGGCACCGGGGTGTAGTTATCGAGAGTTTCGACCGCGCTTACAAATTCGCTTGTCGGGAACTCGGAGTTGACGCTCTTTCAAACCAAGAAATTTCTGACAGCGGTTTCCACTCGCAGTGGTCCGCCATCGAGGCCATCCAGCCACAGGTGATCGAGAGGTTCCGAGAGCGGCACGCAAAACTATGGGATGAGGTGGGAGATGCCAGCCCCGTATTCTTCACTGTTCATGCGGTTGCGCACAACTGGCCTCTAACATCGCGAACGCGAACGATGTGGGCTCCGTCCTTTTGGGATGTGCAAAACCGGAATGACTCACATGCAATCCTTGGGGAAGAAACGAAGCTCACATTGCTGATCCATGATGAGGTGACAAAAGACGATTTGGTTGCAGCTTACCCCGCCTCGAAGGTCCGATGGGTTGGCTCCTTACTGTCCGTCGTCAGAACATTTGGCACAACTCGCGGCGTAGATCAGCGGAGTGTTGGCCTCGTCTCGGATTGATGTTTAGGCGGCGAGCTTGCAGTGTTGCAAGCGCCGATGTTCGAGTGTCTTTCGCTTGATCCTTTCTCTTCGTTTGATGATGGCGGCAGCCCTGCCGAAGTAGGCATCGGCGGGTGTCACATTGTCCAGGCTCTCGTGGTAGCGCTGGTGGTTATAGTGCTCGACGAAGGCCTCGATCTGCTGTTGGAGATCGCCGGGCAGGAAGTAGTTTTCCAGCAGCACGCGGTTCTTCAGGGTCTGGTGCCAGCGTTCGATCTTGCCCTGCGTCTGCGGATGGAAGGGAGCGCCGCGCACATGGCTCATCCTGTTTGCCTCGATGTATTCGGCTAGGGCGTAGACTCATTAGCGGCGATCCATAGGCGTGTGCAGAAGAGCTTGATGGCAGCGAGGAAGTTATCGCTTCGTTTGTCGTATCTGGTGGCCAAGCCTCTGGCGTTTTTGAGTTTCCCGAAGAAACGCTCGACCA
>NZ_JBSXNU010000002.1:0-2014 GCF_056857815.1 Qipengyuania sp. B-5 | reverse complement strand
GCGCCCGCTGGCCAATGCCGATGGCTTCATCCGCTACCGTGCGAGCCAGAAGGACTGTCAGGCATGCAATCTCAAGCAGCGCTGCGCACCCCGCACGGCGACCCGCAAGATCGTGCGCTCGGTCCACGAAGGCGCACGCGACCTGGCACGCGATATCTCCAAAAGTGACGCATATCTCGTCTCCCGTCGACAGCGAAAGAAGGTCGAGATGCTCTTTGCGCACCTCAAGAGGATCCTGAAGCTAGACCGCTTGCGTCTGCGGGGTCCCAACGGAGCAAAAGACGAGTTCCACCTCGCCGCCGCAGCCCAGAACCTCCGGAAACTGGCCAAGATGCGACCCATGCCGGGCCTCACAACCGCCTGAGAGAGGCAGCGGCCTCACTCGCCCTCGATCCGGAACCTTAAACCAGCGCAGCCAGCGGCGACTTTTTCAACGGAATAGGGTGGGAAGCTTCCAGTCCGCTTTCAGAAGGCTAAGCCGCGAAAGCTGCCGTCGATGCGAGTACCAAACTCCGGCAGCAACGCGCCCTCATTTCAGCCACTGCTGATCTATCTTGAAGCGTCCGAAAGCGGACATCGCAAACTACACAATACGCAGAATTTTATTGCCATTGCGCTTGGACGATAGGTCACCGCATCGCATAAGATCGCAGCATGACGTCGATATACAAGAAACCGGGGATCCTGCGGGCTAGCTTCGACTATCAAGACCTGTCCGCAATAGCCATCTTGATCGATTTCTATCGCCAGCCTGACCGTTTCAGATGGGTCGAGTTAGATAGCGATTACAAGGCGTTCGCATCGATCGACGATATTGTCGCGTGCCGCACCGACGGACGCTTTGAGATTACTCAAGTCAAATTCACAGTCGACCCCGACGATCCTGCCAACCAGCTAGACTGGGACTGGCTTATGAAGCGCACGAAGAATGGTCGATCACTTCTACAAAAGTGGGCGGCTACCGCAGATCACTGGGCCGCCACCGGACAACTTGCCACCGCCCAACTAGTGACCGATCGCCGGCCGGCTGGACAGTTCGCCACAGCGCTCAAGAATCAATCGATTGATTTCTCCAAGGTGGAACCAGCATTGGCGGCCAAGATCGCCAAGCAACTTGGTTCGCCCTCAAATGCCAGAGCATTCTTCGCACGGTTTCGGTTCAATCACAGCAAACCGCGCATCGACGATCTCGAATACAATCTGCGCGCACTGCTGATTCCGTCCGACACAGATGAGGCGGGGTGGTTCAACCTTTGCCGCGAGGTCAAAAAGTGGGCGACACTGAAGCAAAGTCCCGCACCTGATGGCCGCGTGCGACACTCCCACGTACGTGCAGTCATCTCGCGAGAGCGACCGCGGCCGCTAGATCAGGATTTCGATGTGCCGCCAGGTTATCAACCTCCCGACGCAAAATTCGAAACCGCCTTTTGCAAGCGTGTTACCACTACCGATGGAGTGACCGTACTTTGGGGTACACCTGGTCGTGGGAAAAGTACATTTCTCAGTCATTGCTTCGCAATGCTAAAGGCCGACAAACAAATCTGCATACGGCATCACTATTTCCTGAGGCTCTCCGATCGTGATTCCGCTCGCTTCTACTATCAGGACATTGAGACCTCTCTTGTTCGCCAGATTCAAGAGCAGTTGCCCGAACTCGATCTCGAGCGCGTACCGCTTGCCGAAAGTCTCGAAAAAGCGTCGCGTCGCGCTGCGGAATTAGGTCGCCAACTTATTGTTTTCATCGATGGGCTCGACCATGTTTGGCGCGAAGGGCGGTCGCTTGACCACGTGCAACAGCTCTTCATCGAGCTTCTGCCCGCTCGGTCGAATACGCACGTAGTCGTGGGCACCCAAAAAGTTGCGGTGAAGCACCTGTCCGTCGTCAGAACATTTGGCACAACTCGTGGCGTAGATCAGCGGAGTGTGGGCCTCGTCTCGGATTGATGTTTAGGCGGCGAGCTTGCAGTGTTGCAAGCGCCGATGTTCGAGTGTCTTTCGCTTGATCCTTTCTCTT
>NZ_JBSXNU010000001.1:0-2271 GCF_056857815.1 Qipengyuania sp. B-5 | reverse complement strand
ATGCTTCAGATCATGGGGGGCATGCCCCCCATGATCTGATGACCAGACTGGCGGCATAATCACATCCGGGATTAGCTTAACTTCGCCGCCAACCTGTCCAAGAAGGCGGGACCACCTCAGACCTTCCACTTACGACGCCTTTTCGGATACTGGTTGCTTTCGGCAAGAGCTTGCAACATCGGATGAATGTTGAGCCATTTGGACATCGAGCGACGCCCACGTGTCGCGCCTCGACAAGGACGTGCTGCGCGAGGCTACTAATAAGATCGCTGACTTCATCGAGCAGCGGACGTCAGGCCGGTAGCGGCCAAATCTGATCGATCTCAGAGCGGTTGAAGCGCAAGTCGGTGTAGGTAACTGTCGTCCATTCGCTTGCGACGCGAATTTGATTTTGGGCAATGTTCAACGTCGCACTCGACAGGTTCCATTGACCCAAAGAATCCAGTGCACCAGTGCCTTCATAACGGCCCCACACACTTGGGCTATGCAGGCTCAATCCATCGGCAAATTCTGTGTTTACTCGCTGCCCGGTGATTTCATCCTCGGCCACACCTTGCGCGAAAAGGTAGTCGCGGATTTGAGATACAACATCCTTCAGAGTCATGTCAGGCATCGGTGGACCGACGAGTATGGGACCAGCGATACCGTCTGTGTCCGTCAAAATCGCTACTTGCCGCTTTAAGCGACGGTTTTGAATTCCCGTCACAGCAAGCAAGATCACAAGCACTGTGACCAGCCAAATCCAAAGCGGAAAGTCGAGCAAGAACGCTAGCCAAGTCCAAGTCGGCTTTGGCCAACCGAACACCGTCATTCCAGCCGCATAAGTGCCGAGAGCGGTGGAAGCGCTTAAGAGGGCGCGGCTAATCCATTTCCAAGCCGTGGCGAGAGACATGACTTATCTTTAAGCTGAAGAACTTCAGCGAACGATAGCTCTGGCGAAAGACTGCACAGAATCGTTCCGACTTTAGAACGCACCTCACAACCGGCCTAGTTGCCGCCGACCCTGTGCTGAACGAATGACAGCTCTTGGGCGACAATGGTGACGATCGGAATGACCAATATGAGGGCGCTTTTCTGACCGACCGCCATGGGGCCGCATGCTGACTTGTCCGCTTTCAGTGAAGTAGGACTGAGAAGCGGACTAAGCTTAGGCCTTCCGGGATTCTCAAAAATCAATTGCTGGACGAAACGCTACGTGCCTCGGATACGCAAGGTCCGTCATAAGCAGACAAGAAAGTTCGAGGCATCTCTCTTCGCAATGTAGAGCGCCCTATCGGCTGCCTCGAACAATCTCTGCGGATCCAATCGCTCTCCTTGTCCGACGAAGGCGAGACCGACCGAGACGTTGAGTGGTAGTAACTCGCCCTTCCAAGGCACAGGGCTTCTAAGACTGCCGATGCGCGATCGCACAGCGATCTCCGCTTCGTGAGATGAACTAACTGGCGGGGCCAGAACTGCAAATTCGTCGCCGCCGATCCTGGCTATCATACTCGCTTCGGGAAACGCATTTCGCAGCCGCTCTCCGAAAGCGGCAAGACATGCATCCCCGCCCGAGTGTCCCCACCGGTCGTTGAGCCGCTTAAACTCGTCCATGTCGAATAAAATTAGCGCCCCGACATCGGTATGAGCAGTCTCATCTGGTTGGTCCAGGAAACGCTGAAAGCGTGCGCGGTTTCCAACGCCAGTGAGCGGATCCAGTTCGGCCGCAGCTCTTAGGGCCTCCCACCGGGCATGGTCCTCGGTAATGTCCTGCTTCATACCGTAAAGAGTTCTGGCTCGCCCACCGGAGCTTCGCGTTGCGGCGTTTATTCGTATCCAGCGTTCCTCGCCGTCAGGGCGCACGATTTTGGCGTCGAGCGAAAAGGCTCCGCCCGTTTCGATTGCATGTGATCGTCTTCGCTCGAGTAGCTCGCGTGACTGTTTGCAATAGAGTTCGACAATGCTCTGGCGCTCGAGTTGCTGCTCGGGCGAAAGTCCGAAGAGTTCAAAAACTCCACCTGTCCAGGCAAGACGTTCGCTTTCGATATCGCAGGACCAAGCGCCCACAGCTGCGAGTGATACGGCCTGATCGTACAGCTCCAAGGGGTTCGCCTCCTCGCCGACTGATAAGTCAGAGCCTCGGTTGAAGGCCTTCGGTGCGAGTATTTTGTTCTGAGGTGGTCCCGCCTTCTTGGACAGGTTGGCGGCGAAGTTAAGCTAATCCCGGATGTGATTATGCCGCCAGTCTGGTCATCAGATCATGGGGGGCATGCCCCCCATGATCTGAAGCAT